>JAITXV010000055.1 GCA_031284605.1 Acholeplasmatales bacterium | reverse complement strand
GATTTTGGGTATAGAAAAAGAAAAGGAGACTATTTCTAGTCCCCTTTTTAGTTTAATTCACTATAAATATGCTAATTTTACCCATTTTGCTCTTAAACAAAGCGAGTAATCAAAGATTTAAGTGGTCGGGAAGACAGGATTTGAACCTGCGACCCCTACGTCCCAAGCGTAGTGCTCCACCAAGCTGAGCTACTTCCCGATATTATCCTTTAAATGCGATAATTATTATAACATAAAAAGGATATAAATATTAATTATTTAACTATTTTAATAGATTTTGCATCTACTTCTGTTGACATAAATTGGCTAAACATATAAACGTTAACTAGTAATATATATTTATCATCGTCAAATCCAATAACTTCGCATCTTTCGCCTTTATATGGACCATCTTTAATCTCAACAGTTTTTCCAACATATTTCTGTAAGCTTTCTTTCTTATCAATTCCAATTCTTTCTAAGATTTCTTTCATTTCATCTCTTTGAACAGGAACTGGCTGGGTACCTCCACCACTTGAACCGATAAATCCGGTTACTTTTGGAGTGTTTCTTACGATAAACCAAGCTTCACTATCTAATATCATTTCTACGAATACGTATCCAGGATATATAGGTTTAAATTTAATTTTAGGTTCTTTACCAGAGTTTTTATCTTTAGGTGGTTCAACTATTTTTATTTCAGGTACAATTGCTTGAAATATAAATTCTTGTAAACCAGCACTAACTGCTCTGTTCATTAGGTCTTCTTGAACTGATTTTTCGTAACCAGAATAAGTTTGAACTATGTACCATCTTTTTTTCTTTTTATTTTCAGTAGCCATTAGTCACCCCAAGTCTTAATCCATTTAAATATTTCAGTAGCTGCTTTATCAAATAAAAATAAAATAGCGGTAAGTAAAATAGTAAATACAAATACTCTAATAGCTAAATCCAAATATACTAAACCTTTTGGCCAACTAACTTTTTTGAGTTCAGGAACTGCAGGTAATAAAAATGGATATAATACTAATAATAATCCTATTATTGCTATTCCTAACAATACCCATGCAAATACTTTTCCAGCAACACCTTGTCCTAAAACTGGAAAGTTAGGATCTATAGTTAAAGTATTTGTTAATATTAATGAAGATAATATAATAGCAGCAATTACTAATACGGCTAATATTAAGTTTTCCCATCTATATTCTTTAGTTAAAACTTCTAATAACTTTGATTTTTCTTTTTTTTCTTTTGCTTTTATAGCCATTTGTTTTCTCCCTGCTACTTGTTTTCTTTATGCAAAGTATGTTTATTACATCTTTTACAAAATTTAGTTAACTCAATTTTTTCTTTTTGGACTGCTTTGTTTTTTGTTGTTTGGTAATTTCTACTAAAACATTCAGTACATACTAATATAACTTTTTCTCTCATATTAAAAAACCGCCTTTCATGGGGTCTTATTTAATTATATCAAATAATAGATATTTTATCAAGTAAAGTATACTATTATACACAAAGTATTTTTTAAAAGTCATAAAAACTCTAAATTTACTTCATTTTTGCTTTGATTCTTGATATTGCATTATATACGACCTTACTATTTATATTTAAAATTTTGATAATATTAATAGGTTTCATATTTTCAATTATTAGATAATCGTACACTTGTTTTTCTAAAACTGTAAAATCATACTTTGAAATATCCATTTCTCTAGCAACTATTATTTTACTATCATCACAAGGGAAGTTATCTACTTCTTCTCTTAAAATATATTTAGGTTTTTTAGATAAAACTCCTAATATCATCCATTTTAAATTTGATTCAAAATATCTTGTAAATGTTTTGTTTTTATCTTCACTAAAAGACACTGCTAACTTATATAGAAGAAAAGATGATTCTTGATATAAATCATCATAATCTTTATAATTGTAAGAATATTCACTAATTAACTTTTTAATTAATGGTTCATACTTTTTGAGTAATGTTTCGAATGCAACCCCATCTTGATAGTTTTGAATTAAATATATTAATTCATAATCATTTATTGCATCCATATTAATACTCCTTTAAATATTATTTTTATTTATTTCATACATAATTAAGCCTGAGGCTACACTGACATTTAAGGAATTGAGTGTATTAGACATTGGTATTTTTACTAATAAATCACAATTTCTTTTTACTAAGTGTCTTAAACCAAAACCTTCACTTCCCATAACTACTGCTGTTTTAATTGGATAATCAAATTTATCAAAATTTGTAGTAGCTTCTAAAGCAGTTCCTACTATAAAATAATCGTTTTTCTTTAAGAGTAAGATAGTTTGGTTAATATTAGTAACTTTGAATATTTTAACTCTTTCTATACTACCTGCACTTACTCTAACTACAGTTTTATTTAATGATACTTGGTTATTATCTTGAAATATAATTCCATCGTATTTAAAAGCATCTGCAGTTCTTATAATTGAGCCTAAATTGTGAGGGTCGCTAAGTTCATCTAATATTACTAATTTAGAAGATTCTTTAGATAGTATGTCGTGAATATCGCTATATTCATAATCTAATACTTCACTAACTATTCCTTGATTATTTTTATCACCATATATTTTATATATTTCTTCTTTATCAACAAATTTATATTTAATTTTTTTATCATCTAATAGTTTTATAAACTCTTTATCTGTAAAGCCTGATAAAATATATACATTATAAATTGGTCTTAAATTAAATATTGCTGCTCTAAGAGCGTTTTTTCCACTAATCAACATCGCCTAAATCACTCAACTTTGTTATAGTAACTTTTATTAGGGTTTTAATCCATTTGTACAAATTAGCAACTACTAGCATTAACGGTAAGCTAGCTTCCATTAATGCTATCATCAAAAGGAGTTCTATTGTCCCTAATGATTGACCGTTTGAAATAGTTTTAAAGCTCCAAAATGGAATGTTTCCTAACAAGTTAGGAATGAAACATAGCACTAACACACAGACCGTCATCATTACTAAGAATAGCCATCCCCTGAGCTTATTAAATGGAGATGATATTCTAGCTAACACCATTAGACAAGTAAACGTAGTACATACTGCTATAAGAGTAGATAAGGTTTCATCACTAAAATGATTTGCACTTGAGAAGGCATATATTATTAACGCTTCTATTACAACAACAATAGCACCAGGTATACTACTTCTAAATATATTCCAAATAAAGTTTCCAGATACTACTTTGTTATTATTCTCCAGAGCTAAGAAAAATGCAGGGATTCCAATAACTAGATAATCTATTAGATATAGTTGACTAGGACTAATTGGATAGTAACCTTTTAATATACCAATAATTGCTAATATAAAAGAAAATATAGTTTTAGTCAAGAAAAGGGTAGCTACTTTTTGAATATTATTTATTACTCTTCTACCTTCTTGTACTACTTTTGGAAGACTTGCGAAACTTGAATCCATTAATACTAAATTACTTACATTTCTAGTAGCCTCTGCACCGCTAGCCATAGCTATAGATACATTAGCTTCTCTTAAAGCTAGAATATCATTAACACCATCTCCTGTCATCGCTACAGTGTGTTTTTCTTTCTTTAAAGTCTGTACTAATATCTTTTTTTGATTAGGAGTAACACGACCAAATATAGTGTACTTAGAAGCAGCTCTTTCAACATCACGATCAGATAAACCATCTAAACTAATATATGAATAATAATTATCAATTCCTACTCTACCTGCTATTTTAGATACAGTCATTGGATTATCACCACTTATTACTTTTATACCAACTCCTATTTCTTTAAAATATGAGATTATACTAGCAGCATTTGGTCTAATAGTATCTTTTATAGTTATTAGCGCTATAGGAACCACACTAGCTTCTACTGTATTTTCTACTATATGTTCTTTAGTAAACCCTAAACAAATAACTCTGTACCCATCAAGAGAATGCCTCTCAACTTCTCTTTCTATCATATTATAGTTTTCTTTTAATACAAATTCACTAGCACCTAATACAAATGTACCTATTTTTTCAAATTCAACAGCGCTAAATTTTCTTTGACTACTAAATGGTATAATTGCACAATGTTTAATTTTTTTAGCTAAACCAAATCTTTCTGCTAATGCTTTAGTAGTACTATTTTCTTCACCTTGTGCATTAATAAATGCACTCATTATTTGTTTTAATGCATAATTAGTAGGGTTTTTATATTCAAAAACTTCGTGAACTGTCATAGTACCATCTGTGATAGTACCAGTTTTATCTAAACAAAGGATATCTACTCTTGCTAAAGTTTCTATACTATATTCATCTTGAACTAAAGTGTTTCTTTTAGCTAATCTAATAACACCAACTGCCAAACTAACACTAGTACATAAAAGTAAACCTGCAGGTAACATTCCCACTATCGCACCGCTTATTTTTTTAACAAGTTCAGGGTAATTAGGATCTTGGAATATAGATGGATAAGCGTTGCTATCAAGTAAATGACTAGACATTGATTTAAATAAAAGAATAAATATTATTACTATTATTACAACTAAGAATGTTAGAATGTTTCTTAATGAAACATATAAATTAGACTTAGATTTTTTAATATTTTTT
>JAITXV010000002.1 GCA_031284605.1 Acholeplasmatales bacterium | reverse complement strand
GTACCTTTAAGTACTTGCATAGTTAGTTTAGGGTTAAATTTAGGGTTATCGTACCATCCTAAAAAAGTAGAACCTTCTTTTATAGGGTTAGGTAAGAAAAAAGATGAAGTTTTTCTTGTATAATAAATATTTTCAATATGGTTTCCACCATTTGTTTCAAAAGTGATCGAATAAGTTGTATCTTTACAACTAAACAATAAAAAAGATAAAGAAAAGAAAATAAGTAACAAACTTATTATTCTAAATATTTTATTGTTTTTGATAGCATTCTTTTTTATCAACTTTATCACCAACTTTAATGTTTTTATTGCCGTTTAAGAAATCTTTAATTGCTAGTCTCTTTTTAGAAGACTCTTGTATTTCTAATATTTCGATACTACCGCTATTACTTGATATAACTAGTCTCTTTTTATTCTCAATAACAGTCCCATATTCACTATATATTATATCACAAATTTTACATTTATACACTTTATAAATAATATTATTGATAGAAAAAGTACCACCTAAGTTATCGCTAAGGGCTCTTACTTTATTTACTATACTTTCACTGTTATTATTAAAATCAATTATCTCATCTTCTTTTTTTAATAAATGGGTTAAAGTAACATCATTTTCGTTTTGCTTAATAGGAATATAATTGTTACTAGTTATTAAATCAAATTTTTGAAGTAACATTTTACTCCCTAAGAGAGCTAACTTTTCTAATAAAGAAGTAAAGTTATCATTATCTAGAATATATAATTTTTCTTGATAAATAATATCCCCAGCATCCATTTTATACGCCATCTCCATAATAGTAACCCCTGTAATTTTATCACCGTTTAAAAGAGATGCTTGGATTGGTGAAGCACCCCTGTATGAGGGAAGAAGGGACGCATGAATGTTAATACATTTAACAGAGTTTATTATTTCTTTAGGGACTATATTACCATAACTAGCAGTAATAACTAAAGATGGATTTACTTCTAATACACGGCGAAAATTATCTTTTAACCTAGAAGGTTGAAAAACCTCGATATTAGATTTGATAGCTAACTCTTTAGTTAGAGGATAAATATATTTTTTCTTTTTTGTATCATAAGTATCTTCTTTAGTAACTACTAAAACTACGTTAACTCTAGCATCTAATAAGGCTTTTAAGATAATAGCGCTAAATGTTAAAGTTCCCATAAATACTACTTTTTGATTGTTGTTGTTATTATTATTCATTATTATCTCCTTTTTTATGCAAAATTATCATAATATTTATAAAACTGTGTCGATATTTCTTTGTTATTTATAAATATTTGTCTTAAATATTCTGTAAGTTGTTCAGTTTTTAGACTATACTTTAGTGTAATAGTCATTCTTACTTTGTTTTTAATTCTTGGAATTATGGCTAGTGATGGTCCTAAAACAGTTAATCCAACTATTTTTCTTAACTTTTTAACATAATCTTTAGCGTAATTCATAAGAGTGTTAAAACTATCTCCTACTAATAAAATTTGACTAACTCTTACAAAAGGTTCATAAGACCCTACCTCTCTAGCACTAATTATTTTGTTATATATATAATTATAGTCTTTTTCTAAACTTTGTATACATATATTGTTTGAATCATAAGTTTGGATTATAGACAATCCTTGTTTTGTTCTACCACTTCTACCTATTAACTGTTTAAATAAAACATATGAAGAAAACACACTATCATATGAAGGATTTCTAAAACTAGCATCTGCTAGAACAACACAAGACAAAGTAACATTAGGGAAATCTAATCCTTTAGATATCATTTGAGTTCCAAGTAAAATATCAGCTTCATTATTTAAAAACTTTAGCCATAAAGCCTCGTGTGAACCTTTTTTAGTAGTAGTATTTGCATCAACCCTCATTATTCTAGCATTTATAAACAATCTATTTAGTTCTTCTTCTACTTCTTCTATACCTAAATGTTTATTAAGTAATTCATGATTACATTTAGGACAGAGTTTAGGATTAGAAATTGTATAACCGCAGTAATGACATTTTAAGGTATCACTAGTTTTATAATAAGATAAAGAGACATCACAGTTTTTACATACAGGAACATAACCACAACTAGGGCATATAAGCATTCTTGAGTACGCTTTAATATTATGCAATATTATAACTTGTTCTTTTTTTTCTAAACATGAAGATATGTTTTTAGTAAGTTCAGCAGAAAAAATAGAGCTTTCAGAAGATGCTAAAAGTTTATCTAACTCTATAATTTTTAAAGTAGGAAGTGTTGATGTAAGTGCCAAATTGTTTAAAGTTAAAAGTTTATATTTAGTGTTTACTGCATTATAGTAAGAAGTAATACTTGGCGTAGCAGAGCCTAAAACTAATGGACAGTTATTGTAAAAACATCTATATTTTAATATATCTATAGTGTCATAACTAACAGAAGAACTTTGGATATAACTTTGATCGTGTTCTTCGTCTACTATTATAATTCCTATATTTTCAAGAGGTAAAAATGAAGCACTTCTAGTTCCTAAAACCACGCAAGCTTTTTTATTTTTAACTTTTAAATATTCACTTAGTCTTTCATTACTTGAAAGGCGTGAATGAAATATAGCGATATCTTTAAACTCGCTAATTATTCTTCTAGCTAAAGGTGCTATTAAGGTAATCTCCGGAGTAAGAATAAGAGCTGTTTTATTACTTTTTAAAACTTCTTTAATAAGTTTAATATATACCTCTGTTTTACCAGAACCAGTTACACCTTTAAGTAAAAATACACTATCAGTGTTAAAACCATCTTTAATTGTATTATAAGCTTTTTCTTGTTCCTCATTTAAAGTTATATCTTTTATTTCTAAAGAAAATTTATGATCTATTTCATATTTCTTTTCAATTTCTTTAACGCTTAATGCATTTTGTTTAACTAAAGTTTTTATATTTGATGAACTAAATCCTTTTTCTAATAAATCACTGTTGTTATAAAATACATTTTTATCTAGTAACTCTAATAAATTATATTTTTCTAATATTTTTAAATCAATATTACTATTTTTATAATAATACTTGATAGTTTTAATAATTGATGAATCTTTTAACTTATAAACAATAGATAAAGTATTATCTTTTACATATTTATTTATGATGTTGTTATAAAAAGAATCACTAGGCAAAAAATGCCATATATTGTTTTTGTTAAACTTTGGTATTATTTCCTCGTTTAAAGTTGGAAGCATAGACGGATCATTTAATAAAATATCTTTTTTATAATCAAAAAGCAATTCGCTAGGAAGAACTGTTTTAATACATGAAAAATAAGTAGATACGTTAGTTTTGTACAAATAATCTATAATATTAAATAGTTCGCTACTTATAAAAGATTCGCTATCTACAACTTCAAGTATGCTTTTAGCGTCATATGTACTAGATTCTTTAATTCTGACAACAAAACCCATCCTTTTTAAAGAATTTCCAAAAAAAACTATAACTCTAGCTCCTACTGTGATTATTTGTTCGAGTTCACTAGGAACAAAATAATCATAAGTTGTATCTACATTTCTATTATTAATATCTACAATAACTTCACAATACATATATTTATTATACTACTTATATCATTTTTATGCATAAGTAATGGGTTCTTATGTGTTAAAAACAATATATTACTTTAATATATTATCTAAAACATAAAAAATAGAATCTCTTATACTAAGCTGTTCAATATAAAAAATGTATATAGAAGGAAAAACTATAGTAGTTATAGAAACGGTATAAGAAAAGTTTTTGGTACAATATTATTTATTAGATTTTTTCTAACATATGGAGGTATAGTTAGATTAGACCAACTAAAATCATAATAACTTGTATAAACAGTTGTTTCTTTATGAAAAGAAGGTAATGGTGCAATTTCATATAGAGCTTGAATTTCTTGGGTACAAGTAATATTATCTAATGGTGCATCCCAGCCAACAAAAATATAACCAGGTCTAACAGGGTCTGCAGGAGGTGTAACAGTGGCTCCGTATTCAACTAGTTCCACAGCTAAATATTCATAGTTATAATTACGAAAATAAACATAAAAACTTCGCAAAGTTTGACTGTATGTGGCCATATATGTAGCATCTTCGGTAACTCTTGTAAATTCTGGTGTCCATCCTATAAAAGTATAATCATATTGTTCATCACTTGGTCTAACAGGTAATTCTCCTACATCCCCATAATAGTATATTTCATAGTCATAATTAAAATGAGCAACAAATATAGTTGAACCATCCCAATGTAAAAATGTAACAGCGTAGTATCTTTCAGAAACCAAATATGTAGCAGTATATAATTGATTTCCATCTACTGCGTGTATTTCCGGAGACCAACTATCAAATGTATAGACATACAGTTCTGTACTTGGTTTAGTGGGAGTCTCTCCTGCATATACAGGAATGGTTCCATATTCTTCTATAGTAACATGCAAAGTATTATAATCATAATTAACAAAAACTATTGAGTAACTTCTTGTAATAGATTCATACTGCGCTATATATAAAAGTGGCGATGAAACTGTTTCTATTTGTTTGTCCCATCCGCTAAATACAAAATCAAACTGTACAGTACTTTCTTTTGTAGGAGTAGCGCCATTATACACAGGTAATGTACCATAATCTACTACACTAGTTTGTAAAACACTTAGGTCGTAATCTAAAAATTCTATAGTGTAACTTCTTAAAATATTGTCATAGCAGGCAGTATAAGTAGTATTGCCTGTAACATTAGTTATTTGTGTGTCCCAACCATTAAATACAAAATCAAACTCATCAGTACTTTCTTTTGTAGGATTTTCCTCGCTATACACTGGCAAAGTTCCGTAATCTACTACACTAGTTTGTAAAACACTTAAGTCATAATCTAAAAATTCTATAGTGTAACTTCTTAAAATACTGTCATATTGTGCAGTATAAGTAGCATTGCCTGTAACGTTTGTTATTTGCGCGTCCCATCCACTAAATACAAAATCAAATTCATCTGTACTTTCTTTTGTAGGAGTATCCCCATTATACACTGGTAATGTGCCATAATCTACATTACCACTTTGTAAAACACTTAGGTCGTAATCTAAAAATTCTATAGTGTAGTTTCTTAATATATTATCAAAACACGCAACGTAAGTGGTATCATCTGTAACATTAGTTATTTCTTTGTTCCATGCACTAAATACAAAATCAAACTCATCTGTACTTTCTTTTATAGGTGTTGGACTATTATATTCGGCAGTACTATTAAAAGTAAGAGAAGATGTTTGTAATACGCTCAAGTCATAATTTAAAAATTCTATTTGGTAAAATCTATCACTAGCAGTAAATATGGCAGTGTAGGTAACAGAAGTGCTAACTGCGTCTATTTCTTTATCCCACGATAAAAATGAATATACGTAATAAGAGTCACTTTCTTTAGTAGGGGTAAGAGCACTATAAAGCGGAGTTTCTCCATAATTATAATCACTTACTTGTAAAATTTCATCATCATAATTAACAAAAGTAACTGTGTATTGTCTTAATTGCTTACTAAATACTGCAGTATATGTAATATCTTTAGTAACAGCACTAATGCTAGGATTCCAGCCGTTAAATACATAATCATATTGAACAGTACTTTCTTTAGTAGGAGTATCACCTACAAAAACTGGTGTAGAAAGATATAACGCACTAGGATTAACATAAGAAATAACATCTTCAACTACCCACGTTACAGTGTAAGTACTGTCGTAAATGGGATCACGCTCCCAAAGAGCATATAATGCAAGATCTGAAGTAACAGGTGTACTAAAATCATAGGGAATAGTTTTTTCATTTAAAGTATACCAAAAAGAAAAGGTATAAAACTCTTTTGTAGGGTCTTTTGGTTCAGTAGCTTTAGAATTTTCATTTACTTCTTGAAAACTTACTAAAGAACCACCATCTGTATTAAAAGTGACCTTGTAAGTAGGAGTAACTGTTGTAGTAGTACAGCTATAAAAAATAAAAGTTAATAATAACAATGAAGTTAGTATTAAAAAAACAGATAATTTAGAAATTTTTAAATTTTTAATCATAAAAGTGCTCCTCATAAGTTTTTTTTCATTACTAAAAAAAACCTAATTGGGGGAAGCACAGTAAAATATTATTTTTTAATAATAATTGTATATTTAATTATACCATTATTTTTGTGTTACTTGGTTATTTTTAGGTATAAATAACGGGAACTCCGTTATTTAAAAACCATTCACCTTCGTAATAAATATTAAAATCATTGTTAAATAGCCAACCATCAGGCCTTGAAGCAAACGATGTAAATATATTTAAGTTTTCAACATTTGTAAAACTGTTAGCATAAATATCTAACACTGTTGATGGGATTATTAAGTACTCGAGGGAAACACAACCTTCAAATGCACCGCTATCAATTAGATTAACACCGTACGGAACATCCACGTTGGATAAATTTGTGTTGAACGCAAACATACCAGCACTTATGTTAGTTATATTTGGAGGAAGTACTATAGATGAAAATAATGAAAACATAAACGCTCCTACTCCTATATATGTAACGGATTCGTTAATATTTATAGTTTCTACATAAAACAAATCAGCTAATGCAAACCCAAAAATTGGAGAAGAAGAAGTAATATTTATTGTTCTTAAAGAAACAGGAACTGCTAAGTTATTTGGATATAGTTCTGAAAATATATTTCCAAAATCTGAAAGTTCATTATAATCTTTTTCAAGTCCTATAAAAGGTAGCGTTATTTCTTCAAGTGAATTCCATTGTGAAAAAGCAGCAATTCCTATAAAAACAACACTTGAAGGTATTACTAAGTTAGTAACTAAATTAAAATTATGGAAAGCATATGAGCCAATGTGGGTAAGTGAAGCAGGTAAATTTAATACAGTCACTTTATTTAAATCATAAAATGCATAATCGCTAATTATTCTTAAAGGGCTAACTATATTAAGTTCAACTACGTTACTACAATTAGAAAATGCTCCTTCGCCTAGAACTTGTAAAGTTGTACTAGCGAATACAATTTTTTCTAAACTAGTATTGTTAGAGAATGCATAATCACCAATTATATCTAATACACCAGTAAATGTTAGTTCTTTAATACTTGTATTATTAAAAAATGCATGTGAGCCTATACTTTCTAAAACATCAAAAAAAGTTACACTAACTAGACTAGTATTGTTATAAAACGCATATTCTTTAATATTTATTAGAGAAGATGGAAAAACTAAACTTTCTAAAGAAGAACAGTTATAAAATGCATATCTATTAATAACAGTTATTTCTGATAAGAAATTAACATTTGTTAAATTTTCACATCCGTAAAATGAATATTCATATATAGTAGTGACAACACTAATATTGATAGTTTTTAAAGATAAAGGAAGTTTTGTTAAATTGTTTAAGTAATTTACTGTACCAAATATGTAACCTATGTTAGTAGCAGTTGGGTTTACTAAAGCATCTCCTACAAACGGAATAGTTAATAACTCTAAAGAGTCACAACCTTCTAGTGCAGCATAGCCAATAGTGGTAAGAGTTAATGGAATATATAAGTTTACTAAAGATGAACACTGCGCAAATGCATAAGCTCCTAGACTTTCTAAATTGTTAGGTAACATTATAGATAACAATGAAGAACAGTTATAAAAAGCATTATTACCAATTGATAAAGTATCAGGGCTTAGTAATATAGTTTGGATGTTAGTACAATTATAAAAAGCATTTGAACTTAAAGTATCACCGGAAGTTATAACTACGTTTCGAATACTTGCAGGAACTAATGTATCTATAGTGTCATAAGTAGAATCTCCAAATATATAACCAAAGAAAGAGTAAACGTTAGGTGTAACACTTTGTCCTACAAATGGTAATGAAATTGAAGCTAAATTAGATAACCCGTTAAAACTTCCTTTTTCTATAAAAGTAACGCCAGAAGGAATAAATAATGAAGTAACCGAAGGAGAATTTTCAAAAGTAGTTCCTAATATTTTAGTTACTGGTAAATCTTCAATTTCAAAAGGTACATATAATGAAGAAGCTAGGTTATCGTGATAATCATATATTTCTACACAAAAAGAAACAATATTGTATGAAAAAACGTAATCATATATAGCATATACTTCTACATCACTAATTATATTAGAAAAAGAAGTACTCCAAGAAGTAAAATAGTAATTATACTTATTGTTTGGTGGGGTTGGTGCAGATGCTGCTTCATTATAAGGAACATATTGAGTTTTTAAAATATCACCGTTATAATCTTTAAATACTACGTTAAACATAATAAGTACTTCACTAAAAACCGCAGTGTACACAGTGTCTTCGGTAACGTTTGTTAGACTAGGACTCCAAGAAGCAAATACATAACTGTACTCTAGCGTGCTTTCTTTAGTAGGAGCAGAACCTAAATACTCTGCTGCTTCACCATAAGCAACTAGACTACTTTGTAATACTTCTCCATCGTAGTTTTGAAATACTATAAGATAAGACCTATCAAAAGTTAAAAATGAGGCTGTGTAAGTTTTATCTTCTGTTACTTCTTCTATTAAAGGTTCAAAGGAATCAAAAATAAAACAATTAGAAACAGTGCTTTCTTTAGTAGGGTTAACTCCTTCGTAAGAAGGAATAACACCATAATCAAATAAAGAACTTTGTAAGACAGTATTGTCGTAGTTTAAAAATTCAATAGTATAACTTCTAAGAATAGAAGTATAAGAAGCAGTATAAGTAGCACTAGAAGTAACTAAAACTATATTTGGTTCAAAATTAGAAAATACATAATCAAACTGCGCATCTGATTGTTGAAGTGGGGTATCAGCACTATACTGTGGTAAAGAGCCATAAGATATGTTTAATATTTCTAAAATACT
>JAITXV010000031.1 GCA_031284605.1 Acholeplasmatales bacterium | reverse complement strand
AATGATATTTTAACTAAAGATACTTTCGAAGCATACACTACTAAATTACTAGTAATATTTTCAAATGTACCAGTATATAATACAGTTAGTAAAGCGTCTGTATACCATCCAATTAAATGAACTCCACTACCAAATGCTGGAATTAAACTAACACTCGTATTATAATCTAAATTAATAAAGTGGTCTAATGAATCATATACAAAATTAACAGACATTTGAACTATATTTATTTCAAAAGTTGTACTAAATTCATTATAAAATACAGTTATTGTTACACTTCCAAGTGTGTTACTTACAAATCCGCTGTAAGAAGTATAACTTACTATAGTTTGGCTTTCATCATCATAAACCGCTTTTATTACTATACCTGCTAAACTTAACACAGTTTCACCTTTATAGTAAGTTGTTTTAGTTGGATTAGTAAATACATATATACTTTCAACTTGTGCTTCTGGAATTAATGCAATGTTTACTACATAAGTTCTACTAAAACCTTCATAACTAACAGTAACAGTTACACTTCCGCTAGATAAAGAATTAAATCCATTAACACTATAACCAGTTTCTAATAATTCTTCAGTTAAGTTATCATAAATAACAAATACTTTTAAACCTTCTAAATTTTCTGTTTCTCCAACAAAATAATATAGTTTATTAGGTTCTTCTATTCTTATATCAATTATTTCTCTAGCAGTACCTTCTATATATAAAACACCCCAAGTATTATCTTTCCAGTTTGAATTATCAATAGCTACTTGTCCAAATAGATTTATAGGAATATTAACACTACCTTTATGGACATCAGTTGTATCATACTGACAAAACCAAATATTTGCGCTTATTACCATAAGTTCACTAACTATTGTAAGAGAGTAAGTTTTAGTAGTATCAATTCCATTATCAGGGTCACTAGTACTAAAGCCTTGCCAAAAATAAGTTACACTCGGTTTACTTTCAAAATTTAATACTACTCTTAAAAAGTAAGCATTCCACCCTTCTAAAGCTGAAGCGTTAAATAATAAAGTTTTATTGTTATTTAAATCTAGTGTGATACTAAACTTACTATCTATCCATGTATTTACATAATTGATAGTAACATCTTCGCCTTCACTAATAGTAGAGCTAATCCAATTAGATGTTTTATAAACTTCATTTTCTTTTAGTTTTAGCTCAAAACCTTCTATTAAAGATACGTGTTCTTTTTTAATTAATGATTTATAAACAGTACTTTCTGGTACTAAATTTAAAACTAAGTAGTGGTCATTTACATTTTCAAGTGAGTTACCATCAGTAATCAAACTTCCCCAATAATGAACTTGAACTTCAGTTACTATAAAACCTACTTGTAACTGAGAACTATCAAATATAAAATAACTTTCTAGTATAGTTTCATATATAGTTACACTAAAATTGGTGCTTAATCCTAAATATTCAATACTAATAACTACAGTGCCTACCTCACTAGAACTAAATCCACTTACTTGGTATCCATTATCTACTAATTCTTCTTTACCTGAATTATATACTAAATATAATACAAAACCGCTTAAATCTAAGCTTTCGCCAATTAAGTAATCAGTTTTAGAAGGTAAAATAATTCTTAAATGGTCTATTACTTCCAAACCTTCAAAGTTTAGTGTAGGATGCCATTCATTATTTTTCCATCCAGAAGTAAATCCGTTTTCATTATATGAATAATCTATATTTATATTATATGAAGCACCTTGATATAAAGAATTTACACTTATAAAACTACTATATTTTACTGTATCTACAAAAGAAATTGATTGGGTAAAATTAAGTGTTATTCCGCTTATATAAGTAGTTTCTAAAACTGCTGTGTAGTTTTGACTTAATATTTCACCTTCGCATAATGTAATACTTACAGGGTCACTAGAACCGTAATATAAAACAACTTCCAAATTCCATATATAACTATCCCACGAACTAAATACACTTCCATCAAAATTAATTGTGCTATAAGTTCTAGTTTTGCAAGATGCGTATACTGTAATATCTTCTGTAACAAAATCAAAACTTCCACCAAACGGTGTAACAAACAAACTATCTAAAAACCATCCTTCAAAGTTTACTGTTTCACTTTGTAAAATAGGTACAATTGCATTGTTACCGTATAATACAGTTTGGATATGGTCTGTAGCGTCATATATAAAGTTTACACTAAATGATAAATTAGGATTAACTGCATTGTGGTTAACTATAAACATATTATTATCTACAGTATCCCAAACCCCAGTGTAACTATAGTTGTGTGATAAATTTAAATCAAGACCCGAAACGCTAATATAATTAGAATATTTTTCGGTATCATTACCATAAGAAATTGATTCAATAAAATTAAATGTAAATCCATCTACATTTGTTACATCTAATAAATAACTATATATTTTATTCTGAATAGCTAATTCTTCTAAAGTAATCACATTGTCACTTCCACCAAATGTACTAATTCTTAAATTACCTGTATAAGTTACCCAAGAAGGGATATCGTTAGGATTAAAATGCAAATCTAAATACTTTCTAGTTATAAATTTAGGGAAAACTGTAAAACTATCAGTAATATTTTTAAATTCTCCAGTATAAGGTATGTTGTATAAAGGATCTAAATACCATCCTACTATAAGTCTAGTCTCATTTTCTATATTTAGTGGGATTCCAACTTCTCCGTTTTCACTTGCATATACGTAGTGATCAGTATCATCATAATAGAAATTAACAATAATTCCGTCTATTACTACTACATCTAAATATGTGCTTACTCCTAATTCTTCAATACTTGCAATAATTCTTAAATTGCCTACTTCGTTAAAAGTAACTTTACCGTCTGTACTAATAACATTGTTAGTAGTCCCCCCTAAACTCCATAAAACATCTAAATTTAAATCAAGTGGGAATATTACTGCATAAAACTGCACTGTATGACCTATTTTAAAATTATGAGAATTCCAAATTCCATTTGGATTATCAGATATTTCAATAATAACAGAAGGTGGTACCGGAGAATCTCCTTTTAAAATATTAGCATACAATGTAACATTGTTTTTTATATTAGACAAAACAGTTATTTTAGTATCTTTAGCACTTGAGGTATACCATCCTTCAAAATAATGACCACTTGTGATAATAAGAGGCAATAGTTCATATATTTCTGTAACATTAATAGTTGTTTTAGTGTTACTATTACCTAAAACATAAGTACTATCGTAGTTATAAGTTATGTTATAAATATTAATATTCCAAGATGCAAATAAAACGGTATCTTTAGTTAATTTCATATCTTCACTTAATGGAGCGTTTAGCGTACTAGTAGTATGCCAAGAATTAAAAGTATAACCATCTCTAGAAGGAACAAAATTTATTAAAGACGCAATGTTTGTATCTTTAGATGCAGTAACTTGTGCGTGTGACTCTCCTCCGTTTGTTTCAAAACTTAAAATATAAGTTGTCTTTTTACAACCGCTAAAAATCATAAAACAAAAAATAAAAACACTTAATAGTAATCCAATTTTTTTCATAATTATATTCTCCTTATCCTTTAACAGCACCGCTAGTCACACCTTCAACATAATACTTTTGCATTACTAAAAATAATGCAACAATAGGTATACTTACAATAATACAACCTGCAATAAATGTACTAAACATAGTTCCGTCTGCTTGGCTTGAGTGAATCATTAGATATAATCCAACGCTAACAGTATGAATTTGGGAATTTGATTCCCCAAGTATCACTCTAGCGAATATAAAATCCATCCAAGGTCCTGTAAATGAAGTCAAAACAGTATAAATAATAATAGGTTTAGATAATGGAAGTATTACTTTTAAAAAAGTTTGTAATCCACTAGCACCATCTATTTTCGCACTTTCTAATAATGCAGTAGGGATAATATCAAAAAATCCTTTAGCTATATAAAACCCCAAACCGCTGCTAGCGCTATAACAAAGTATTAACGCAAATAAACTTTGAGTTAAACCCATTGATTTTAAAATATAGTACACCGCAATAATACTCATAAATCCAGGGAATAATCCTAAAATCATCGCTATATTCATAAGTGGCTTTCTCATCCTAAAACGTAATTTACTAACAGTATAACTTACTATTACTACCATAATAGTAGATAATATCGTAGTAAAAACCGCTACTAGCAAAGTGTTAAAAAACCATTTAATAAAATAAGTTTCGCTAAATAGTCTCCTAAAATTTTCTACTCCAAATCCACGCGGATAAAAGTTAGATTGTACGCTTCCTTGGAAGACTCCGTTAATCCATTCTTCTCTAAATGCAGTTAGAATCATCCAAACTATAGGAATTAACCAAATAACTGCTAATATAATTAAAATAGCGTGAGAAAATATAATATCAAGTACTTTTTTATTCTTCTTACTGCTTTTTTTGTTTTTTTCTAGAATAGTTTCCATTATTGGAACGCCTCCTCTTCCTTATAAGATTTACTTCTTTGATAAGTAATAAGTGTGCCTATTGAAAGTATAACGAAAGTTAAAATTGAAATAACAGCTCCTACATTATAATTTCTTTGGTCAACTGTTAGTTTATATAACCAAGTAACTAATAGGTCAGTTCCACCAGCAGCGCTTGGATCAGTTGGTGGAACCCCACCAGCACCTCCTGTTAATAAATAAATAATGTTAAAACTAGTGATATTACCCATAAAAGTAGTAATTAAAGCAGGAGTAGTTATAAAGAACACATAAGGTAAAGTAATTTTAGTAAATACTTGCACTTTAGAAGCTCCATCAATAGATGCAGCTTCATATAAATCTTTTGGAATGTTCATTAAGATACCTGTTGTTAGTAACATAGTATAAGGTACTCCAATCCAT
>JAITXV010000039.1 GCA_031284605.1 Acholeplasmatales bacterium | reverse complement strand
TACTTACTTATGTATTATATTATGAAGGTAAAAAGGAAGAACTAGAAATTCATTATAAAGATGAAGATATAAATGTTTTAGATTATTTAATATTAAGAGATTCAAATAACAAAGCATATTTATCTTGTGAATATATATTTGACTTAGTAGCAATTTTTCCACCAAATTTGGATTATATATATATAAAACCTAAAGGTGTTAAGATATTAGTTAAATATGAAGAATTTAAAAAAGAATTGTCTAGATTTTTAACTAACGTAGCGGGTTGCCCTGATACTTACAAAATGATTGAACCTTTAAAACTTAACAAAGTTTGGAAAGTATTAAAAAAAGTAAAGTGGCATGAAGAAATAGATAATTACAATATTGTATATTATAAAGATTTAATAGATTAAAAAAAGGAGAATATAAAAATGGAATTAAACAAGTATATTGACCACACAAAATTAGGATTTTATGTTTCCAAAAAAGATATAACTAAGTTGTGTGAAGAAGCGGTTAGGTATGGTTTTAAAAGTGTATGTGTTAACCCTATTTACGTTAAGCTAGCTAAAAAATTACTACTTGGTAGTAAAGTTTTAGTTTGTACAGTTATAGGTTTCCCACACGGGACACACACTACAAAGGTAAAAGTTTTTGAAGCAAAAGATGCTATCAAAAATGGTGCTGATGAAATAGATATGGTTATAAATGTTGACTTTTTAAAAGAAAAAAGAAGTAATTCAAAACTTTTAAAAGAAATATCATCTGTTAAAAAGGCAGTTGGTAATCATACTTTAAAAGTAATATTAGAAACATCTGTATTAACTGACAGTGAAATAGTTAGAGGATGTTTAATATCAAGTGCTGCTAAAGCAGATTTTGTTAAAACTTCTACAGGATTTGGAAGTGTTGGTGCTACTAAAGAAGTAGTTCGTTTAATGGTGGCTACTGTTCCTCAAATGCAAGTTAAAGCTAGTGGTGGGATTAGAAATACTGCAGACGCACATGAATATATTAAACTAGGAGCTACTAGAATAGGCACATCTAATGGTGTAGCTATAGTTGAAGGAGAAGAAAACAATGCCAACACCACATATTGAGACATCTGATGTAAATTTAATTGCTAAAACTGTATTAATGCCTGGAGATCCATTAAGAGCAGAATGGATTAGTAAAACATATTTAAAAAATGTTGTTAAAATTAACAACGTTAGAAATATGTTTGGGTATACAGGATATTATAAAAATAAAAAAGTAACTGTAATGGGTTCTGGAATGGGTATGCCAAGTATTGGTATATACAGTTATGAACTATTTAAGTTTTATAATGTTGAAAATATTATAAGGATAGGAAGTGCCGGAAGTTATTGTGAAGATTTAAATGTATACGATGTAGTTTTAGCTTCCGCCGCTTATTCTGAAAGTACATTCGCTAGAGAAATTGGGGTTACTAAGAAACATATTATTAATTCTAATGAAGAATTAAATAAGCTTATATTGTCTGCTGCAGATAGTTTAGGGTACAAAGTAAACTTAACAAATGTACATTCAAGCGATGTGTTTTATAGAGGTGATAACTCTAAATTTGATTTTAGAAAATTAGTAAAAAAATATGGTGCTAAATGTGTTGAAATGGAAAGTTTTGCATTATTTAGTAATGCTATATTACTAGGTAAAAAAGCAACTTGTTTACTAACAATATCTGATTCCTTAGTTAAAAAAGAATATACTACAAGTGAGGAAAGACAGTCATCATTTAATAAAATGGTTGAAATTGCACTAGAAGCCGCAATTTAATGAATTCAATTTTTAAAACTTATCATATAGTCTACTCTTTTTCATATTCTTTAGATGATAAATTATTTTTTATTTACTCTAATCTTTTAGAAAATATTATTAATTATGGAACATCTAAAATGTCTAAAGAAGAGTTCAATATGAAACAATTATCCTTATATAGTACTAATATAGTTCTAACTAAAGGTAGAATTGGAAATTTATTATTTTATAAATTTATTTTAAATATAATAGATCCTAAAATAGTAGGTGATGAATCTCTCTTTTTGGATTCTATTAATTTATTTAATGATTTTATTTTTAATAGAGACAATTTAACTAGTGAGGTTTTTGAAAATGTAAAAAATAATTATATTAATATAATTAAAACTAATATGTACGATACATCTTCATTAGTTAGATATGAACAGACCTATAATTTGTGGAAAGACACTTATCCTATTTTATTAATAGAAGATGAAATAGAAAGAATAAAAAATATAACTAAGGAAGACATTATTAATTACTATAAATTCATAATGTCTTCATACACTAAAACACTAGAGTATGATGGTGCTTTTACTACAAAAGAAAAGCATATTTTAGTTAAGAGATTTAAAGAATATGAATATACTTCGTTATATCCGTATTTAAAGCCAAATTTTAAAAATTTTAAAGAAATAGTTACTTCTAATGATACATCTCAAACATTCATATTTTTGTCATACTATATAGATACTTCAAAAGAATACATTCAAGATTTAGCTTTAAGCGTAGCTTCTATTATTCTTGGAGGCAATTTTTCAAGTATTTTAATTCAAACCATTCGTGAAAAATATAATTTAGCATATAGTATTAGTTCTAATTATGATAAATATAGTGGTATATTAAGTATTAGAGCGGGAGTTGATAATTCTAGAGATGGTTTTGCATATGAAAAAATCAAAGAAATAGTAAGTCTTTTTGTTAAAGAAGGCACGTCTAATAAAAGCTTAATTCATCACGCTTTTAGAGATATACTTGATTCTTATGATAATTTAGATGACCAACAATATAAAATAACTTCAAATTTGTATAATAAAAAATATTTATTAGATAGAAAAAATAAAAAAGAAATTCTTGAATATAAAAAAATAATTGATAATGATTTTATAAAGAAAACATTGTCTAATATTACTCCTGTTTTATTTATGATATCAAAAGGGACTAAAAATGAATAAAAAAGAATCTATTATTTTACTTAATAATATAAAAACTACAAAAATAGTATATGATAATGGTTTTGTGATATTTTCAAATTATGAACCTAAAGTTAGTTATTTTACTGCCCACTTTGTTAGTAAGTTTGGTGGTTTTAATGATTCTTTAGTATATAATCAGGAAATTATTAAAATATATCCAGGTACAGCGCATATGATGGAACATCTTATGTATAAGGATACTCAAGGTAAAGATGTGATGCTTGAAATAGAAAAATTAGGTGCTTATGAAGATAATGCTTATACTTCTGATAAAAATACTATTTTTTATTTTCAAACTAGAAAAAATAAATATCTTTTACTTCGTAAACTTCTTGAAATGACTTTTTCATTTAATGTTAATGATTCCATATTAGAAAACGAAAAGCAGATAGTATTAGAAGAGTTAGCAGAAGATGAAGCAGATTTAGAAAGTAAAATAGACGATATTTTATACGATAATATGTTTTTTTATTCTTCTATTAAAAACACTGTTATAGGTAAAAAAGAAGATATTATTAAAATGACATCTCAATATTTGAAAAATATTTATAATATAGTTTATAGTCCTTCTAATACTTACCTTGTGCTTGGAGGCAATTATGATTTAAATAAATGTCTTAGTGTAATAGATGATTTTATGGATTCATCTGTTTGTAGTTTTGATTATTTATTTCAAGATGAACCTTTATCTTATGTAAAAACAAGTGATGAATATAAGTTAAAAGCTTCTATATCTTTAGTTAACGTAAGTTATAAGATTGTTAGTGACAAATTTTCATTTCTTGATTTAACCCATATTTCTTTGTTATTTGAGTTACTTTTTTCTTCAAGTTCTAAAAATTACTATTATTGTATTAATAATAATTTATGTAGTGGAATTAATTTGTATTCAGAATATTGTCATAATGTAACTTGTGTAATTATAAATGGGTCGTCTTTAAATCCCATAAAGTTAATTGATTTTATAAAAAATGCAGTACAAAATACCAATATTTATGAATATGAGAAATATTTTGACAATATGAGAAAAGGATATATTGGCTCAACTATTAAATCAGCGCTTTCTACTCCTTCTAAATACGCTGAATTTTTAGCAGATATGCTAACTGAAGGTGAAGAAACAGCTGATTTATTAGAAATGCTTAAAAAAATAAGTTTTAGTGAAATTGTCAGATGGTATAAAATTATTAGTTCTTTAGAAAGTTGTTCAATTTATACTATAATCGATTAATATATAAATTTTAATATCTAAATATTTGTGCAAATATACTGCTTCTTTTATCAATTTTTAATATAAAATTAAAATTACCATAGTCAAATCATAAAAATTTATTAAAAAACACTAAAAAATCTAAAATAGTTTTTAAAAGTGACGTTTTTTTATCCTTTTATTATAGTGTATAATGGAGGTAGGAGGAAAAAAATATGTTTAACAATGTTGTATTAGTGGGAAGGCTTACTACAGATGTAAGTATTAAGACGCTTGAGGATGGTAAAAAGGTTTCCGAAATAACTCTTGCTGTTCATAGGTCATTTAAAAACTATAACGGTCAATATGAAGCAGATTTTATAAAAGTAACAATCTGGGAAAATTTAGCTTTAAGTGTTGAAAGTTACTGTAAAAAAGGGACAATGGTACTAGTGTCTGCTAGAATCCAAAACAAGGTATATACTAAATCTGATAATACTAAAGTACACACTTATGAGATCATTGCTGAAAGAATATCTTACATAGATAATTTAAAGCAAAAAAATGTTAATGAGAGTTTCGATCAAGAACCCCATCTTGATAGTTATGAAGAAAGCCCCGAATAGGGGCTTTCTATTTTTTTTTGCATAACTATTCAAATTGAGAGTAGAAATATCTAATAATTTTAGGAAATTTCGTTATATTTAATCTAATATTGGTGCTTAACTTGAAAAGAAGAAACTATCTTATTATCGTTTTTTTACTTAATGTAGTGATATAATTAATTAGGTAATATTTTTACAATATTATATAAAGGAGTATTTATGCTAGGAGCAATAGTAGGAGACGTAGTAGGTTCAATTTATGAATGGCACAATATAAAAACTAAGAAGTTTGATTTTCTTAGTCAAAGATGTTTTTTCACAGATGATACAGTTATGAGTGTTTCAGTAGCCAAATCTTTATTAGAATGTAAAAAAGATTTTAGTAATTTAAGCGAAGTCACAATTTGCAATATGCGTTTTTTAGGAAACAAATATCCTAATGCTGGTTATGGCGGGATGTTTAGACAGTGGTTATATAACAATGATTTAGGTCCTTATAATAGTTATGGAAACGGTGCTGCAATGAGAGTATCTGCTTGTGCATGGGTAGCTAAAACGCTTAAAGAAGCGCTTAATTTATCTCAAGCAGTAACAAGTGTAACTCACAATCATATAGAGGGAATTAAGGGTGCTGCTGCTACTGTAGCATGCATTTTTTTAGCTAGAAATGGTAAAACTATAAAAGAAATAAAAAACTATATAGATGAAAATTACTATAAAATGGATTTTACTTTAGATGATATAAGAGATAGTTATAGTTTTAATGAAAGTTGTGAGAAAACAGTTCCACAAGCTATCGTTGCCTTTCTTGAAAGCATTTCATTTGAAGATGCTATAAGAAATGCGATTTCTATTGGAGGAGATAGCGATACTTTAGCAGCTATAACTGGATCGATTGCGGAAGCATATTACGGGATACCTATTTCTATAAGAGATGAAGTTATCAAAAAATTAGATAAAAGTTTATTAGAAATAGTTACCAAATTTGAAAGTAAATATCCTCCAAAAATAACTAGTAGTAATTAATTTATTACTGCTAGAATACAAAGTTTTTTTTATTAAAATCTATACTCCAAGTAGAATGTGTAAGATATTTAAAATACATTTTTTATTTTTAAGAATTTTGTAAAGTTTAACAATTAATCTTTTAGACATCCAATTGGAATAACTAGTACCCCATCATCCCTTTTATACGCAAATTTAGTTCCAGTAAGAATAGCTAAAAAAGAAGCTGGTTTTTTTTTCTTTTCAATCATCAATGAGTTTAAGGTGTTTAAATTTTTCGCTGCTTTCTCAAATTCTTTTTCGCCTAATTTAATTTCAAATGCACCCCATGTATCATCTTGAAGCTCGATAATCGAATCAATCTCTAACCCATATCTGTCTTGGTATTTATATATATTTGCATCTATAGAATTAGCGTATATTGTAAGATCCCTAACACACAAGTTTTCAAAAAATAGACCAAAAGTATTAAAATCATTTAAAAGTTTTTCAGGGGTTATTCCAAGAGCAGACGTTGCGATGCTTGGATCGGTAAAATATCTGGTACTTGTTTGTCTTATGGCAGTGCTTGATCTAAGCTGATATCTCCAAGATTCTATGTTCATAATAATATAGAGGCGTTTTAAAACAGAGATATAAGATTCTATTGTCACTTCGCTAGATTTATTATTTGCAATGACATCTTTGGTAATTGTTGTAGTATTTACGCTAGTAGAAATATTTCTAGCAAGTGATGCGAGAATATCTTTACACAGTTCTTTGTCTCTTTTAATTCCATCATATTTTTGCATATCTTCATCAATAAGCCCATTATAATAATTTTTCGAAATCAATAATGAATCGTCTAAATTATTTTGGTAAATTGCAGACGGCCAACCGCCTATGCATATTAAATAAGCTAGTCTTTCAACTGTGACATTACTTTCTGAAGACTTAAAATCATATTTGTTTTCAAAAAGGTTAGCAAGTGAAATACTTCCATTAGAATCTCCCGATTCATATAAACTCATTGTCAACATCTCAATTTTAGCAATTCTTCCAATACCAGAATGTTTTATTTCTGAGTTTTTAGAGTCAATTAGAGAAGTACTAGCAGTTAAAATAAACTGCCCAGGTTTACTTCTTTTATCTACTTCAAACCTTACTGCATCCCATAATACTGGTGCTTCTTGCCATTCATCTATTAATAAAGGAGGAGTTTTATCCAAAAAATCACGCAATTCAGTTTTTATTTGTAGCTGATATATATCTCTTTTATAAGGATCTTGCAAGTATAATTGACTTTTAGAAAAATGAAAGGCAGTTGTAGTTTTTCCACACCCTTTAATCCCTTTGATATTCACTGCTCCAATTACATTCAATAACGATTTAATTTTTTTATCAATACATCTATTTTTATACATAATATACCTCATATATTATTATATCACATTATATCTTTACTTTGCTGATTTGTGGCATTTCACTTTGCTGATTTGTGGTAAAAAATTATTTCAAATACTCATACCTCACCTATATTAATAAGTTATATTCAATTTTTACTAAAAAATATCTATTTAGCATCAATTGACAAAGAGTATTATTCACTTTAGTTTTAAATGAATAGTTGTTTCATGTAGCAATTTTATGAACAACAAATATGTTGTTATAATTTCTAATGCAGTCAATAATATACAGGGTTTAATAAATCCAAAAGACTGAATTGATAAAATCATTTTGCTTATTATCTTTGTTTTTAATTTATTGTTTATATTCAGTACATACAAATCAATTTATATAATTACTCACAAACCTAATATAAACATCCATTTATCTGAAAACAGATAAATGGCGTATATAATGGCGTATATAATGGCGGGATAAAAGTTATCCTCAGCACTTAACAACATCTAAATTTATCTATTTCAATATTCCCTTAACTTTTAGAAGTTACTGAAGTTACTTTATTTGTTTATATAATAATCTTTTGCAGCTTTTGTGTTATAATTAAACTATTATTTATTGTTGTTGAGATAATGTTATTCTTGAGTCAACTAAACAAATTGTCAAAAATATTGAAGCTTAGATGTCGAAAACTAAAAAAAGAAGCAATACATTAGCGGTATAATCACATCGCTTAATATAAAAAAGAGAAAGGAGAAAAAGATGGAAAATACTAAAAAAGAAGTTGTAATAACTAAAGAAGAAGCAGAATTGATTCAAGAATTTGGTGAATTTATTACAGAAGAAGAAGCATTAGAACAAGGACTTGACACTGCAGAAGAAACTATTGAATTAATAGTAAAAGAGTAGATGAATTGGAAAATGAATCAAAAATACAAATTAATTTATTGATAAGTTGCTGAAAGTTTAAATAAAACGAGATAAAGTAGAAAATCTTTTATTCTTTGTAATATTTTTTGTTTTAAGAAAGAAAAGTTGATAATGTTATTTCATTTTTATTCTTTTCACCCGTTTGCTTCATATTTATTAAATATTGAATAAAAATAAAAAAATTAACTAAATGAAGTTTCCAATAGTAACTTTCCTAACAATTTTTTAAAACTTAAAAACGTAAATAACTATTAGAAGTTACTATTTCAATATTCCATTATGCAAATATTTGTATTTTTACTTAATATAACGTATAATATAATTATGAATATCAAAATTGAAGATTTAGACAACCGCATAATAATTCATCCTCACTATCTAAAATACTATTTTTTAAATATAAAAGATAAACATCCTTATTTAAATTTCAAGTTAATAGATGAAAACTCGATAATTAACTCACTTCATTATACGTGTGATGAAGATTTTTTAATATGTGTCCTAATAGAACAATACAATTACCAATATAGTGAAGCCATAAGAATTTCAAAACTAATTGTATCTTTCGCATTTGCGCATACATCTATAAACACTCCTCTAATAAAGTTAAGAGATGAACTTTTAGAATTAAAAGTTTTATCCATTCCAAAAAAAGATTTATTTTTTGAAACTTTAAAAAATAAAGACGTACTAGTAATAAACCATCTTCCTTCTAGTATAGAACTAGAAGTTAGTTTAAATTATTATGGTATTAAGTATAAAAATATAAACATTGATTTTGAAAACACACATAAACCAATTTATCAATTTAGAAATGAAACCCAAGAGATTAATTACGTGTTTTCTCAAATCTCATCTCTTTTATCTTTGGGAGTTTCTATTAACGACATACTTTTATATTATCCAAATTCATCATATTACTATCAAATTCAAAGATTTTCAAAACTCTATCATATCCCATATCATCACGATACAATAGATGTATTAAGCAATCATATAACAAAATACATATTAAATAATATAGAAACATTAGATTACGAAATATTATTACAAAAATCCGATCCATTAGTAAAAAATATAGTAGATGGTATGGTTTTAGAAGAAATAAAAGATTCAGTAAAACCACCATATTTAGATATAAAAGATAATTCTAAAAAAATAAATACAATTAAAAGTATTATATTTGGAATCAAACTTAATAACTTTAATTGCGTAAATACAATTTCTAGAATCAAAACCCCTTCTATTCTAGACAAAAAATATATATTTGTTATAGGTTTTAATTCCTCAAATTATCCAACCTTTGTTAAAAACAATGATTATATAACAGATAATGAGAAAATCTTATATTCACTTAATTCATCAACTCAAATAAACATCAATTCTTTAAATACTATAACTAATTTTATATTTTCACCCTCTATTTTTCAAATATCATTTGCTAGTACCGTTAACAATCAAGAAGAAAGTATTTCATTTTTAGCTACTAAATATAAGTTTAATATAATTTACAATCCTACTCAAGTTAATTTTTATTCGCTAGAGCATCTAAAATATGAATATGCTAAACTTATCGATTTTATTAAAAAATACGGAGAGGCTATGCTTTCTGCAGATGAGTTAGATTTTTATTATAGACTTGATAAAACTTTAGATAAAACCCCATTTTTTCCATATATCCCAATTTATAAAGGAATTTCCAAAACCATTTTACCTAACACACCAAAAAACTATTCATACACTAGTATAAACGAGTATTATGAATGCCCTTTTAAATATTATTTAAAAAGAATACTTGGATTAGACAAAACAGTAATTGATTACAATATAGCTTTAGGAAACGTAATTCATCATACCTTAGAAAACGCATCATCTAACCAATTTGATATAAAATCTTCATTTTTAGCAGCAGTAGAAGAAGAAAGTAAAAATTATGAATTTACCCCAAAAGAAAAAATATTTTTAGTAAGAATAGCATCTGAATTAGAATCATATCACGCTTTTATTAATAAACATAAAAGTGTTATGTCTTATAAAAATGATCATAAAGAACTAAAAGTAAAAACTATAGTCAAAGATGACATTACTCTTGAAGGCAAAATTGATATTATTTATGAAACCTTAAATTCAGATAATGAAAAATTACTAAGCATAATTGATTATAAAACAAGCGGGCATTACAATAATATTAAATTAATATTATTAGGATTATGTATGCAACTACCATTTTATGTTTATCTTATTTCTAAATCTCCAAAATTTTCTAATCATAAAATTATAGGTGTATATATGTCTAAAATATTACCTTCTGCGTATTATAAAGAAAAGAAAAATAAAAAAGACCTTAGAAAAGATGAATATAAACTAGATGGATATTTTACTTCTAATATTACTAATATGAATTCATTTGTTGGAGGTACCAACAATGAATTCGTAAGAGCATACTCCGTTACTTTATCAGGCTATTTATCTCAAATTGCTTATAAAAGGTCTTTTAATGAAGAAGATATCAAAAAATTATCTCAAATCGTAGAAACCAAAATCTTAGAAGCTGATGAAAATATTTCTAGATGCTATTTTCCAATCGAACCTAAAAAAGATGGAATGAATGTTGATTCTTGTAAATATTGTAGTTATTCCGATATATGTTTTAAAAATAACTCTACATATTATTATATTACTATGAAAGATTATAATGATCCTTTCTATAAGGAGGACAAAGAAGATGAAGATTGAGATGAATACTTTTCAAAAAGAAGCATATAATTCTAATGAAGGTAGAATAGTAGTACTAGCAGGCGCTGGTAGTGGAAAAACTAAAGTACTCACAGAAAGAGCTAAAAGGCTAATAGTAGAGAAGAAAGCCACAATTGAATCATTATTAGTTCTTACCTTTACTAAAAAAGCTGCTTTAGAAATGAAGGAAAGGATATACCGCTCATTATCACAAGATGACAGTGTCCCACAAAGCTTAAAAGAAACAGCTTCTTTAATCTATAGCGCTAATATAACCACATTTGATGCTTATTTTTTAAACTTGTTAAATACATATTCATATCGTTTTGGAATAACCAAAAAAGTGACTCCAGTTGACGAGAATTTTATATCTTTGAAAAAAAGAGAATTTTTAGAAGAAATACTAAGCGAATATTACGAAAACCCAAGTGATGAATTTATCAAGTTTGTGAATAAATATTTAATAAAAGATGATACAAAACTATTTGATTACATACTAAGAATAGACAAAGCTTTGTCTTTGGTATTTGATAAAGATGAATACCTAAATGAATATTTAGAAACTAAATTTGAAGATGTATTTATTATTTTTAAATGGGAACAAAACATTGAAATAGTTAAACAAGCAGTAAAATCTTTTGTTAAAGTTTTGAAAGAAATAGATACTATAGGAGTTTTAGAAGATTATATTTATAATTTAGAAAGTTTTGATGAATTAGAAGACATAAATCTATTAACTCCTCCTCCTTCAAAATTATTATCTAAAGAGCTTGGAAAAGAAAATATTGATTTATTTAATGAACTAATTACTTCATATAAAAAAATCAAATCCAAAATAGAAAAATTTATAAGTGATATGTCTAATGAACCTAAAGATGTACAAAAAGAGTATTACAATTCAACTTACTCTAATGTAAGTCTATTATTAGATATAACTAAAGAACTTAATAGAAGAATAACTAAATTCAAAGAAAAAAATTCAATTTTTACTTTTGAAGATATTCAAAGAAAAGCTTTAGAACTTGTTGTTGACAATAAAAACAGCGATATAAGAAAAATAATCTCTCAAAATATATCTTACATAATGGTAGATGAGTACCAAGATACATCGTCTTTACAAGATTTGTTTATAGAGAGTCTAGGAATATCAAATATATTTTTAGTTGGAGATGCTAAACAATCAATATATAAATTTAGGAATGCTAATGTAAAAAATATAATTGAAAAAACAAATGAAAAAAGTGGTTATAAGGTTATTAAAATGAATGAAAACTATAGATCTAATTCAACCCTTATATCTAGCATCAATTCAATTTTTTCTACATTAATGTCTATACAATACGGAGAAGTAGCTTACAAAGAAAATGAAGAATTAATTTCAAATCAAAGAAAAACTACTTCTAGTGATATTTTACCAACTAACCCACCAGGTCTTAAATTTGTACCAATGCCTTCTAAGAGACAAATAGTAAAAAGGTTTGATAACCAATTTGAACAACAATCATCACACGAAAACATAATTAGTTCTAATGAATTAACAGACGAAGATGAGCAAGTGTTTAATAAACAAACCTTGCTAGAAACTAAACAAATTATCTATGATATTAATTCTAGAATGAATAATAATGAAGTTATTTATGATAAAACTACTTCTTCATATAGAAAAATAAAGTATAGTGATTTTTGTATATTGCTTGATAGGAAAACTTTATTTGATGAAATAAATATACTTTTCAAAGACAATCATATTCCTATCATTGTAGAAGAAGATATGATAGTTTCTTCTTCAATTGTAATTACAGCTCTAAAAACTATATTAAACTTTATAGTTTCTTATAATAATAATGAAACTTCTAAGTACCCTCATCTTTATTATTCATTAGCTAGATCTTTTTTATATGCCTATTCTGATAACGATATATATAAGACTATTAAAAACAATGAAATTTATACCACTAAAATTTTTAATGAAATAGGAAAAATATCACTTTTAAGTAATTATTCATCTTTACAAGAGTTGATAATTAAAATAATTGATACTTTTAATTTTGAAGAAAAAATATTATCAATAGGCAATGTAGAAAAAGAGAATAATCTGTTAGAATATTTTTACAACTGCGCTGCATCTTATGATTTACTATCTTATGGAATTACAGACTTCATTGACTTTTTAGAAAAATTTTCTTTATATGATTTAGAATTAAAAAATTCAAATGTCAAAGAATATTTAGACGCAGTAAGGCTTATGACTATTCACAAATCTAAAGGTCTTGAGTTTAACATCATTTATTACCCAGGTTTATCCACAGGATGGAAACGTCCTATTGAAAATGATTTTTTAGTTACTATAGATGAAGGCATTGTGTTACCTTTTGTTTACCCCTTAAAAAATGATGATGACTTAGTTTATTATTTATCAAAACCATACTTTATGCATACATATACTAAATCAGTTATAATTTCTAAAGAAATATCTGAAAAAATAAGACTATTATATGTAGCACTAACTAGAGCTTGTGAGGAAGCAATTATTTTTGTTGACGAAGAAGATTTAATTTTTTCACAAAGAAACCCAGATGAGTGTAGTAACTTTAGCTCATTATTAGCACTTACAGATATAACAAATATAAAAAATATTATGCCACTCGCTCCTACATTTACTGCTAATAATTTGTATAAGGCAGAGCATATGCAAACTTGTGAACCCATTATTCTTACAAACTTACCTTCCATGAAAGAACCATTGCTTACCAAACACGTTCGTGCTTCAAAGGAAGAAAAAGACATTGAAACTTCTAATCCATTATTACAAAAAGGTATCTTAGTTCATTCATATATGGAAATGATAGATTTTAACACAAAAGATACTTCTTTTATAGATGATATAGAACTTAAAATTCATTTAAACTACGTTTTAAGATTAGATATATTATCCAATCTTAAAAACGCTAAAATTTATAAAGAATATGAATTCTATGATAGCACTAATAATATAAATGGAATAATAGATCTTTTAATAATTAGAGATGATAGCATATCAATAATTGATTATAAATATAAACATATTGATGACCCAGAGTATATTAAACAACTTAATGTCTACTCTAATTATATAAAAACTAAATTTGATAAGCCTATAAAAAAATATCTTATTTCAATAGTTGATGAAAAATACAAAGAAATATTGGATTAACTATAAATTATAATTTTTTCTATTAAAAATTATTTTTTCTCCTTTGTTAACTAAAAAATTAAAATAAATGTTAAAATATAAAAGGAGGCTATTTTATGTTAAAAGATTTGTTACTTACTAAAGATAATAATACTATATTAGAATATATTAACAATACTCACTCTTTTGACATATCTAAAGAATTCTTTTTACTTAGCGATGAAGATAAAGACTATATTATCAAGCTTTTAGATAGCCAAAAATTAGCAGAAATCCTAAGTTACGAACCTGAATTGACCGCCACACTTTTTGAAGAATTAACTAGCGAAGAACAAGTATCAATTATCAATGAACTAGAACCAGATGATGCTGCAGATATTATAAATGAACTTGAAGAAGAAGATAAAAGAGAACTATTATCTCATCTAATAGAAAATGAAGATAAACAAGATATATTAGAATTATTAGCATATGATGATAATCAAACCGGTGCTCATATGACTACTAACTATGTTAGTTTGTTAGAAAACATAGATGTTAAAGAAGCTACAAAAATTATAATCCAAGAAGCAAAAGAAAAAGAAACTATTAGCACTATAATGATTATTAATTCACAAGAAGAGTTTGTAGGTACTATTTCTTTAAATAGTTTATTAAAAGCAAGAAGCCCTAAATTAGTTAATGAACTAATCGAAAACACTACAAGTGTATTAGATACTCAAGATACTGAAGACAGTATGAACTCTTTAAAAAACTATAGTATGTTTTTGATACCTGTTGTAAATAAAGATAATAAGTTAGTTGGTGTATTAACTTTAGATGATGCTATTGATATAGCTATTTTAGAATCTAAAGAAGATATCTCTAATTTAGCTGCCTTACCTAAAGATTTTACTGATAAAAGTATTTTTAAAACATCTTTAAAGAGATTACCTTGGTTAGTAGCTTTTTTATTAATGGGTATAATTATAGCTTTAGTAACTGGAAGATATGATGATGTATTAAAAACTATTCCTTTATTAATAATATTTCAACCACTTATCTTAGACGCTAGTGGTGATGTAGGAACTCAAACTTTAGCCATATTTCTAAAATTATTAGTAGATAAAAATAAAACTATTAAAAAAGATGCTATTAAAGAAATATTAGTAGGTGTAGGAAATGGTTTTATAGTAGGTGTTGTAGCTTTTGGTGCTGCATATATATTTTGTTTAATAGATAATAAAGGTTTATCAGAACCTCTAAAAATAGCTTCAATAGTAGGATTATCATTATGGGCTACAGTTATGACTGCACCAGTATTCGCGATAATAATGCCTTTAATAATTAAATTATTTAGGTTAGATCCATCTATAGCTAGTGGTCCTTTTATAACTACATTAATTGATATAACCAGTTTATTTATTTATTTAGGATTAGCGGGATTAATAATAGGAGGTATATTCTAATGAAGAAAAAGGAATTAAAACTTTCAGATATACTTAATATTAACAAAATAGCGCTTTTAGAAGCTTATGATATTTCTAAAATAATATTAGAGTTTCCATTAGAAAAACAAATAAAAATTTTTTATCTCATAACTCCATCTAAAGCATGTGCTGTATTATCTAATTTAGAAGCATCAAGCGCATCTATTATTTTAGAAGCTTTATCACCACAAGCTAAAAAACAAATATTTAATGCTTATGAAACTGATGATTTAGCTAATATCCTTGAAGAACTAGGAGATAATTCAAAAGTAGAAGAATTTTTAGGATATTTAGCTAAAGATAAAAGAGAAAAAATAAGAAATTTATTAAAGTATAAAGAAGATACCGCTAAAGCTATGATGGGATATGAATATGTATCTACTACTAATAACCTGACTTCTAGCGAAGCAATAAAAATAATAATTGATAAATTAAAAGAAAATGATTATTTAGATACTGTATTTGTACGTAGTCATTTAGATAATAAGTTAGTAGGTATAGTAAGCATTAAAGACTTAATTTCTGCTCCAATAGGAAGTTTTGTATTTGATATAATGAAAACTGAATTTAATTATGTATATGAAAATGATTCAATAGATAATGTAATTTCTAAAGTAAGAGATTATGATTTGAACGTTATTCCAGTTATAGACAATTCAAATGTTTTACTAGGAATAATAACTGCAGATGATATTATTAGTGAAATCAAAGAAAACTACGATGAGACTTACCATACATTTGCGGGTGTTAATGATATTAGTACCGAAAACAATGTATTTAAAAGAATGTTTTCAAGATTACCATGGTTACTTGTAAGTGTAAGTTTAAACATTGTTTTAGCAATAGTAATTGCACAATTTGAAAATACTATTGAAGCAGTGTTAGCATTAGCTTTCTTCCAACCAACTATTTTAGGAATGAGTGGAAACTTAGGAACACAGACTATGGTAGTAACTATTTTAGGTTTATCTTTTGATGAATTGAAAGAAAAGAAAGAAATAAGAAAACATATAAGAAAAGAAATTCTTATATGTTTAATAAACGCAGTTATTTTAGGTTTGTTAGCGTTTTTTATAGTGTTTGCGTTTGTAGGAATAAGACAAATACCTGGTCCAGATGCACCTTTAGTGGGCTTAACAGTTAGTTTAGCTCTATTAGTAAGTTTATTTGTTTCAGGGGTTATTTCTGTTTTAGTTCCTATTATTTTTAGTAAACTTAAAATAGATCCAGCTAGTGCTTCAGGACCAATTATCTCTACAATTATTGATTTAGTAGCTATTTTGTTATATTTTGGATTCGCTACTATAATATTAATCTAAAAATAATTAAATTCAAAAGAAATTATTATTTATATCCTTTTTATAAGTTGTTTCGTTTGTTAAAGAGGGTGAAACAAAAGACGACATGTTTATAATATATAATACAAGTAGCAATAATTCTGCTATCTTTTTTTGAAGATAGCATTTTTTCTTTATGCCTGAATAATTGTAAACTTTAGTGACATCTATAAACAATTATATATTTTTATAGTTGATTAGTAACTTGAATTATTATTTTCATTATTATTAGATAGATTGTTTACTCTAGATTTATACGCTGATGAAATTGGTATATTGTTTAAAAAGATTTTATAAAATTAAACAAATATAATACTATAACAATTAAAGTTATCAACGCAACAACTCTTGCATATATAGATTTGTTTATATAGTAGTTTTGGGAATAGCATATAATATACCCATATCACCACTTATAGTTGTATAGCACGCTATAAATTTTAGCGATATCCACAATTATAGGGATATTCGTTATTATAGTTAAAATATAATTATAATACTTATTGTTATATTCACGGAATGAAAAATATTTTTAACTACTAACTACTAATATTTGAATGCTTTTTATGATAACATTTCATTAAATTAGTTTTTTCTAGTAAAAGTTACTCAAATTCTACAATATTATAGTTATTACAACATATTAAATAAAAGGTGCTATAATATTAATGACATATAATATATCTTTTGAATATTAATCCATTAATTTTAGTATATTCATACACTACCTTAATAACTTAATATCACGCTTTATCAAGCACTAATAAACTTCTTAAAGTAAAACTTATATAATATATCTCAATTTTGAAAAAACTAAAAAACAAGCATATATGGGAATGCTTATAAAAAGGAGAATAAAACAATGTTTAAAAAATTATTATTTACAATATTATTACTTACACTCATATTACCATTTGTTTCATGCGTTAAAGAACAAGAACAACCAAAAGATATAATAGAAACCTTTACAACAAGTGGATTTATAAAAATCAACGACAATAAAATGGAAGGTAAAGCCTATTTATTTATGAAAGCAGAAGATATAAACGATGAAATATTTGTACTTCCAAATGTTCATGATCCTTCTAGAATTTTTGAATATGGTGTCCTTCTTTATGTTGGAATAACTGTCGAACGTGGTAATATTTATAAACCTTTACTTACATTGTTAGTTAATGGAAGGCTTGAATTATTATTTTCATTTTCATCAGATAATGAGGATACTCTAGATTTACACGGTGAAGAATTCGGTATAATAGTCTCAAAAGATTGTATAAAACAAAAATATAATACTATAACAATTAAAGTTATCAATGAATCAACTCTTGAATATGGAGATTCATTTATCCCAGCTGCTGGAAAAGAATACACAATACTTTAAAAATAAACCTGTTTATATCAATTATAATGTTGCACCATATATCTTCCGTTATTTTCATTTTATTGCAATAATTAAGTAGCACAGTTGCTTCATAACTCTTGTACTGATATGAAAGCCAAACCTCTAACTCCACTGCAAGAACACTAAAAAGCATAAACAATATTATCCAAATCTAACAAAAAAAGGAGAAAAACAATGTTTAAAAAATTATTATTTACAATATTATTATTCACACTCATATTACCTTTTGTTTCATGTTCCAAAGAAACAGAAGAACCAAAAGACATAATAGAAACTTTTAAAATAACTGAATTTATAAAGATTAGAGACTACAAAATGAAAGGTGAAGCTTTTTTATTTATGGAAGCAGAAGATATAAAGGATGAAATGTTTGTACTTCCAAATGACCAAGATCCATCTATTTTTTTTGAAGATAGTGTCCTTCTTTATGTTAAAATAATGATACCACGCAGTAATATCTATAAACCTATATCTCTTACGATAGTTAATGGAAAGCTTGAATTATCATTTTTATTTTTATCAGATTATAGTTTTACTGAAGATTTACACGTTGAAGAATTTGGTATAAAAGTTTCACAAGACTTTCTAAAACAAAAATATGATACTATAACAATTAAAGCTATCGATGTAGTGACTAATGAATATGGAGATTCATTTATTCCAGCAGCTGGAAAAGAATATGCAATACTTTAAAAACAAATCTGCTTATATTAATTATAATGTTTCACCCAATATTCAGTTATTTTCATTTTATTAAAATAATTAAGTAACACAGTTGCTTCATAACTCTTGTACTGATATGAAAGTCAAACACTCTAACTCCAATATAAGAACAACTAAAAAGTATAAACAACATTTTCTAAACAAAATAAATTCTAAAAAGGAGAAAAACAATGTTTAAAAAATTATTATTTATAGTATTACTATTCACATTTATATTACCATTTGTTTCATGCGTTAAAGAAACAGCAGAACCAAATGACATAAAAGACATAATAGAAACTTTTAAAATAACCGAATTTATAAAGTTTAGAGAAAACAATATGAAAGGTGATGCTTATTTATTTATGAAAGAAGAAGATATAAACGATGAAATATTTGTACTTCCAAACCACCAAGATCCATCTATTTTTTTTGAAGATAGTTTTCTTCTTTATGTTGAAATAATGATACCCCGCAGTAATACCTATAAACCTATATCTCTTACCATAGTTAATGAAAAGCTAGAATTATTATTTTTATTTTTATCTGATTATAAAACAACAGAATATTTACATTTTGAAGAATTTGGTATAAAAGTTTCAAAAGACTTTCTAAAACAAAAATATGATACTATAACAATTAAAGCTATTGATGTAGTGACTCATGAATATGGAGATTCTTTTATCAAAGCTGAAGGAGAAACCTTTATAATACTTTAAAAATAAACCTGTTTATATCAATTATAATGTTTCACCCAATATTCAGTTATTTTAATTTTATTATGATAATTAAGTAATACAATTATTTTCTATACTCTTGTACTGATATGAAAGCCAAACACTCTAACTCAGGTTCAAGAACAACTAATAAGTATAAACAAAACTTTCCAAGCAAAATAGATTCTAAAAAACAATGAACTACCTATCATTACTTTAAGTAATATTTCATCACAATCATAAATTAAATTATATTTTTAATTGTTTAAAATTTTATATTTAACCTACCATTTTATATATTAATATGATAATTGGTATTTATTACTACGAAAACTTACAAAGAATAATAGATATAGTAAAAAAGTGATATACTAAATAAGTAGAATATTTAGTATATCACTTAAAATACTAAACTTGTATATAATAAAGGAGATATAAATGGAACAATTAATTAATAAATATAAAGAACTAAGAGAAAAAATAGCAGCGTATAACTATGCTCTTTTTTTAATGTTTTGGGATAACGAAACTGAAACACCAAAAAATGGATTAGATTTTCAATCTAAAAACTTAGCAGTCTTACTTAATGCTTCTTATGAGATTTCAAATTCTAAAGAAAGACAAGACTTAATAGTAGAACTTTATAATAACAAAGATGCTTTAGAACCATATCTAAAAAAAGAAATAGAACAAGAATATAAAGAATTACAAGAAACTCTTCTTATTCCTAAAAATGAATATTTAGACTATAGAATACTAACATCTAAAGCTTCATCTATTTGGGCTGAGGCTAAAAGCACCAACAACTTTGAGTTATTTAGACCAACTCTTGAACAAATAGTTGCTTATAACATCAAGTTTCTAAAATATTTAGAAACTCCATCATTAAAAGGTTATGATATACTTTTAAACAAATATGAAGAAGGAATGAATGAAGAATCTTATGATAACTTTTTTAATTTATTAAAAGAAAAATTAGTTCCTTTCGTGTTAGAAAAAACCTCTAAAAAGTATCCTTATAATAAAAAGATAACATCTTCATCATATCCCTTTACATTACAAAAAGACTTTTCCTATTACTTAGCTTCAGTAATAGGCTATGACTTAAACTGCGGAGTAATAAAAGAAAGTGTACATCCTTTTACAAGTGGTATTGCTAGTGTAGATACAAGAGTAACTACTAGATTTTTACCAAACAGAGTAGATTCAAACATATTTTCTAGTATGCACGAAATGGGGCACGCTATATTTGATCAACAAATAAATCCCTCTTTTGATGGAACATCTTTGCACAATGTTACAAATATGGGCTTGCATGAATCTCAATCAAGGCTATTTGAAAATATGATTGGAAGAAGTTTTCCATTTTGGGAAACTAATTACAAAGCTTTACAAGATTTATTTCCAAAACAACTAAGTAAAGTATCTTTAAATGATTTTTATAATTTTATTAATATTCCTTCACGTTCACTTATAAGAATTGAAGCAGATGAACTAACTTATTCATTACACATAATGGTAAGATATGAAATAGAAAAACAACTAATGAATGGGAAATTAAAAGTTAAGGATCTTCCTAAAACTTGGAATAAACTATATAAACAATATTTAGGAATAAAGCCATCTAATGACAGTTTAGGAGTGCTTCAAGATATACATTGGAGTGGTGGGAGTTTTGGATATTTTCCAACTTACGCTTTAGGAAGTGCATATAGCGCTCAATTTTACAATTCTATGGATAAAGACATAAACGTAAGTTTATGTATTAAAAATAATGATTTTAAATCTATAAGAGAATGGCTAAAAACAAATATTCATCAATATGGTGCTTTTAAAAAGCCACTAGATATAATTAAAGATGCTTGTAATGAAGAGTTTAATCCTAATTACTATATTAATTATCTAATAGAGAAGTATAAATAATATGGATTATAAAATAGGTGATTTGATCACATTAGAATGTACTAATCTAGATTACGAAGGTAAAGGATTTTATAAAGATGACAACTATTTTTATTTTATAGATGATTGTTTACCTAATGAAAAAGTTATTTGTAAGATAAGAAAAATAAAAGATAAATTAATATTTTTAGTTATTGAAGAATTTATAACTAAAAATCCATTTAGAACAAAAGATACACCTAATTTTTTAGGTAGTATAGATTTTGATTATGTTAGTGATGAATATCAAAGCCTACTATGTGCTAGCATCATTAAAGATCAATTATCTAAAATGTTAAAACAAGATATAACTGTTAATGAATCCTTATGTGATAATCACACTCTAAATTACCGAAACAAAGTAGTTTTTGAAGTTTTAGAATCTGACACTTTAAAATTAGGTTTATATTTAAGGAATTCTAAAAAATTATATAAAGTAAATGATTTTTGTTTAGCTCCCGCTAATATAAATGAATTATTAGTTTTGCTTAATAATTCTAACATCCATATAGATTATAAAAGTTTAAAAAATATAGTATTTAGAACAAACACTAAAAATGAAATACTTGTTACACTTGTATCAAAATTTGAACATTTTAAAGGTGTTAAAGAAATAGTATCTTTGCTTAAGAAAAACCCTTATATTAAGGGTATTACCCTTAATATAAGTAAAAACTCTAAGTACATATTGGGTGATACATCTATAATATTATATGGTGAAAATACTTTAGAGATGAACTTAAACGACCATATTATTTATATAAATGATCGATCTTTCTTTCAAGTAAATTTTTATTTAATACCTAAAGTATATGATAAGATTAAATCTTATATAAAAGAAGGAAGCACAGTAATAGATGCATACTGCGGAAGCGGAAGTATAGGTTTTTATATTGCTTCTAAAGCATCCTCTTTATATTTAATAGATGAAAATAAGGAAAGCATAGCTTCAACTATAAAAACATACCAAAACAATCCTAAACTATATGGAAATATGGAAATAATAGCTTCAGATGTAAAAGATAAGCTTCAAAATTTAGATGCTGATTATCTAATAGTTGATCCTGCGCGAGATGGGTTATCTAATAGCGTAATAGAAATAATATTATCTAAAAAGTATAATAATATTATTTATTTATCTTGTAATATAGTCTCATTATCTCTTAATTTAATGAAGTTAGTAAGTATATATGATATTAAAGAAGTTACTCCTATTAAACTATTTCCTAATACTAAAAGTTTTGAGTGCCTAGTATTATTAAAATTAAAATAATTTTAATAATTACTAATTATTAAGAAAATTAGTAATTATATCAATAGCTTCGCTATTATAACAAATATTAGCGTGAGTTGATTTTTTGATATTAATATGCTTAATATTTAATATATTAGCTAATATATCTAAGTGCTTTATGCTAACAACATCTTTTTGTGCACTTAAAATAATAGAATTAGTATTAATATTTTCAAAATCACTATATTTAAAATTAGGTTCTTTTAACATTAGATTAGCTAGTATAATTTTATTCTTTATTAAATCATCTTTTTTCTTTAGTAATAAACCCGCTTCATATAAATAAAGTTTTATACGTAAGAAGGCATGCAAATATTTAGGACTTAAGTTAGGAGAAATAAGAACAGCTTTGTTTATAATATCGCATCTATTTTTTAGTAATTCTAATATAGTATTACCACCATCTGAATAGCCAATGATGTCACATTTTTTAATATTTAAATAGTTTATTACGTTTATAAAATCTGCAGCTATAGTTTTAAAATCTAGATAACCATCTACTTTATCACTTTTATTGTGATTTCTAGTATCTATTAAAATAATTTTATATTCACTAAAATAAGGCAATAGATTATAAAAATATTCACCGCTTTCACCATTTCCATGTAAAAAACAAAGAACTTGTTCTTTGTTTTCATTAAATATTTGGGTGTATATTTTTGTGTCTATACTTTTAATATAAGTGCTTATCATTATATTACTATATTAATAATTTTATTTTTAATAACAATAAACTTCTTAATCTCACTACCTTCTAAAAACTTAATTACATTTTCTTCTTGTAAAGCTTTTTCTCTTAACTCTACTTCTGTAATATTAGCACTAACATTTATCTTAGCTCTTATCTTACCATTAACTTGAATAACTACTTCCATTTCATCTAAGATTAAATGTTTATTATCAAATGTTGGCCATTCAGAATATACTAACTCCTCATGTTGTTTTAAGATTTTTTTATTTATTTCTTCAGTTAAATGAGGACACAATGGATTTAATAATTTTAAAAAGTTTCTTGCTTGAGATAATGATATTTTCTTAACTTTGTAAACTTCGTTTACAAATATCATCATTTGACTAATAGCTGTATTAAACTTTAGATTTTCATAATCCTCAGTTACTTTTTTAACTGTTTGATTATATACAAAATTAAGTTCATCTACATTACTTTGGGTCATCTCAAAATCATACATCCTAATAACTCTTTCTAACCATTTCTTACTAGATGCTACTGTATCTACACTCCATGGTTTTTCTTGATCTAACGGACCCATAAACATTTCATATAATCTTAAAGTATCAGCACCATGTTCTTTTATTACATCATCTGGATTAATAACATTTCCTTTACTTTTACTCATCTTTTTAGAATCTGGTCCTAATATCATTCCTTGGTTGAATAATTTCTTAAATGGTTCTTTACTAGATACATATCCTAAATCATAAAAGAATTTATGCCAAAATCTTGAATATAATAAATGCCCTACAGCATGTTCAGTGCCTCCTATATATAAATCTACAGGTAGCCATTTGTCTAAAACTTTCTTAGCTTCTTTACTATCAAGTGGAATATATCCTAGATTATTTTTAAGTAGATATCCAATATAATACCAACAGCTTCCAGCAAGCTGTGGCATTGTATTGGTATCTCTAATACCTTTAATCCCATTCTTATCATAGTTTAACCATTGTTTGGCATTAGCTAAAGGGCTTCTTCCATCTCCAGAAGGTCTCATATTTTCTATAATTGGTAAATCTAGTGGCAATTCATCATCTTGTAATAAATGAACTATATTATTCTTAGTAAATACCACAGGGAATGGTTCACCCCAATATCTTTGGCGTGAGAAAACCCAATCTCTCATTTTGTATGTAGTATGTTCATATCCTAAACTATTACTTGCAAGATAATCTATTATTTTCTTTTTAGCTTCTTTAGTATACAACCCATTTATTATTCCTGAGTTATAATGGATTCCATCACTAGCTATATCACCATCTTCATTTTTTATTACTTCGATAATATCAAGACCCATTTCACACGCAAATTCATAATCTCTAGTATCATGAGCAGGAACAGCCATTATAGCACCAGTTCCATAATTAGGTAATACGTAGTCCGCAATCCATATTGGAATCAGTGCATTATTAATTGGATTAACTGCGTAAGCACCAGTAAATACACCTGTTTTCTTTTTATCACTTAATCTATCTAATTCACTTTTTTCTTTAGTAGCTTTAATATATTTTATAACACTATTATATTCTTCTTCTTTTGTAATATTCAAAACTTCTTTATGTTCAGGAGCAAGTACACAGTAAGTAGCTCCGTATAAAGTATCAGGTCTAGTAGTAAAACATTCAAAATAATTAGAAGTTCCTTCAAGCCTAAATTTAACAATCGCTCCTTCACTTTTTCCTATCCAATTTCTTTGCATCTCTTTTAAGTTATCAGACCAATCAAGCAAATCTAAATCTTCTAATAATCTATTTGCATACTTAGTAATTAATAATACCCACTGTTTTAGTAGTTTTTTAACTACAGGGAAAGATCCTATTTCTGAATACATATGACCATCTTTTAATACTATTTCATCATTAGCTAATACTGTACCTAATTCAGGACAAAAGTTAACTTCAACATCTTTTAATACAGCTAATCCTTTTTCATATAGTTTTTTAAATATCCATTGTGTCCATTTGTAATATTCTTTGTCTGCTGTAGCTAATTCTCTATCCCAATCTACTCCTTTTCCTGAGGCTATTATTTGTCTTTTAAAGTTAGATATATTTTTATAAGTAAACTCTCTAGGATCTTTACCAGTCTTTAATGCATACTGCTCAGCAGGTAAACCAAATGCATCCCACCCCATTGGGTGCAATACGTTATAACCTTGCATACGTTTAAAACGACTAACTGCATCTGTAGCTGTGTAACCTTCTATATGCCCTACATGTAGTCCTGCTGCGCTTGGATATGGAAACATATCCATTACGTAGTATTTAGGTTTAAAACTCTCATCTTGAGTTTTAAATAGTTTGTTATCTATCCAATGTTTTTGCCAGTAAAGTTCAATTTTCTTAAAATCATAATCCATATTATTTAGTATCCTTTTTCATAAAGTCTATATTATTATATAATATTTTATAGTATTTACATATAAATACCTTCTTTTATGATTTAAAAATGGTAGTAATATTAATTTTTCATATTTGGATATTTTTTTTAAAACCAAAATACTATGTGATAGTTACGATATCTTAAAAGACTATAAAAATGTTTTACTATATAAAGTTGCTACATATTTTTGTAAAACATAGAAAAATACTATAAAATCTAATGGTTTGTAAAAAAAGAGTGTGCGTTTGTCGTACCTCGTTGATTTAAAAAATGTTATAATAAATATAGTTTTTATATATTAATATAGCATACGTATAGGTATATTTATAGCACACATAGTTAACAGTTAAAACACTATATAAAGAGAAGAAAAAGGAGATAAATGGATAATCAAGTACCACATTTTCAATTTAATACTACCGCAAACAAAAATTCAATATTTGATTCTTTTTTGACTGCTAAAAAAATAAATATTAAAAATAACAATATTTTTGTAGGAGATAATTTAGATATAATGTCTGATTTATTTTTTTTAAATGCCTATAAAAATTCTGTTTCTTTTATCTATATAGATCCTCCATATAATACTTTTAATAATTTTTCGTATAATGATAGTATGAAAAGTGAAGAGTGGAATGATTTTATGGAAAAAAGAATCTTAGCTAGCTACAGCTTGATGCTTGAAAGAGGTTGTATTTTTATTAGTATTGACGACAACGAATATGCTAACCTAAAAATTATTTGTGACAAAATATTTGGTAAAAATAATTTTATAGGAACTTTCATTACTAAACAATCACAGAGAAGCAACACTAAACTTATAAATGTTGTTCATGAATATGTGGTTTGTTACGCAAAAAACATTAAAAAAGTTAATCAATTTAAAATATCAAGAATGGATATTCCTTCAGATGCTAATATGATAAAAAAACTATATTCAGATGTAAAAATATGTCTTGAGAAAAATGGATATAATGCAGCGAGTAAATATTTAAAAGAATTAGTAAAAAAATATTGTGAAGAATATGGAATTACTTGGTTAATAAATTATAATAATCTAAGTGAAGATGGAAAAATATATTTCGCTAAAGATTTATCTACTCCTGGTAATCCAAGAACTGTTGATATACCATCAATTGGATTACATTTAGAACCTTTGCATTCAAGAGGATGGTCTAGTGATTCTAAGTTTCTAGAACTATTTAACAATAATAGATTAGTATATAAAGACGGAAGACCATACTCCGTAACTTATCTTGAAGAAAGTGAAGATAATGCTCCTTCAATGCTTAATTTTTATTCTAGATTTGGTACGAATGATTTAAAAAAGTTAGGCATAGATGGATTGTTTGATACTCCAAAACCAGTAGATATGATTAAATATTTTATAAGACTAGTAGCTAAAAAAGATGATATTATCTTAGACTATTTTGCTGGATCAGGAACTACTGGTCAAGCAGTGTTAGAATTAAATAATGATTTAGATCTAAATTTAAGCGTTGCATTGATTCAAATAGATGAGGAAATTTGTAAAAAGACAAAAGTATATAAAAAATGTATAGAGATTGGAATAAAACCAAATTTAATAAATATTCTCTCACACAGATTAAAAACATTTTGTTACAATAGAAATATCGATTATTCATTCAAAATTTACAAAAAGTGAGGCACCATAATGGAAAGTAGTTCTAACAATTTATTTTATAAAGGCAAATATAAACAAATTGACAATAATTTTATAAGAGAGGGCTAGGAAGTTCTAGAAGAAGTACTAAAGTTAAAATTAAATATAATAAAATATCTAACTTATATGTTATAAAACATATCTTCGTGATATAATTTAAGTAATTATAAATTCAAATATGTATTAAAGGAGTGATAACTAATGAATAATAAGCAAAATACAGTTAAAAATGATGGTATAGAAGAATTTCTAGTTCAAGCTAAATTTATTGACTTGACCTGTACTATTGATAGTTTTTCAGTAGTCAGTAAAGGAAAAGCATTATTATTAGATAATAGTGAAGAAGTTATTTTTGATATTAAATTTGTTCCGAAAGATATCTTAATAAAATTAAAAGACGGAGATATAATAAACTTAGATGCAACTAAAGATTTAGATTCAGGTTTTGTTTTGTATGCTTTAGATGTAAAAAATTGTTTATCTAGTGAAGACTATAAGTTATATCAGGACTATAAAATAAAACTTGTTAATAACCATAAAAGAGGAATCAAATATGTTCAAGAAAAGAAAGAGGAAGATGAAATAATTGAAGAGTTCAATAATAATCAGCATAGCTTAGAAGAATACTATCTTAGCAATTCTAAACCAATTATAGTTGAATTTAAAGAATTTGTTTATTATACTTCTAATATGGGTGAACAATTAAAAGGAATAGGTATTTTAAAATCTGGAAAAGAAGTAGAATTTGATATTGATATTTCTTCAATTTCTAATGAAGTACTTGATGAAATGAAAGTAGGCGACGAAATAATAATAGATGAATTTAGCGATCCTGAAACTAATATTGTAACTTATTCTCAAGCTAATATTATAAAACCAGAAGATTATGACAAAATTTCTGAGATACTAACTGAAAGAAAAATTAAAATTGATGAAGAGAAGAAACAATTTATAAAAGACAAGAAAGAAGCAAAAAATAAAAAATAGTTAATATATTAAAATTATAGTAGTATTCAAATAAAATCAAGATCAACACACTTTTATTGATATGATGTAACTCTAGAAGTAGTTGTTGATGATTTTAAAAAGAAAAAAATAAAATAATAATGTTAATAGCATTTATATGATAATATGCCTTTGAAAAGGCATATATGATTTTATTATGAAGTTTTTAATTACTAAATTTGTATCACTTGCGACAACAAAAATACTAATATTATAATATTTGTATCACTTGCAACTACAAAACTTATATATTTATGATATATGTAGTTAACAAAAGAAGGAGAAAAGTATGAAACTACCGATTGAAAGAAAAATTTATACAGATTTTATAAAAAATTTTATCAATAAAGATGTTATCAAAATTATCACAGTAATAAGAAGATCAGGAAAAGTGAAATTTTAAAAATCATTAAAGATATGGTATTAAAGTTTTCTGATACAAAGCACGTAGTATTCATAAATTTTGAAGATATTGATTTTAAATTTATTAAATCATACACCAATTTAAATGATTACATTGTATCCAAAATGATAGACGATAAGAAATACTATCTTTTTTTTGATGAAATACAATATATTGCTTCTTGGGAATTGGTCATAAATTCATTAAGACTTAGAAACACAGATATTTATATTACTGGCTCTAATTCAAAGTTATTATCTAGTGAACTATCTACAAATTTAGCCAGAAGATATGTACAATTTCAAATAAACCCTCTTTCTTATAAAGAGTTTGTGTCTTTTAGAATAAAATATAAAATACCTCCACTATATTATGGACAATATCTAAACTCTATTCCTTTTAAAACATTTGACAACAATCAATTAAGTACTTCTTGGGATTTACCAATCTTCGAAAAAACCTATCTTGATGACTATTTAATACTTGGAGGATTTCCATTTGTAGCTGCTGAGTCATTTAATTATGAAATCGCTTCTAAAATTGTGTATGATATAAACTCGTCTATTGTTTTAAAAGATGTACTTTCTTGTAATAACATTAAAAATATAGTTTTATTAGAAGGTATCACAACCTATTTTTTTGATAATATTGGTTCTCTTACTACACTTAGAAAAATTTCAAAATATATAAGCGGTGGAGATAAAAATAAAATAGAGTCAAACCTTGATACTATTAGTAAATATATCCACTTTTTAGAAGCCGCTTATATTATTAAAAAAGTATCTAGATATGATATTAAAGGTAAAAAATTGTTTGAATCAAATGATAAATATTATTTAAGCGATCATTCGCTAGCTTACGTTTTTAGGGATATATCAAAAGTAAACAAGGGTGCCATTATAGAAAATGTAGTTTTTAATGAATTAATATCTAGAGGATACAAAGTATACACGGGTAAGTTAAATGAAAAAGAAATAGATTTTATTGCACAAAAAAATGACAATAAAATCTATATCCAAGTTAGTCTTGATGTTTCTTTAGAGACTGTGCTATCTAGAGAGCTTACACCACTTAAAGAAATAAAAGATAATTATCCTAAATATTTAGTATGTTACAACAATTATTTTAACACCAATATTGAAGGTATTATTGTTATTAGTTTAGTAGATTTTTTATTAAAAACTTAATATTAAAAAAAATTTATTATTTTTTAAATAAAACCAACATTTATTTCATTATAATTAATATTTCAAATCTACTATATTAAAATAAGTAGCCAATGCAGGTTTTCAATTGCTTTTTAAATCAAAAATAACTTATATTTCTAGTGTTATTACCTACTATATTATCTAAAATACTAATTAGCGCTTGTACAATATAGTAACTAATAAAAATAAAATTCATAAAAAAAGAGTATAATTAATATTATGAAAAAGTTTATATTTGTATTATTAGTTATAATGTTCTCTTTTACAGTAGCAAGTTGTACTAAAAAAGAGCCAAAATTGAAATATTTTATTGATACATCTAGAGTTCTTTATGGTAAAGTTACTCTAACCATAAATGGAGAAGAAGTGTTAGGTGGTTATGAAGGAGAAGTAGTAACATTTGAAATTATTCCTATTTTTGGTTATTCACTAAATAGTTTTTCTGCATATCTAACTTCTAATCCTTCAGCACTAATTAGTATTTCTAATATGAAATTTACTATTCCTAAAGGTGAAGTGACTTTAGTAGCTAATTTTGAAAAGATAGTAGTAGATTCTTATTTTAAAATTTCATCATATTATTTTTATGATGAAGCATATATTCAAATAGGCGAAACTTCTAACGTTCCTGCTTTATCTGGAACTAATATTACTCCTTCTACAGTTGGTATTACTGATATCCTAATTGGATATCAAAACCAACTAACTATTATTAATTCTAGTTATATATTAGATTTGAATGTTCCAGGTACTGTTTCTTCAGGAATGGTTTTACCACAAGGACAAGGAGAGTTAGAATTAAAATTCTATTTCGTATTAGATACTAGAAAAATAACTGTAAAATCTAATACAGAGAATTATTTTATCCAATTTGTGGGTTTATTACAAAAAGATAAAAATACTCTAACTAGAATTAACTCTTCATTACCTGGTTATAGTATAAAAATAAATAGTTTTAAAAATTCAAAGAATGAAGAATTTAAACCAAATGAACCATTTGCTTATGTATATTCATTACCTTATGAAGATATATATATCGATTTATTTATTACTCCTAATACTAATACTCCTTTTAGAATCAATGTATTTTTGGAAAATGCAATAGGACAGTATGAATTAGTTAGTAAATATACACTTATACTTATAACTGACGATGGTTTGTGGCAACCAATTAGCGTAGCTATGGACGCAAGAGGTTTAAAATACGATGATAATATGACTTTATTTAGAGGTACCACAGATGCTTATGTAAATGCTCTTAATATTATTAACCAAGATCCTACTCTAAGAGATATATTTCAAGATATGCAAAAATATGGTTTTGAGTTTGATGAAAACAATCCTAACAACGTAAAAGAAGGAACTATTAGTGGTTTAGGTGACTTAGTTTTAGCGCTATATTTTAATAGGTATCATAAGTAAAAATATATCATTTTTATACATTAATATTTGACATTTTATACATCTATTAAAGTTATATATTTTATGCCAAAAATAAGATAATTTTGTTTTTATTATGACAAAATATCTATTAACAAAAAAAGTGAGTAAAATTTCACAATATTTCATATTGTTACTAATAACATATTTTTTATATTTGATGCTTAAAAAAGTGTTATAATTAAAGATGAATTCATTTATTAATGAATTATTTATATAAAGCATATATGTCCTAAAAGGAGATTTAACAATATGGAAAAAAATAAAAAAGTAGTAGTATTTACAAGTATTTTAGCAACCCTTTTGTTTTTAGTTGCTTCACTATTTTTAATACTTTGGTTAACTAAATCTAATACCCCACCTAATGATACAGTAGATGATAAGTATGTAACTAATGTAGTACTATTAGAACCATCCCCAACACTTAAAAGTACTTATAACATCTCAGAACCATTTGATTTTAATGGTAACTATTTAATTGTTGATTATTCTAACAATACTAGAGAAACCATTCCTTTAGAGGCTTCTTTAATAGATGGTTATGACAGACTTACTTCTGCTAAAGGTCAATTTAAAATAATAGTACACTATCAAGGATTAACTATTTTAGGTAAAACAACTTACTTAGTTAATAGTGCTCTAGTATCTTCTGTTGAAATATCTAGTTCATCTT
>JAITXV010000106.1 GCA_031284605.1 Acholeplasmatales bacterium | reverse complement strand
AGCAGCATCTTTATACCAACCTTCTGTTGTAGCTAAATATTTAATCTTATTGTGCCAAACTTTTAATAGATTTTATTCAAACGTGAAAATAGTTTGTGATGATATAATTACATTGAATTCTAACTTAATTTTAATAAATGAAGTGAATAACGTTATTAAACACGGTTTAGAGTTGTTAGGAATCAAAATCCCTAGCGAAATGTAATATAATATATATGTAGTGCCCGAGTGATGAAACTGGTAGACGTACTGGACTCAAAATCCAGCGAGGTTAAACTCGTGTCGGTTCGAATCCGATCTCGGGCACCATTTGTTTAAATTTATTTGTAATAATACAAATTATCTAAAATAAAGGAGTTCTTATGAACGATAAACTTCTTAGTCTTATAGACTTCTTAAAAACACACAATTTAACTATTACCTGTGCTGAAAGTTGTACAGGTGGTCTTTTTGCTAGTACGTTAGTTAGTGTAAGCGGTGTGTCAACTGTGTTTAGTGAATCCTTTGTTACGTATTCTGATTCATCCAAAATGAAATATTTAAAAGTACCACGTGAAGTTCTTCTTACATACGGTGCAGTCTCAAAAGAAACTGTTTATTATATGGCTAAGGGCTTATTTGAAGTAACTAGTGCTAATGTAACTGTGTGTATATCAGGTATAGCAGGTCCTAGTGGAGGAACAAAAGAAAAACCAGTTGGTACTGTCTGGTTTTCATATGGATTGGACGAAAAAATCCAAACTGAGTGTGTTAACTTTAATCCAAAATTTACAAGAGATAAAATAAGAAAGTTATGCGTTGAACGTGCTATTAACCAAATATTAAAGGTTTTAGAAGAAAGTGAGATACATTTTTAATAAATAATCTCGTTTTAATAAATATTAATCGTTTTTTGTCTTTAAATATGGTAAAATAAATATATGCAATTTGAGAGGATATATTATGAATATTTTTGCTAGAATACTTGATACAGATTTAGAATATTTAAAAAACCATCTTGATGAGTTATACAAAAAAGATGAGAGAAATAAAACATTACTGCACTATGCAGTACTTGCTAATTCTTTAGAAATCACTTCTTATCTAATAATGGTTGGTCTAGATGTTAACGCTTGTGATATATCTAATGAATCATGCATATTTGATGCTGCTAGAAAAGGTAAATTAGAAATAATGAAGTTATTAATTAATTCTAATGCTAATTTAAACATAGTTAACTCTTTAGGAGAAACCCCAATTCATTTAGCTTGTAAAAAAGGTGATATAGAAGTAGTAAAGTTATTAGTAGAAAATAACTCTTTACTTAATATTAAAACAAGAGACGAACTTTTACCTATTCATTATAGTATATCTTCTTGTAATATGGAATGTTTTTTATATGTATTAGAAAAATCTAATTTATCATCTTTATTAATAGATTCACATAAAAACACTCTTTTGCATTATGCTTGTAAAAATCAGCATTATGAATTAATAAAATATTTATTAAATGAAGGTCTAGATGTCAACTCTTTAAATGACTTATTTGAAACTCCTTTGTTTTATGCATCTAAATATACGAATGTTGATATTTTAAAAGAGCTAATTAAATACGGTGCGCTTTTAGATATTAGAAATAGAAGATACGAGACTGCTTTAGATTACGCTAAAAATAACAATAGTGAAGAAACTTATAAATATCTTTTGGAATATTCTCAAAGTACTGAATATAATAAAACTAAGGACGATAATATTTTAACTTTAGCTGTGTTAAATAGAGATTATGATCTGATTAAAATATTGATTAAAAACTACTCACCTATGCTTAAAAATAGGTACAACAAGACAGCATTAGATTACGCTAAAGAATTAAATTTATCATATTTTATAGATATATTATCAAGCTATCCTGTACTGTAGAAACTAAATATGAATTATTTGTATATTGTTATTACAATGCTATTATCATATCTAATTGGTAGCATACCATTTGGTGTAGTTATTGGTAAATTTAAGCATATAGATCCAAGAAATGAGGGATCTAAAAACATTGGTTCTACTAATGTTTTAAGAACTATGGGTCCAAAGTACGCAGCTCTTTGTATGATGCTTGATGGATTTAAAGGTTTTATTATCATTTTTTTAATTAAATGGATTTTTGAACTTGATATTGTATCATTTATTGGTAAAATCGATATATTGCCTGTATACGGATTACTAAGTATTTTAGGTCATACTAATTCTATATTTTTGAAATTTAAGGGTGGAAAGGCAGTAGCTACTAGTGCTGGAGTAATTGCGGCACTTTCCCCTATAGTTGGCGTATCTATGATGGTAGTATACTTAATAATATTTTTTATATCAGGATTATCTTCTTTAGGGAGTTTAATATCTACTACACTTGCGGTGGTTGCTGGTATTCTAGAAATTATTATTTTTAAAGAGATTAAATTACTAGAAAATTCATTATACATTGCTTTTTACTTAATTGTATTTGGTATTATTCTTTATAAGCATGTTAATAATATTAGAAAGTTAGCTAGAAATCAAGAAACACGGTTTAACGTAGGGTTACAAAAGAAATTAAATGAAGACAAAAAAAGTGAAAATAATATTAATAATACTATTACCATAGAAACAGTTATAGATGATAAAGAACACCAATTATAAAATAACTGGTGTTCTTTATCAATTTATTAAATTCTTCTTATTTTTTTGTATATAGTTTAAATAAAAAAATAGTATTAATTTTTTTCACATTATATCTTTTATATTTTATTTTTCTTTATCAGCTGGTGGTTTTTTAGGTGGAACAAACAAACCCTGTGCGTATGATCCTGCAAGTATAGCTACAAATAGGTAGAAAACACTTATTGCCACATATAAAGCTAGTATGTCTTCATCATTTTTCAATATGGTTACAATTGTGAAGATAATATTGAAAAGTAGAGTCAAATAGTTGGCTATTTGTATTTTTATAGAAATGCTATTGGCATATACTTTCTTTTCTATAGTTTTTCTTCTTGGAAGTAATAAAAGAAAAGCTAGTTTTTTATTTATTAGGATTTTTCCATAATCTCCATATTTTTTAGAATAGTTGCCCATTAAAGCAAATAACATTAATACAAACATTCCACCACCAGCACAAACCTAAACAGCTCCGTATAAATTAGTATCCATATTATACACCTTTTAAGGAGAATCTATTATTATAATTTAAAGCTTATAAATTTTAGAAATTGTAGTTTTAGTTAGGTTAGAATTAATAAATTTAGATAATATTGAATATAGTCTCTCATATTCAATATTAGGATCTGTGAAAGCATAATTAGAAAAAATATTTTCATCATAAAAATACTTTACAGTTTTCTTAAATATTTTAGGATTAATTTTAGAATAATTCATTTTACCTTCTTTTACCATAATACAATAATATTATACTCTTTAATAAAAAAGATGTGTTAATATATTTATTATATTATTTATGCTTTAAAAAAAGCTATTATAAAACACTCAAACTAATAATGGTTTGAGTGTTTTATAATCTACAAAATTAATCTTATATAATAGTTATTTTTTCTTAGGGGTATCGTTTTTAGCGGTATCCATAGAACGCATTACTTCTCTAACTTGTCTTTCACTAGGGGTTCTTCCCATTTGTCTAAACATTTCTCTAATCATTTTTTCATTTACAGGAGGATTCTTTTGAATGTATTTTTTCATTATTCCTCTCGCTACAAAAAATCCTATTATAGCACCTACAATCAATGCTCCTACTCCTATTAATAATACTGCCCACCATGCCATCTTTATATCTCCTTTTCTTTATATATATTTTATCATATTTTTTTATAAATCACGATTTTTTTAATTCCGTACACTTTTTCTTTAACTATTTCATATTTTAAATTACTAATTAATTCGCTGTTTTTGTTTCTTTCTAGAATAATTAGAGTACCTTTTTTACTTATACAGTTGATACGTTCTAGTAGTAATTCTATATCACTAAAATGGTAAGGAGGATCTAAAAATATATAATCAAAAATTATTTTATTATTTTCAAGATAATCTAGCATCTTTAAATATTCTAAATTTTTAATTATGCACAGTTCGCTTATCTTCAAATAATTTGCATTTGAAATAATAGTCGATACTGCGGCACTATTATTATCACAAAAATACGCTTTTGTTATTCCTCTTGATATACTTTCTAAACCATAAGCTCCGCTTCCAGCAAACAAATCAAGAGATACTCCTTCAATCCTATTATTTAGCATATTAAAAACAGCTTGTCTAACCATATCAGATGTTTCTCTAGTAGATTCTAGATTTACTCTTTGTATAATCCTGCTTTTAAATAATCCTCCGATAATTCTCATATACTAAGCAGCAGTATACCCTATACTATCTAATGCTTTTCTAACTTGTGATTCTAAACTATCATCTTTAAATATAACTAATTTCTTTTTTAAAACAACTTTAGCTTTTAAATTTTCTTTATTTAAAGCTTCTTCAATTTTGGTTTGACAACCTTTACATCCCATATTTGGTATAAATAATTTCATTTTCTTTTCTCCTAATCTTTCATTATTTCTTCATATTTTTCGCTTGATAAATTTTCGATAATAGCATTTACTAATTTTATAGCATTTAAATAATCTTCATAATGCAAAATACTAGTGTGTGAATGCATATATCTTACAGGTACACATAAACTAATACAAGGAACTCCGCCACCATTTAAATGGATTTTAGATGCATCTGTACCACCTGCTGATATGTAAGGTTCTTGATATGGAATATTATATTTTTTAGCTATTTCTATTATAAAATTCCTAAAACCTTGATGTGGTATAGTTCCTGCATCAAGAAGTACTATTTGGACACCTTCGCCAAGTTTTTGTTGGTAAGGATTTCCACCAATATAATCATCAGCTACTCCTGTATCTATTGCAATACCTAGTGTAGGATTAACCAAATAACTACTAGTTTTAGCGCCTCTTGTTCCTACCTCTTCCTGAGTTGAAAATACATAAGCTATATCAATATTTTTGGTATTTAAATTATCGCATAAACTCTCTAGAAGTACTCCCATCCCTGCTCTATCATCAAGAGCTTTTGACATTATGTAATTAGGATTACTTAGTTGTTTTAGCTTTGTATTTGGAGTAACAAAATCACCTAACGCGACACCTACTTCTAAAACTTCTTTTTTACTTGAGCATCCTATATCTAAAAAATAGTTACTAAGTGGAAATACTTTATCTCTTTGGTCTTGTGGAACAAGATGTGGTGGTTTTACACCAGTAACCGCCAAAATATCACCTTTTTTAGTATGAATAATCCATTCGTGCGCTAACATAACTTGTGCAAGCCATCCGCCTATTGTGATAAACTTAATAAATCCATTATCAGTAATTTCACTAACCATAAGTCCAATTTCATCCATATGAGCACTAAGCATAAGTTTTACTTTATTGTTATTGTTTATTTCTACAATCGTACTTCCTAAATTATCATAACTAAGGATTTTATTACTATCTAATTCGTTAACAAAATTTTTAATATATTTACTAACAGATTGCTCGTGACTTGCAGTTCCTGAGAGTGCAGTTAAATCACTAAGTAATTCTATATGTTCTTTTTTATTTCTATTCTTCATCTTTAGCTTCCTTCTCTTTTTTCTTTTTCTTTTCTTTCTTTTCTTTTTTGTTTTCTATTTCTTTTTCTTTCTTATCTTCAGCACTTTTGGCTTTACTTTCTTTTTTAGGTACATTTATAAGACCTAAAACAATTAATACAGCACCAATTATCAAGAAACCATATATTACAGCGTATTTAATAATGTTATCTAAATTTAAGCCAAATCCACTAGATATCAATATAGTACCAAATACTACAGATATAATACCTAAAATAAATCTATATAGCTTTTGTCTAGACTCAGCATAACTACAATAAAACAACTCAACTATTCCGTTAATTAAAAATATTACTCCATACCAAAAACCAACTGTTCCAAATGAAAATAATCTCCAATGGTTTCCAAATAGTTTTAATATAGCAGGAATTAGAAAGCCAAGTAAAGAAACAAAAAGAATTAAAACAAATTCAAACACGTATAAGTATTTAAATTTTTTAGATGCTTTTCTTATTTTAGGAAATATAAGATAATATCCAAACACAATTAAAAGAAAAGACGATAAAAATTCTGTGAAATTAACTTGGTAGTTACCATCTTCACCATAATTAATAAAAGCCTCATTTTTAATCACCATAACGATACCAAATGTAAGTAATATAACACCAACAATAATATGAATTAACCAATATTTTTTTAAATTTTTCATAACTTCTCCTTTTAGTTATCTACAATTTTTTGTAATACAATTATTCTAACATAATGACCATCATATAAGGATGCATCTAGCAACATATTTTTAACGCATTTCTTTATTAAAATATCATCATTCTCTACTATTATACTCGTTTTTACTACAGCATTGCCAGAATACTCATATTCTTTTAATCTCATTACATTTCTTGAAATAGAATACTCATTCATTTTTTCATAATTTGTAAAATAAAATACAATAGATACAATTATTTTATGTTTGTATGTAAATGATTTATATAAAGCTGCTTCGCTTACTGCTCTTGACATAATATATTCATCTTTATGGAAAAACATATTTTCAAAAACTTTAGCATCTTTATCCTCTACTGTATATACACCGCAATTAGTATTGTATTTTCTGTCTAATATTTTTTTAAAGTTGTTTATCTTATATTTTTCTTTATAATGCGTAGCAGTAAATATATAACAACAGTCATTACTAAAACTATAAGATATAATGAAGAATAGTTTAAAATTAGCATAAACTACAAGTTCATTAAAGTGTTTTAAAAAAGCTTCACGCGAGATTTTTATAGAGTATTTAGTAAAGTAAGTATAACAGTAGTTATATACTAAAGGTTCAAAAAGACTGTTAGCATACACTTCAGTTTTACTATCATTATCGAAATAGTAGTAGTAATTGTATAAAACTCTTTGAAAGTATAAAAATAAATTATAAGTAAAACTTGCAAGAGTACAAATCACCATAAATGAAAATAATATTAGCCTCGAAATATCGTTTATTAGGTCGCTAGGAACCACTAATATTAGGAATAGAAGAACAGGAAATATTAAAACAGAAAGCAGTCTCAAAGTCGATAAAAACCCTTTTTTAAATAAAATGAACGCTATTAAAAATAACATTGTACTAAGGAAAACTCTAAAAGCTAGGAAAGGCAATGTGAAGTTTTGTAAAACTATTCTTCCCATTTGATAAATAAATATTAAAATCGCTAAAAAAAGAATTGCTAGAAAAGTAAGTTGTCTTAAAACTTTATATGTTTTAGAATTAAAAAGTCTTATTGTATCAGGCATATGAAAATATTGTTTCATAAGTTTTCTATATTCAAATATAGCCCATCTAGAGCGGTAAAGATTGATATTTAGTGGAACATTATTTTTAATATTTAATTTTTTAAAAATTTTCTTTCTTAAAAAATCTAATGGATTAGTTATAAGTAACAAAGTTCCAACTATCATAAGACCTAGCAAATAATCTTCGAATATTGTAGCTAGAGTGAAAATCAAAGCAGCATAAAAAGAGTAAATTATTAAAAAAGACGCATCTGTTAAAAGATACAAAGTAATAAGTCCAAAAGCGATAATTGTTATTATTCCAATTCTAGCAGTAACTTTATAAGTAAAAAAAGTGTTAAAAATACTCGCTAGAACAAGCAGTGTTATAGCTAGTAACAGAATAATTGAATATGATAAAAGTGAAATAAACATTTTCCTTCTCATAATTATATTATACGATAAAATTAATAAATTAATTTTATATATGTATTATATGAACTTTTGCTTGTTGTTATAAAACATAGTAATTTTTTTAATTACTAACAAAAAAGTCGCTTACTAAGCGTTTATAAAATTATTATTTTTATTTTTTAAAAATTTATAAAAAAATCCAATATTTGACTAATTGCTTTACTTTTTTAACTATGTAATATATTTTTAAAAATAAAACAAAATAGTGGCGGAGCGATAGGGATTTGAACCCTAGCGACTTTTACGTCCTACGAGCTTTCCAAGCCCGCCCCTTCAACCACTTGGGTATCGCTCCGTATAATAATTATACTACAATAATTATCTATTTCTAATATAATTTATCAATTATATTTTTAACTCTTTCCTGATACGCTTTATTTAATTCTAAACTTTTGTCTAGTAAAATATCAGTAATCAAATTAGCAATTTCATAAAAATCATTTTCTTCTAATCCTCTAGAGGTCATAGCAGCACTTCCTAGACGCAAGCCACTAGCTTTAGTAGGTGGCAAAGTATCATAAGGAATTGAATTTTTATTGACTGTTATATTATATTTTTCTAATTTCTTTTCTGCTTCTGCCCCAGTTATTCCTAATGATTTATACACTTCAATGCTAACTAAATGATTATCACTTCCTCCGCTTATCATACTTACATTTCTATTATTAAAAGCTTTTTCCATCGCTTTTATGTTGGCTAATATTCTTTTTTGATAAGTAATAAAAGATTCTTCCATACACTCACCAAAACAGATTGCTTTAGCAGCTATTGTTTGGATATGCGGTCCGCCTTGAATTCCTGGAAACACAGCTCTGTCTATTATTTTTGCATATTTTTCTTTACATAATATTAACCCACTTCTAGGTCCTCTTAAAGTTTTGTGGGTCGTAGATGTTACAAAATCAGCATAAGGAACTGGACTTGGATGAAGTGAAGTAGCTACTAAACCAGCAATATGTGCCATATCAACCATTAGAAGAGCTCCAACTTTACTTGCGATTTCACTAAATCTCTTAAAATCTATAATTCTTGAATAATTAGAAGCACCTGTAACTATAAGTTTAGGCATAACTTCTAATGCAATCTTTTCAATTTCATCGTAATCTAAAAGAAAAGTATCTTTATTAACTCCGTAACTATGAAATTCATATAAAAGACCAGAACTAGATAAACTGTGGCCGTGTGTTAAATGACCACCACTATTTAAATCAAGAGCTAAAACTTTATCACCTGGTTTTAAAACAGCTAAATACACTGCTTGGTTTGCTTGACTTCCTGAATGAGGCTGTACATTCGCATGTTCCGCGCTAAACAATTCTTTAGCTAAATTTATAGCAATTGTTTCAATTTGGTCAACATACTTACATCCTCCGTAGTACCTCTTACTAGGATATCCTTCCGCATACTTATTAGTTAAAATACTACCGTTAGCTTTAAGTATATCTTTACTTACAAAGTTTTCACTAGCAATTAGTTCAATAGTATCTTTTTGTCTTTTTTGTTCTTTTTTAATAATTTTAAATATTTCTTTTGTTATTTCATTCATTTAAAACGCCCCCATAGATTTTAATATCATACATAAACTAAAAATAGTAATAACTGAAAATAAACTAGTATAAACAACTAAACTGTTGGCTAAGTCAGAATCTGAATCCATTTCTTTAGCCATAATTGCACTAGATACTGCTACTGGTGTAGAAACTAAAGGGATTAGTGCTACAGTATTATAAGGCTCATTATCTAATACTCCCCATCTAATTAATAAAAAATAAAACACAAAGCAGATAACAGGAGCTATTATTAATCTTAGCACAGTTCCTAAAGTTATTTGGAAATAACTGCTTTTTATACTACCAAATTTAAACGCACCACCTAAAACTATTAAACTAAACGCTGTAGTAAGCATGCCTACCATATCAAAAGTGTTATATAAAAAACTTAAATTATCTCTTATCCAAAAATCAGCATTTTTAAAAACATACGTTCTAAAAACTAAAACCACAACCCCACAAAATATTCCAATAACTAATGGGTTTTTAACAATATCAATTAGTATTTTTTTTATACTTATTTTATTATTAGAAAATACACTTAAACTAATAACTGCTAAAACATTAAACGTAGGGATAGCGACCGCACTTATAACTGCAACTATTTGTACGCTTCCTTCCCCTCCTAAAGCTACCGCTAAAGGAATCCCTATAATAGAATAATTTGATCTAAATGAAGCTTGTAAAATAACTCCTTTTTGTCTTTTGTCTTTTACAAATATTATAACTGCTATTAAACCTACACCAAATATTACTAAACTAATTAAAAAAGAAAACAAAACTATTTTGTAATCAATTTTATTTAAAGATTCAATTTTATATATGTTCATACCTAAGTATATAGGCAATAATATTTTAAATATTAGTTTATTAGCGTTTTTTAGAAAGTTGTCATCGAATAACTTTATTCTCTTTAAAAAATACCCTAATAGTATTATTAATATAATAGGCAAAATAGCATATAAAATTAATAAAAAATTATCCATTTTATTTCTTTATATTGTCAACGTTTTCGAATACAAAACTTTCGTACTGAGTTTTTTCTATTTTAACATTTTTAATATTAACATTTTCTACAAATCTAAATTCATATCCGTGTAAAGACATAGGGCTTATTCCATCCATCATAGCAGGCATAAAATCTTTTGGATTTTTAGAATAAGTAACTGTAATATTTTCTAAAGTAATACTTTTAATTGGTCTTTCAGGAAGCCCGTAAAAATAACCAGCAGCTACATTAACATCAGTACATACCATATTTCTAAAATAAAATCTACCTAAAAATGGAGTTCTATTATCAACTGGTAACTTTTTCTTACTCCAAACGTATTCAGTCTTACCATCAGCGTCACAGTAATAATACATATTCATAACTAAAGGAGTTAACACATTTTTCATAACCAAGTTATCAAAAGTAATATTATCAATAACTGCAGATTCTCCTCTGCCTCTTCTAGTTTTAATTCTTAAACCTCTATCAGTATTTTCAAATAGACATTTAGAAATATTTAAGTTTCTAATTCCACCGCTCATTTCACTTCCTAAAACAACAGCTCCATGTCCATCTCTCATATAACAATTTCTAATAACTATATTTTCAGTTGGCTTTCTATATTTCATACCAATATCAAATTTACCACTCTTAATAGCGATACAATCATCACCAACGCTTATATAAACACCGATAATATTAATATTAGAAGTACTATCAGGATCACATCCATCAGTGTTAGGACTATCTTTAGGACTTAAAAGTTTAGCATCAATAACATTAAAGTTATTACTAAAATAAGGATGTAAATTCCAACTAGGAGTATTAGTAATGGTTATACCTTGGATTGTGACATTGTCACAGTTAGATAAAAATATACCTTTAGGTCTAGCGGCTATTCTAATTTCTTTAGCTCTTATCCACCAATCAGAATTATTAGCATTTTCATCTATTATTCCGCATCCGTAAATAGTAACGTCTTTAATAAAAATACCAGTAAATAAACTTGCGAAAGTTTTATTAGGATTACCTTCCCAACTATTAACTTCACTAATAACACCATCAACTAATAATTGAGCTGGTACTATAGGATATTTTAATCTTGAAGTTTCTCCTAAAAGAGTAGCATCTTTATCAATATAAATGTTAACTCCACTTTTTAAAAATACTGGACAAAGTTTATAAACTCCTTTTGGAACATAAACTGTTGAATCATAAGGCGCTATATTAATAGCACTTTGGAATTGTAATGTATCATCAGTAATTCCATCTCCCTTAGCTCCAAAATCAGTTATATCTAAAAAAGCACTCTCATATTTAGTAGTAAAATCTACTTTAGTTTCGTGTTTTCCATAAACCACTTTTAGAACATACTGTTTATGCGGATATAAATCATATACGCTAAAAACATTTCTTCTTTCATCTTTAATTGCCAAACTATCGTCAACATAAATGTCGCAACTAAAATCGTTGTAATAACATAGATCGTTGATAATTTCAAAACTTGCACTTCTTGCATTAATATTAATTAAATTTATTTTCATAGCTCTCCTGCCTTATAAACCATACAATAATAGTATACCATAAAATTATTGTTAATTTAATTATACACTTTTTTTAAAATTTGTGGTATGATATATGTATATTATAACTAATATCCGTTATTACGAACAAAAGGGGAGATTATGGCAAATATTAAATTAGTAAATATCAATAAAATATATCCAAATGGTGCACAAGCAGTTTATGACTTCAATTTAGACATCTATGACAAAGAGTTCATAGTTTTTGTTGGTCCTTCTGGTTGTGGTAAAACAACTACTTTAAGAATGATAGCAGGTCTTGAAGATATAACTAAAGGTAAACTATACATAGACAACGTTTTTTCTAATGGTTTAACACCTAAAGAAAGAAACATTAGTATGGTTTTCCAAAGTTATGCTTTATTTCCGCATATGACAGTAGGTGAAAATATAGGTTTTGGTTTACAACTTCGTGGGTATAACTACGATTATGTGCAAACTAAAATTAAAGAGACTGCTGAAATTCTAGGTTTAAGCGAATATATCAATAAAAAACCTAAAGTACTTTCAGGTGGACAACGTCAAAGAGTTGCATTAGGTAGAGCTATAGCTAGAAATGCTAGTGTTTTCTTACTAGATGAACCACTTTCTAATTTAGACGCTAAATTAAGAGTTCAAATGAGAAGTGAACTTATATCTTTACATAAAGATGTAGGTGCTACATTTGTATATGTAACTCATGACCAAGTTGAAGCTATGACTATGGCTAGCAGAATAGTAGTTATGAATGATGGTTATATTCAACAGGTAGGCGCACCAAAAGAAATATATGATAATCCAACTAATATGTTTGTTGCTGGATTTATCGGTACTCCTCCTATGAATTTTATTTTTGGAAGTGTTAGTGAAACAGGAGTTTTTACAAGCACTAATAATGATGTAAGTTTTAGTTTAGATGCGGAACTTAAAAATACTATTTCTAGAAATAATTTCTTTACTAAAGAAATAGCATTAGGAATAAGACCTGAGCACATTTTAATAAATGATAAAGAAGGTTTATTTAATGCTACTATAACTAATGTAGAACTTTTAGGAAGTGAAACTAACATATTTTTTAAAATTGATGAAAGTACTATTATAGCTAATTTAAGTACTGATAGAATTTATCTAAAAGGTGAAAACGTATTTGTTAATTTTAATTATAGTAAAATTTTATTTTTCGATCCTGTTACTAAAGCTAATCTTAGATCTATTAAACAAGAAAAATATAATTTTGTTAAACAAATATTAATTAATTTTAGAAGTTATCATGAAAAGAAGTTTATGACATATGAAGATGGTTTGTTACTTATTAATGCGATGAACTATTATAACTATACAAAAGATGATTTTTATTTAAATGCTTGCATTAGATATTTAGATAAAACTATCGCTGAAGATGGTTCTATTAGAAGTTATGTACTTGAAGATTACAATATAGACAATATTTTAGCAGGCAATGTGCTTTTTGATGTTTATGAAATAACTAAAAATAATAAATACAAAACTGCTATTTCTAGGTTATATTCACAGTTAAAAACTCATCCTAGAACATCTGATGGTTCTTTTTGGCACAAAAAAAGATATCCTAATCAAATATGGTTAGATGGATTGTATATGGGTCAATTGTTTTATTTAAGAGCAGCTAAATTTTTAGGTGAAGATGTAACTAGTGACAGTTTTAAACAATTTATGAATGTTAAAAAGTATTTACTTAATGAAGAAAATGGTTTATATTATCACGCCTATGATGAAACTAAAACTATGCAATGGGCCTCAAAAGTTGATGGAAAGAGTCCAAATGTATGGAGTAGAAGTATAGGGTGGTGGTTAATGGCTATTGTAGATTGTTATAAATATTTTAATAAAGAACAACAAGCCGAATTAAAAACTATTTTCAAACAAGCAATAGATAGCATACTACCACATTTAGATAGTGTTTATAATATGATGTACCAAATTGTTGATAAACCATCTTTAAACGGTAACTACTTAGAGACAAGCGGAAGTTCTATGTTTGCTTATAGCATTTTAAAAGCTGTACAAGATGGTATTTTAGATAGTTCATACTATGAATATGGTTATAAAACTATAGTTGGTATCGATAAAAAATATTTAACTGAAGTTAGCGGTGAATATATTTTAGATGGTATTTGTAAAGTAGCTGGTTTAGATAATCAAGCGCGTGATGGCAGTGAAAAATATTATTTATCAGAACCTATTAGTAAAAATGAAATAAAAGGTCTTTCTCCATATTTTAATGCTTGTTTACTAATTATTAAACATAATAAATAGTTGCTAGAACACATTTAGTAAAAATAAAGAAATTGACTACAAAAACTTTAAAAAGAAGAGAATTTATTTTACACGGAAATTTATTCAAAGTAATCATGATGATTACTGCTCCTTTAGCTATGTATGCTGTATTCAATTATTTGTATGGAATAATTGATTTAGCACTAGTTCCAACTATTACCGCTAAAGCAACAGTTGTTTTTTATGATGAAATGAAAAATGCGATTAGCGCTTTTGGTGCTGGAATAGCTACCGCTGGGAGCGTAATTGTTGGAAGACTCTATGGGGCTAATAAAATAGATGAAGCTAGAAAACATGCAGGACAAACATTTTGGTTAAATTTATTAGTTTGTTCATTAGTTGGTATTTTAGTTTTTATTTTTAGTCAAGTATTTTTCGTAGCAGTAGGAACTCCATCTGATATTTTAGAAGGTTTACCATATTTTTATATCCAAGTAGTTACAACTATCGTAATGTCAGTTACAACTACATTTGTTGGAATGGAAAAAGTAAAAGGTAATACTTTGTTAGTATTTATTCTAAATGTGGCTGCTATGGCTATTAAAATATTATTATCAGTATTTTTTATTAAAGTACTTAATCTAAGTGAAGTATTTGCGGCACTAAGTACTTTAATATCCCAAGTAATGTTAATGGGAGTTAGTTTATATTTACTTTTTAGAAAAAGTAATATTTTAAAAGTTAAACTTTCAGACATTAAACTACAAAAAACAGTTTTTCTTCCAATTCTTATTTTAGCTATTCCTATTTTTATAGGCAAATTTTTGTTTAGCATAGGAAAAGTAATAGTATCTATAGTAGCTGCTAGCCACTACTCAAGTGATGTTATTAGTGCTTTTGGAGTAATGAGCAAGATAGCAAGTGTGTTTGGTAATTTAGCTATGACATTTGAAGAGGGACAATCAAGTATAATTAGTATAAACATTGGGTCAAAACAACTAAAAAGAGCAATGCTTAGTTACCCTATAAGCATAGGTATTGCTGCACTTATAGGTATTGCTGGAGTAATATTTTCAAGCATTTATAGCCATTTCTTTATGAGCCTGTTTATAAACTTTGAGACGGATTCGAAAGAATATATTGAAATGGTTTACAATATGTTTTTATATGAGAGATGGTCTACTATAACTAATGCTTTAATTGGAATAACTGTAGCTGCTTTTATTGGATTTAAGAAAAGTTTTATGTCTACAATAATAAACATTGCTAGACTTTTTGTATTTAGGATTCCAATTTTACTTATTTGTGTATTTGCATTTAAAATGAATTATATTA
>JAITXV010000065.1 GCA_031284605.1 Acholeplasmatales bacterium | reverse complement strand
CAGGTAGCTTCAACTATGGCATTACAAGGTTTAGCACGTTCTATGTCTTTACCTACAACATTATATAAAGTTAAAGCTGAAGGGATGCCAGTAGCACAAGCATTCGATACTGTAGCTACAGTAAAAGAAGAATATGATAATATAGGTGTAACACCATCAGGAAATGGATTAGAAGTCTATACTGTAAATACCAAGATTTGGGTTCCAGAAGGTTTATTAGATATTGAAGTAAAGTCTTCTGAATCACAAATAGACTTCACTGGTGATATAGAACTTTATATGGATAGAGTAGCTATAGCATCCGGTATTCCAAAAGCATATCTAGACCAAGAATTTGGGGGTTTTGGTAATTCAGGTATATCATTAGTTGAACAATATAAACCTTTTGCTAGGCATGTTTATACTATACAGTCAGTATTTTTACAAGGTCTAGGGCAATTAATAAGACTACATTTTGCTATTACAGGTGAATATGAATATAATACTCCTTTCTTACTTACAATGAGATTCCCAGCAAATGAGATGGGTTCAGAACAAAGAGAAGGAAAGTCTGCTTCATTGGAACTAACACAGGCTATTATAGAACTATTACAAACATCTTTAGGATTAGAAGAAGATGAACCTCTACCTACAGACGTAGTACAATCTATACTCAGTAAATATACTTTCTTAGACCCTACGGAAATACAATCCTGGATAAGACAATCAGAAGCCCAAAAACTAGCGTCTGAAGGTGATGAGGATGAAGATGAAGAAGGTGGTGATGATGGTGGAATGGATTTTGGTGATGATGTAGGAATGGATTTTGGTGATGATGTAGGTGGTGATGAAGAAATGGGTGATGTAGAGGAATCTGGAAAAAAACGTGATTCTAAAAGATTACTAAGAGAGAAAAAAATAAGAGAAAGAGACTTAAAAAGAAAAAGAATAAAAGAAGTATCTAAACGTTATAAAGTATCAGAGAAAGCTATACATCTTCAATTCTTGGAAGAACAGCAACTAATAGAAACTTGGGGTAAAGGTAAGCATAACTTATTAATTAAACCTATAAAAGAAAATGATTTATTATATGACAGTATAAATATACTTAAAGGTAGCTTAAAGGACACTTCTGGTAGATTAAAAGAAACTACTGTATCCAATATGATGGAAGAATTAAATAATACTAGGGACGACATAGTAGGAGATATACTAAAGAATTATGTTACCCCAGATTCTACTCTAAAAGAATACAAATAAAACTCTGTTCCCTAGAATAGCACCTATTCAAAAAAATTCTTATATACTATAATAGGAACATAGCCACAAATAATTACTGATTTTACTAGATTCTAATACTAATTAACTATATGTATAGATTACAAACAGGCCAAAACATAACGTTAGATGCTACCTCGGCTATTAATGGCCCAAATGGTATTATATTGATAATAGTAGTTGGAGTATTAGGATTATTTATATGTACTATATTATTATGTTGTTTAATAACAGGTAAAAGTCTAAAAGACTTATTATTAGGTAAGAAACAAAAACCAGACGATGGATCTAATGCTACAGATAATCCATCTGAATCAAAAAATACAGATATTACAAACTTACAAGTACAAATGTCGGCTTCTTCCTTTAATAAATTATTAAATGCTTGTAATTCAGTATTAGATGATAAATATGATAGAAAAGAAGACTTAAAAAATAGACTAAACAGAGTACTTATAACTGAACAGGATGAATGTATAAAAAGAGTAATTAATACACTTAGTTTAGAATACAGTTCTGCCTTAGATGATAAAAAGGAACAGTCTAACCTAGATGAAAGTACAAAAGTATTAGACTTATATTTACAAGTTGATCTAAATAATATACTAATACAAGAATTTAAATTAATAAGAGAAAATGACCTTGAAGAATATACTATGGAAGATATCAGTGATAAAGTTGCAGCCATCACGGATATATGTGTTATTCAGATGAAACGTAAAATTCGTCAATATATAACAACAGTAAATAAAGAAATATTTATAAAGTTATTTGATAATCAAATAGTAGCTTTAAAAGAAAATATATCTAAAGCAATACGCAAATATGTATCATCTAGTAAGGAAACTAAGTTACAAATTGATAATATGATGGAAACAAAAACAAGAGATTTGGAAATTCAATTAAGATCTTTTATAGAGGTAGTATGATAAACATCAGTTTAATAAGTATATTAGCACTATCTATAGAATTCATATTATCTTTTATATGTTTTATACTTTTTATTTTTGTACTAAAGAATGAAGCAAAAAAATCTTTGCCTTATCAAGCAACTTATTTAATTATGGGATTAACTTTATCAACATTAAGGATATTATTGTTACTAATATCTGAGATACATTTTTATTCTTTGGGTGATAATTATTTTATATGCAAATATATTGATCTAAATTGGCGTATTATACTTATATTTTTATCTTTTGCAGAAATAAATTATTTTGTATCGTATTTCTCTAGGTTTCAATACATAAAAGCAATAAAACCAAAAGATAAAATATATTCCTTGATTACACAAACTATGCTATATATATTACCAATATTATTTATATTTTCATTAATGTTTGAGGGAGGAATAGATTTTACAGTAGATATTTCAGGTTTATTTGAGGGTGGTAACTTTTTATCTATGGCTTATAAAATACCAGAAAGTAAATCAGGTAGTAACTTTTTGAGAATAATATTTATATTATATATTCTAGTATCATTATTACCTATAAAAAATATACTAAAGGAGACACCTTTAATAAGAATATTATATGGTACATTTTTAATAACAATATTATTTAATATATTGTTTTCATTTGATATATATTCAAAATTTTTAAGTTTATTAACAGTAATACTGCTATATACTTTTTTTATATTTTTAATATTATTTAGTAGGAGGTTTAAAAATGCAAATATTTTTAGAACTCTGGAAAAATAGCTCCGTATTTGGGGCTATTTTAGTTACATTAATGTTTGTTATAACTATAACTTTGGGAGTTTATCTTGTATTTCAATCAGTAAGAACAGCAGGTTTATATATATTAGATGGAGGTGATGCTAGGGTACCCTGTTTTATATCTTATACAATAAGTTATCTTATAGCATTAATAGCATTACTTAGAGGTTTTATGATAGGATATATATCTCCCGAAAGTTGTATTTTAGTAGGTTTAAGTTATTTAACATTAGTAGCTATGTTATTAAGAGGAAGGATATTATGGTATCCTACTACAGTAATAAAACCTATACATAAAACATTACTTCATTATTTTAATGGATTACTTATAGTATTATCTATTATATTTGTTACCGTTTTTTATAATAGTCAAGTAGGCATAATTATGGTATCATATAATTATGATACTTTTATTACTGCTGTTTATTCCTTTTTAGTAGCTACTTTAACACCCTCATATAAGCTATCTTTAGCATTATTTGTACCTTGTATTATTATTTCTATTTTTACTATTATTTTTGATAAATTAGAGAAAAGAGAAAATAATATTTTACTAGATGTAATTTCTTTGATACCATCTATATTATATCTAGGGTTTGGATTGACACAAAAAAGTATTCCATTTTATGTTACACCAATATATGCTATAATATTTGCAGGTATATTATTCATAGCATTCTTATTAGCTAAAACAGAATCAGAAGATATAATATATAAGACAAAAGGTATAAATACACTTATTGTGTCAACAAATAAATTGATTACCAAGATTGCACATAATAAGAATCACAATGCTAATGATGCTTTTAGATTTGATCAAGTATATAAGATAATAGAAAGTGATATAGAAGTTAGAGTGAATGTATTTGGACATCCTGGATTTTCAAAAGAAAGAAGACGTTTAGTTGAAAGATTACGTGCAGTATACGAAGATCCTTCTAGACTAATACCAGTTAGAGTTAAGGCACAGTATAAGGATAGACATTATACAGTAGATGAACCACCTAAGAGTTCTGATTAAATTACTTATATTATTTTATCAGTAGGCCAATAAGTATTTACTAACATTCCACAACAAATGACGGCGTGGTCACTACTAAATTTAAAAGTAATATTATACTCATTCCTTAAATAAAGAATATTTTATATTTAGACTCTTGTTGTAGAGATCACATAAGTATTTGACTGCCCACAGGATAGTTACTGACTTGACCACAAGACAGTCATTTTAATTTTTAAAATTAAAACTAATTATTTATGATTAAGAAAACAACAGAACAATTTATAGAAGAAGCTATAAAAATACATGGATCAACTTATGATTATTCAAAAGTAAATTATACTGGGACTTTTGAAAAAGTTATTATAGGTTGTAAAGAACACGGTTATTTTGAACAAATTGCTCATAAGCATTTAATGGGTCATGGGTGTAGACGATGTGCTCAATTAATTAGAAATAATTCTAGTAGAGTTTATTTTAATACAGAAGATTGGGTTAATGCCTCCAAGAAAGTTCATGGAGAAATATATGATTATTCGAAATCCATTTTTACAAGCTTTACAAATAAACTTATTATTACTTGTAAAAATCATGGAGATTTTGAACAATCAGCTAATAAACATTTAAGGGGTCATGGCTGTCCTAATTGTAAAAATAGTCTAGGTGAATTAAAAATTAGAAAGTTCTTATTAGACCATAATATAAAATTTGAGCAACAAAAAAAGTTTGATGGATGTAAAGATGTAAAATCTTTATTTTTTGATTTCTATATAAATAATAAAAATATTGTTATAGAGTTTCAAGGAGAACAACATTTTAGAGGAGATACTTGGTTTGATTCTCATACTACCAAACGAGATACTTTTGAGAAAAGACAGAAACGAGACCAAATAAAAAAAGATTTTTGTAAATTACATAATATAGAATTATTAGAAATACTATATAATAGATCGGAAGA
>JAITXV010000053.1 GCA_031284605.1 Acholeplasmatales bacterium | reverse complement strand
GACTTGGATTAGTTAATAGTATAATGATTGAAGTTCATTATAAGTGGGGTTTTAGAAGATTTCAATATATTAAAAAAACTTATAAAAAATATAAAAAACCTATATATTTAATCCCTAATGGCTCCGGTGTTATTTTAAAAGATAATATTGTTATAGGTACTGTTGGGAACACAAAAATATACCAACCAAATAGTAAAATAAATGGTGATAAAAGTGAGTAAAGTATGTTTAGTAACTGGCTATAGCGGTATGATAGCTAAAGAATTCGTAAAAGATATTACAAAATATGGTTACGAATGTGTTATATGGGATAGAAAAGTTATAGATATTGATATAGATAATGCTATAAATAATTATTTAAATGAAGTTAAACCTGATTTAATTGTTCATTTTGCGTATGGAAGATTTGAATGGTCTACGCTGATGGCGTTATATGCAAAAAATAATAATATAAAAATGGTTTATATAAGTACAGTTAATGTATACGGAGATAACTGCAACGGTAACCTGGATAAAGAATCTTTATGTATTCCAAACGATGATTATTCAAGATATAAGAAAACCAGCGAAGATAAAATACTAGGATTTAATAAAAATGTATATATTTGTCGTATTGGCTGGCAAATTTCTGGTCCAGAAGAAACACACGACAATAATATGGTTGAATTTATGCGTAGAGAATTTCGTAATAATGGCGTAGTAAAAGCATCTATTTCTTCATATCTATCTACTTCTTTTACTAAAGATTTAACTAAAGAGATAGCTAGAGTAATAGAAAATATGAAACCAGATATTTATTTATTTAATAGTAATTTTAGTATTAACTTTTATGATTTATTATGTAAGCTTAATGCTTTATACAATCTTAATGTAAAAATAGAAGCTATAAATGATAAATATTTTGATAATAGGATGTATGATAACAGAGTGAAGGTTAAAAATGATTTTTTTAAATAGTTTTTAGACTAGCTTTAAGGGATAGCAACAAAGTTGATATTGCTAAATAATTCAGCGTAACTTTCTAATAAAGAACTTGGCACGTAGATAGTGCAAAATATACTTAATCCCTTAAAAGCTTCATCATCTATAACTGGCATTATATTTGTTGCTATGGTTATACTAAGTAAACTATAGCAACCTGTAAACATATTTCTAGCAAGATATTCAATGTTTTCATATAAGTATATGTCTTTTAGGGAATTGCAAAAACTAAAAGCACTAAAATATATTGCGGTTAGTGTTTTAGGTAGTGTAATACTCACTAAACTAGTACAATTGTTAAATGCTGCAGCTTCAATTACAGTTACCCCGTTTGGTATTTCAATATTTTTTAATGACATACACGACCCAAATGAGTTATTTTTTATTACTTTTAATTGCTCTGGCAAGTTAATACTTTCTAAAGCAATACATCCATTAAAGGCTCCGTCTAATATTTCTGTAATACTAGATGGTAAAAATATTTCTTTTAGTGATATACAACCGCTGAAGGAATAATATGAAATTGTAATTACACCATCAGGAACATTTATATCTTCAAGGCTTGAGCAATATTCAAACGCAGAAGCGCCAATACTTTTTAAAGTACTAGGAAGAATAACTTTTTTTACATATGCAGCATTTTTAAAAGTGAAATCAAGCATTTCAGTAATTCCTTCTGTGACATCTATTTCTATCAAACTTTCTGGTAAGTAAAATGATTGCATACTAAAGTTTCCATTATATATTATTTTTCTAATGTTTGAGTCATTAAAACTGTCACTTGTTACCCATCTTATTTCTGAATTAATTATTAAAGTATCTAATGAAGGACAATTACTAAATATATTGCTTCCAAGTTCTACTATCCCTTCTTGTAATTCAATAGTTGTAATAGAACTAAGATTACTAAAATAATTATCTTCTAGTATATTTTGTGATTTAATATTTTTAACATATACTACTACTTTTTTAATGTATGAAGATAATTCCTGGTTATTTAAAGATATATGAGAAGGTATAATAATTGTGTCTATATGTATTTGTAATAATGCTCTTGAGGCTATAAGAGTAACAGTAACGGGTATTTTCAATTCTTTAATTCCTTCTACTCTTCCATAAGCATCTTCAAATATTTTAGTAGGATTATCATAATATTCAAAACTAACATTGTTAGAATATACTCCCCCTAATAATTTAGTGTTTTGACTAATATATAGTTTAGTTAGAGAAACACAAGATTTAAAACCGTTTGGATTAACATAAAAAACACTATTAGGGAATTTGATACTAGCAATATTTGTGCTATTATAAGTATCGGGAGCGATGCTATTAATATCTTTATTTCTATATCTAGGAGGAACAACTATATCATTAAAGTTACCAGTATATGCAGATATTTCATCGCCTTCTTCATTTATAGTATACGGAAGTATAATTTTTAGAGATACGGTTGTTTTAGCGTCTTCAATTCTGTCTTTATCTACTGAGTTGTAAGATATATTAACTAAATAATCTCCAGGTAATGAAGGTTCTATGTAGGATTCATAATTATTATCTATCCCAATATATGTATATTCTAAACCACCGTGAACTGACAAAGAAGCGCTAATACTATGAGTAAAACCGTCGTATTCTACTTCCGTGTCATAGGCAGTTATAGTTGGAGTTATTTTATTATTACAAGAAGTAAAAATACTTATTCCAGCAAGTGATAATATTATTAAAATTGTAAACAAATAAAATATTTTTTTCATTAAGCCACCTTCTTTATTGCGTCTGTTGGTTTCATCTTACTTATTTTATAAACAGGTATAATAGTTGATAATACAGTTATAATGTAAGAGAACGCTATTATTATTGGAATACTCAAAAAGTTAAAAGACAATACGCTAACATTACTAAGTTTACCAGAAGATAGATAATTGCTTATACCTATAAAAGCACCAAATAAAAAAATAATTGCTAATAATGCAATAGCGGTAGCTATAAAAAAGCTTTCCATCATAAATATTTTTTCAGTATCGCTAACTCTTGCTCCTAAAGCACGTAATATTCCAATTTCTTTTTTCTTTGATGTAACCCCATTAGATATAAAACTCATAATAAGTAAAATACTAAACAATGCTAGAATTCCAGCTGCACCCCAAAAGATAAGACTAAAAGTGTTAAAACTAAGTTCAAACCTATATAGTTCTACAGAAAAAGGTGTATATGCGTAGTAGTTTTGTCCTCTCATATCTTTTAGAAAAGCATTTATTTCAGATATTGTACTTAAACTTCCAATTAATGCTTCCGCATTATACGATGCATCTGAAAGTGTATCAAATTCATGCTGTGATGTGTAAATGATATCTCCGCTTAAACTAGCGTTTTTTACAACATTGATTAAAGTACATTCAAATATAGTTCCAATAACTCTCCCAGATACATCATTTACTTTGACAGTTATTTTCTCTCCAATGTGTTTTGGTGAAGATAGCAGTATTCCTCCAGAAACTTTAATATTTTCATCAAATAAACGGTTATATAAATCAACTGTTAAAACAACCTCACCTTCATTAAGTGTAGGAACTCCATTCGAAGAATAAGAATTTCCACCTAAACGAATAGTTAAGCCATCTTGTTTTATAGTAAAATTACCAGTTTGGATAAAAATATCATGGTTTGAAGTTTTCCATGCATTACTTTTATCATAACCATATTTATAATCTATGTTGTATTCTGAAGTGGGCTTAAATCTATCTTTATATGTTTGAAAATCACAAAATATAAAGCTGTATAGTACCTGAATATTATAATTAGCCACAGCTTTATCATATTGGTTCATACTACTGTAAGTGGATGACAATTTATCATAGTCCATATTAATAATTCCACCAATCTTAGCGACTAAAGTATCTTCCGCATTTCCATCGTTACGCTGCCATAATTCTTTTCCAACTAAATCACCAAGCGAAGTGTATTGTATTAAATCAATTTCATCTCCGTTGTCTTCAATAACATAATAAGAATTAACAACTAAATCTTCCCCATCTATTTTTGCAACTACTAATGAACTTGTTAGTATTCTTACTAATACGTCGCTTAAATATATATTACCGTATTCAACCGGTATAAAACCAGGTAAAAGATCAAATCCTATAGTGTTCTTAATATCATTAGTATTTTTAATAACAGCAGTATATTCTGCATTACCAGCTAATTCATCATACGGAACTCTAAGCCAATATCCTCTATATACTTCTAATGTATTAATATTAGGATAAAAATTAGATATATAGTCAACCATAGTCGATGGAACACCTTTTAATGGATCATAGAATTCTTGCATACCTCCAATAATATTGATTGCTTTAAGACTAGTATCTCTAGGATCTGGAATTGGACTAATAACAAAATAGTTGTTTTTAGAATCCTTAACATCTTTTGAAATCTGTTTTTCAGTACTATAAGTAGATAACAAAAATGCTACTCCAAACATTACTATTGCAATTACAGATAAAATGATTGAGCTTATTAGCTTAATCTTTTTATGTTTAAGAGCAGATAAAACAAATTTTAAAATGCTAGAAAAAGTAAATTTAGCATTTTTTAGAACTGGAACAGTAGAATTAACTTTTATGTCTTTGCTTATTTTTATAATATTGTCAGTTAATACTTTTCCATCACGAAGTTCAATTATTCTATTTCCAAATTTTCTAGCTTCTTCTTTATCATGCGTAACTACTACTACTAATTTTTCTTTAGATAAGTTTCTAAGAAGTTGTAATATTTCTTTACTAGTTGTCGAATCTAGATTACCTGTAGGTTCATCTGCTAATATAATACTTGGATTTTTTATTATTGCACGAGCTATAGCTACTCTTTGTTTTTGACCGCCTGACAACTCTTCAGGATAACGATTAGTTAGTCCAGCCAAATCAACTTTGATAAGTGCTTCTTCAATTAGTTTTTTTTCTACTTTTTCACCTTTCATCTCAAGAGCTAATGCTATATTATCATAGACAGTAAGAGTATCAAGAAGATGAAACTCTTGAAATACAAATCCTAAGCAAGTATTTCTATAAGCATCTAAAATATTTTTTTCGGAAAGTTCACCTACCTCATTTAAAATAACACTACCCGAAGTTACACTATCTAATCCACCTAAAATATTAAGCATTGTCGATTTTCCGCTTCCGCTTTTACCAACAATAAAAACTAGTCCAGTATTTGGTAGTTCAAAACTAATATTATCTAATGCTACTACTTCTTGTTTTGTTTTTGATATGTATACCTTTCTAACATTATGTAAAGTTAGCATAGTTAATCCTCCTTTATATTACGCACTGTTAGTGTATTATTTTTAGTATATGATATGATAACGCATATACTAATAGTCATTGTTCTTTCCAATGCCTTGATTATTATATGCTCCAACGTATATCCTTTGGTTAAGGATTATTGTACCAAACACATTTGTCTCAAGTTGTAATGAACCATAATCAAGTGTTCCATAACAGTAGCTATTGATTATATTATATGAACCATAATTTAACCCAACAATTTTGCCCATATATGGTGTTATATTATTATTGTTTGCGGTAGAAGGGTTAACAAATGCTATTGTAGAATAGTTATTGCATTGTGCTATAATTCCATATCCATTATATCCTACAATTCCGCCCGCTCCACGGTTATTAGCATCAATTTGATATAATTCTACTGTTGATTCAGATAAATTATTGCAGCTAAAGAGGTTTCCACTATTCATACCAACTATTCCACCGACGTGCCCATTAGAATATACTACTAATCCACCTTCTCCTACAACCCCAGCATTGCTATATGCTATATTATAATTTCGTTCAACCCCTTGATAATTTATTCTTATAAAAAATCTATCAACTGCTTCATTACATCCAACTATTCCGCCAGTCCATGCATTCATTCTATTAACTATTATAGAAGAATTACCGTATACATTAACATGTGATATTAATCCAAAGTTTGTTCCAACAACTCCACCAACCGCTATGCTTGTTTCATTAATGTGGCTAGGAACTTCTGAATCAATTTGTAAATTATAAATGCCTAAGTTTATAATAGTACCAAAATTTGATCCAAACAACCCTCCAATTTCAATATGCTGAGGGGTAGCCAGAATATAGTATCTTAAATTGTATATTGTATAGTTATTTCCATCATACGTGCCATAAAATTCGATACCGTTTAAATCAGTAGAACTTGTATATGCTGAACTTGGAGCAATGTTAGGAAATGTCAAATCAGTAGTTTGCCTGTAGTAGATTCCTATACCAATGTTGCCAGTATAGTATTTAAGGTTATTTAAATGTCTTATTGAACTAATGAGATAAGGATTCGCAGATGTTCCAGTACCGCTAGCATATAGGCTGTTGAAACTGAGAGTACCCTGAATTATTTTATCTACTTTTCTTTGTATTTGAAAAGCATCTAAATAATATATTGCAATAATATCAATTCTTAAGTTAGCAACACTCGTACAATTCAATAAATTGTAATTATTTAAAAAACTAGCAGTACCTAAAATAATTGTCTCAGTTACAGCTCTATTAATATCGATATTTACTGTAAATATGTTAGTATAAGGATATATTTTGTATTCAAATTTGGAAACGAATCTTGGAACACTGTAACTAAGTGATAAGTCTTCGTTATTAATAAATCCAGTAATTTCAGCACTATCTTCAAACTTAGGAATTATTTTATAAATTTTTATCAAGTCCATATACCCAATTGAATTTATCATATATATTGCTATTAGTACTCCATTTCCACCAAGTGGAGAATCAGCATTGAATTTGGTTTGATTGTTGTAAGGATTAATATAATCGTATAATCCATAAGCGGTATCTTGGTTTAGATATCCAAAAACTGAATTTCCAGCATTAGTTCCATTGGTTATTTCTACCCCATTAGCATACAATTTCAAGGTGTAAGTATACCCTCTTATTAAAGCATAATTTATACCATCTGGAACAACGTCACCAAAAATGCTGTTAGTTATTACTAACTGATAAAAATCATTTCCAGTTAAATGAATTGTTATTGTATTTGTTGTTCCACTAGAGTTTTTAATACCAATATAATAAGTAGCATTTGCAGGCATTTCAATCTCATAGAAGTAACCAGGGTAATTTCTTCCTTGTGCATATTGCATGTCGCTAGTAAAAACCGAAAATTGTAATCCTGCAGAGTTTGTGGAAGCGATATTAAACGTACCAGCTACACGAGCATTAAATCTAATATAAGTATAACTTGTTTGATTGACGTCAATACTTTTTGCAGTATCAATGTTTAGATTAGGAGGAGCAGAAAATGTTAATGATGCGGTTGACGAAAGAGATGAAACGTTTCTAATAATAATGTAATATGTACCCGCAACAAATGGAACATCTATTTTTGCGCTGACAGGGAATGTCCCATAAGTTGTATACGGTGTCCAATTATTATCACAATAAATATTTGTAATCTGAAAACCAATATTTCCAGTAGATAACGTTCTAAGAACATTAGTGGAGGTTAATTTTAATAAATAATTTTCACCGTTTTGTATAGATAACGATTTGCTAGACACAGATGTATCAACCGTATCAGGCTCAATGGTTATAGATGAGGTGAGTTTATTCAGGTTTTCCCCCGTTATTTGAATTATTTTTTCTCCACTAGAAAAAATAACATTTGCTATGTTGCTAGAAAAAGATACATTTGCACCATTTATCTTAATAACCATTTGAGAAGCATTAGTTATAGTAAATTTATATTTACTTTTATACGGAGCTACAAATGAAAAGCTAGCTACTCCAGCAGGCAACATATAAAATGTTTCGGGAACTTCTAAAAATGCATTATGCGTTTGAATTGCTCTAATATTATTTGAAGTACTTCTTTCACCAGTAGTCCTACTTAATATTGTAGAATTATTAAATATATTAGTATGAACAGAAACAACACTTAACTTAATAGTATCAATTACCCTAGTATACCAATTATCAGTCATTCCAAGCGTAAATACACCGCTAACATAGCTTTGTTGCTGTCTGCGACCAAACAATAAAGGTTTTTGATCTTGAGAGAGTAATTCTATTAATGCAGATTTATTTAGGTTAGAATAATTTGCTAGTTGTTCATACTTAGAATTATAATATTGTGTATTATACAAGTTAGCACTATCATTGTTTACAGAATAATCATCTAAAGTATTTTGTATCATTTCTACTCCGTAATCTAGTATAGATATTGCTGTACCCAAATATGGAACAAAACCTAAAGCAAATTTTACAGTACATATCATATTATCAGTTAGATAATCATCATTTCCTTCACCATAGTAACTAATATTTGTTCGTGTTATAAAAGAACCATTATCATTGTTACCGTTGTATCCAGAATCCCCAATATTTAGTTCTTGTTCATTAAATAATGAGAGCCCAAAAGATACATCTTTTAATGAATAAACTGTATTTTCACCCCAAAAATAATATACGAAACCGAACTCATCATATGCAATTCCAGGTACTGGTACAACAACGCTTTCAATTCTGCCAAAACTTTTTTGATATATTAATTCATTTCTTCCAGTGCTAAAATTATCATTGCTAGTCAAATAATAATATCCATATTGAAAAGTTGGCTCTATAGTAATTACATACTGGCTAGGATAGTTATTATTATTAACTGGGTATTTAGTTATATCAAAAACAAAGGCAGTTGATACATTAGCATTACTACTAAGGCTCTGTGTATTAACAAAAATACCATATTCTCTCCCAATGTGTAAATAAGTTCCAACGTGTTCAAAAAACTGTCGTGGAATAATTTTTACAATAGGATCATCGCCTGAGAAAGTCCCTACAACCGCATCTCTCGTGTTTGACACCAAAAGGTTGCTGGAATGCAATGAATCCTTATAATCATTGATTGTCATACCTATTTCAGAAGAAGTAGGATTTAGCAAAAAATCACTATCAGTATATGCATCTACCTCTGCTTCGGTATAAGCATATGGAATCCCAATTGTATTTACAGGAACACTTGCAGCATTTAATGTATTATTATTAGATAACAAATAAAAACTAAGTATTCCTACAAAACATAATAATACGATAATACAAAAATATATTGAAATTTTTTTCCTCATTATTGCACCCTCCTAAAGGCTTTTTGGAAGTTAGTCAAGATAAAAAATATCTCTTGATATAATAAGTATATCACAAAAATAATATTAATGTTAATTAATGATAATTAATTATTTTTCAAGTAACTAAGATAATTGAATATCCATTTTCATTAATAATTGTTATTCAATTTAGCAAAAAAATAAATCTAAATAAAATCTAACAGGAATAGCCTATACTCTCTGTAAATAGCCTAAAACTATTAGCTCTAGCTAAAAAAATGTAGTATTTATTATATTAAATTTCTCATATTTTTCACAAAACATTTGAAAATACGTTCAATAAACCAAAAAAACTTTAATTTATTACTTTAATAGTCAATTTAATCAAGTATAATCTTTTTTCATATATTCTGACACTTTTTTAATTTATTTCATTATCTTAAACTCTTAAACATTTAGTTATATCACTTTAGTTTAACGCTTTATTTGAGATATTGTTTTAAATAATTTATTTTGATTTAATTTAGCAGTCTTTAGAACAGTTTCTTGTTTTATAGTTAGTCTTTTAGTTGGTTTGATACCGCTTTGTTTTTTCTTATCTCTATTTTATTCATAGTACCTAAAACAGAGTTTAAGTGTATATGATGAATATTTTGGTAATGAAGAAATGGTTATAACTCCTGTAATAACTCAAACTTAATAATAGATGAAAAAAAGAAATAAATGTTTTAGATAGTAATATCTCAGCATATTGTAAAGGACTAAATTAGAAAAAAACGCGAAAGGACTTTTGAAAATATTATTTGACCATAGTATAGTCCATCATTTTTACCGAATAAGATATTATATTTTTAGCTTTTGATGCAGAAGAACTAACAATCAAAACTGTTGAACCATTATGGAACTGCTTAAAAAAACAAACAATTATGTTCTTCAATTCCACACTATCCACTGTTCGTAACGTTAATTTGATAGAGTCCAACTCTACTAGTTGATAAAGTTGTTATGCAAGACAAAGTTTTTCATTATTAAACAATAACATCTTTGTTTATTAGTAGATATTTAATATAATCAAAAAAAATAGTTTTGTCTAAAAAAATATTCATCTTGCGTAATTTTTGTTCAAATAGAGAATTTTTAGGCTTAAAATCTTTTGTTAATTTTTTTGGTGTAATATCATTTTCTTTAGTTATGGTGACGGTATTTGTAGTCATAGCCTTTGTTCTTATTCCATAATAACAAAGGCTATTTGGAGGTAAGGTGAATAGGTAAAAATTAACATAATTCCATCCAATAGTCTGAAAGGTATCCCCATTTCTAACTGCTTTTTGAGATAATTCTTGACTATCTGTTATAATTCTATAATTACCTCCAATAGAATCTGATGTAAATTTTAGGTAAGTATAGTTTTCGCTTTTTACTATAAAGCTTTTTGGTGTATTTAATATTATAACATCTGGTTCTGATATAGTAAAGTCGATAGTTCTAGACAAACTAATCATATTTTTAATTACTATATAGTA
>JAITXV010000032.1 GCA_031284605.1 Acholeplasmatales bacterium | reverse complement strand
TACTTGGCTTAGTAGGAGTTTCTCCCTGGTACACTGGTAAAGTGCCATATTCTACTTCTGTATTTTGTAATTGAGTTAAATCATAGTTTTTAAATACTATACTGTAACTTCTTCTTATTGGTAATAATGAAGCTTCATAAGTTTGTTCTCCGCTAACGTTAGTTATTGTAGGATTCCATTTTTCAAATACATAATCAAATTCAGGAGTGCTTGGATATAATAAAGTAAGTCCGTTATATGTTGGAAGTGTTCCATATTCAAAAGTAGTGCTTTGTACTATTTCTAAATCAACATCAACAAATGTTATTGTATAACTTCTTAATACTGGTTCGTAAGAAGCAGTATATGATGTGCTTTCAGTAACAGCTAATATTTCAGGAGTAAAACATACAAATACATAGTCATACTGAGGGTCACTTTCTAGTGTTGGAGTCTCACCATCATATGTTGGCAAAGTATTATATTCTACTAATGAATCTTGTAATACTTCTCCGTTAGTATTAAAAAAAGTAATAAAATATCTTCTTAATACATTTTCAAATGTTGCAGTGTAAGTAGCATCTTCAGTAACTAAAACTACTAAAGTATTCCATCCTACAAAATCATAATAGTGTTCTATATCTTCAGTTTTAGTTGGAGAGGCGTTTTCATATACTGGTAAAGTTCCATAAGAAACAGAAGATGATTGTAAAATAGTATGATCATAATTTTCAAATATAACAGTATATTGTCTTAGAATAGAATCAAATACTGCTGTGTAAGTAATATCTGAGTCAACATTTTTTATAGGGGTATCCCAAGAAACAAATGTATAATCATATTGGGGAGTGGATTCTTTGTACGGAGTAGACAGATCATAACTAGGAAGTCCTCCATACGGAAGTATAGAACTTTGTAAAACTTCACTGTCGTAATTAAGAAATGTTACGGTGTAATATCTTAATTCTGTTATATAAGTTGCTTTGTATGTAGTATCTTTAAAAACTAAGGTAATGATATTATCCCAATCATCAAATGTATAATCAAACTGAGCAGAAGAATCTTTAATAGGGGTAGAATTTGTATAAGCAGGTAAAGTTCCATATTCTACTAAAGAACTTTGTAATAAACTAAGGTCATCATTAACAAAATCGATATTATATTTCCTTTTTGAAGAAGTGAATTCTGCAGTGTATGATGCTTCACCTGAAACATTAGTTAATTCATCGTCCCATCCTGCAAATGTGTAACTATATTCATCTGTAGATGGCATAGTAGGGGTTATAGAAGTATAAACAGGTATTTCTCCGTATGGAAATAAAGAGTATTGTAAAACTTGATTGTTATAATTAAGAAAACTTATATAATAATTTCTAAGAGAAGCATTAAATATAGGAGTGTAGGTTATATCTTGGGTTACTGCAACAAAGCTTTGGTTCCAAGATATAAAAGTAAAATCGTATATTAAAGTACTTGGTTTGGTTGGAACAGGTAGATTATAGGAAGGAATTGAACCATAACATAAATAATCAGTTTGTAAAACAGAACTGTCAGCATCTAAAAACGTAACTGTATAACTTCTAAGTGTTGAAATAAAACCAGCTTTATATGTAATATCTGAAGAGACTGGTTTTATGCTTGGTACCCAAGATGCAAAAGTGTAATCATATTGAGAAGTGGAAGGTTTTGTAGGAACAACGCCTGAGTATACAGGAGTAGTTCCGTATAAAACGTCACTAGAAGTTTGATATATTATTCCATCAACTTCAAAACTAACTGTATAGCCTCTTTCAAATGTATCATCATATACCCAATATGAGTAAAGTGTGAAAGAATGTTCTACAATTGTATCAAAATCATAGATAGTGGTATAGGTAGTATTTGTGTACCATCCAGAAAATATATATCCATCTTTAGTAGGATTTTTTGGTTCAGCAACTTTTTCATTTTCAAGTAATATTTGCGCGCTTACTAAAGAGCCATTATCAGTATCAAATGATACTGTATATCTAGTTGGCGGAACTGCGCAGCTGCTTAGCTGTAATATTGTAAAATACAATATTGGAAGAACTAGTAAATATAATAGTTTTATTAATTTTTTTGACTTATTTTTCATATAAAATCTCCTTTTTTTATATAGTTATATTAGGTTAACACCTAAAAACAAAATTGAATAATAGCGGTATAGAACAAGTTTAATAGAGGTTTTTAAAAAAACTAAAGTTATATTATAATAATAGAATTAAGTTTATATAAACTAAGAAAGAAAATATTAGATAATTTGTTTGTTTTGTATTTAGTGTTCATATTAAAACTCCTATGGTTTTTATTAACGTACCTAAAAAAACCATAGCGAAGTAAAAATATATTAAATTTATTCTAAAATCTAATACAAATATTATACCTTATTTTTTTATTTTTTCGTTAATTTAAGTTCTTTGAAATGCAATAAATAGTTATTATTGTTTATAAGTTTGATTAACTTAATGTTTTTTTAAAATACAGCTAAAAATATTTAAGAAAATATGAAAAAATATTTTTAGCTGTTAAAGTAATATGGGTAAAAAAAGTTAATAAAAGTCATAAAAAGACAAATATTTTTAATATTAGAGTAAAATATAGATATGGAACCTTTAGCATATTTATTAAGACCATTAAAATTTGAAGATGTAGTAGGACATGATTACTTAATAGGAGAAAAAGGAATATTAAGTATAGCTTTAGCTAAGAAAAAGTTATTCTCTTTTATTTTGTATGGTAATCCTGGAGTAGGTAAAACTACTATCGCTAATATACTATGTGCTAAAAGCGATATGACTCACTATTTCTTTAACGCAAGTACTGATAATAAACAAAAACTCAAAGATATCTTGCAAGATACTTTATATAGAGATGTATTGTTAGTTGTTGATGAAATTCATAGAATGAACAATGATATTCAAGAAGCTTTATTGCCATATATTGAAAATGGAAAAGTTATTTTAGTAGGATTAACTACTATAAGCCCTTACCATAGTGTTAATATAGCGATTCGTAGTAGGGTTAGAATTTTTGAGTTAAAGGATTTAACTACTACTGATATTGTGAAACTTTTGTTAAAAGGTATATCTCATTATGAAGAAAAGATAACTTATGATGATGGAGTTCTTGAAGAAATAGCACTTTATTCAAATAATGAAGCTAGAACAAGCTTAAATATTTTAGAAACTGCTATCTTAGTATCATCTAATAACCATATAAACAAAGAAACTTTAATGGTAGCATTACAAAAAAAGAATTTAAAATTAGATAAAAATGCAGATAATTATTATGCATTGTTATCTGCATTACAAAAAAGTATTAGGGGTAGTGATGTTAACGCAAGTATTCATTATCTAGCAAAGCTTATATTGTTAGAAGACTTAAAGATAATACTTAGAAGACTTTATGTTATTGCGTATGAAGATATCGGTTTAGCTAATAGTACTATGGGTATGAAAGTTTACGCTGCTTGTAAAGTATGTGAAGAGTTAGGATTGCCTGAAGCTAGGATTCCTTTAGCTAATATAGTAATTGATATGGCATTGTCTCCTAAAAGTAATACTGCGCTTCAAGCAATAGATGAAGCTATAAGTGATATTGAAAATATAGATACTGGGGTTATTCCTGATCATGCTCTTAATTCTAAGATTAAAGAAAACCCTAAAATATATCATTATCCACATAATGATATAAATAGTGTTAATAATCAAAGATATATTCCTTTGAAGATTGAAAATAAAAGGTACTACAAGGCTAAAAAAGAATCTAGTTATGAAAAAGCGTTAGCTGAAAGAGAAGAACTTATTAATAAAATTAAAAATATTAAATAAGATGAGTTTTTACGTCAATATGAACGTAAAGGCTACAAACAATAATATAATTGATATTATTTCATTTTTTAATTCTTATTATTAAAAATAAAATGCGGATATTCCGCTATTTTTATTTAATTTATTTTGAATACCATATGATACTTCTAATATTGAATTAGTATTAATTGATACTAGGTAGTAAGCAGAATGCAAAATAAGAGTATTGATTTTATGTGGATTGTACCCGCTAGTAAATATAAAAGTTATTTTATTATCTACTAATTTATAACTAATCAAATCAGTTCCTCCATCGGCAGATGACTCCATAAATACAATCTCTAAAAGTAAATTATTCTTTTTGATTTCTTTTTTTATTTTATTTTGATTATAACTCTGGTACCTTTTAGTGTTAACAATGTCTTCATAACTGGAAAATATAGTATATTCATTATACTCGCTTCTTTGGATATATTCTTGTAAATTAAACTTACTATCATTTTTTAAATATTTTCCTTCATTTAATAATAATACATCGGTTTTTTTATTACATCCAACTAGCATAAAAATAATAAATAAAAACATAAACATAATTGATAATTTTTTCATTTTTTAATTCCTTTCATTTAAAAAATCTTTAACTGCTACATTTTTGTAACTAAACAATAATTGTTGTTAAATAAAATGGTTGATTTTACATTTTAATCCTCCTTTTAAAATATTTTATTAATATTTTATAATTGTTACTTGAATATGAATTTTATATATTCTTCTATATACTTTTATTATACCATACATTTGATAATGTACTATAATAACCACCGTATTATTACAAATGAAACATGTTTTACAAAAATAAGCATTTTTTTAATTTATTAGAAAAAACACATTATAAAATATTTCTTATTTTAAAATTATTATTATGGTGCATAAGTAAGTTTTATTTTATTTATATAAAGTATAATATATATGTTATGATAAATTTTAGGGTGCTTAGCAAGTTAGATAAAGATAAAATAAATAGTTTTACTAGCAAAAAGATACTAAAAGATACATCTGTTTTTTACAGTTTGTATGCATGGAAAGACTATAATAGCACTAACATATATATTAGTGATAATTATATAATTTATATGCACTTAAATGAAAATAAAGAGTACTATTTTACTTATACAATAAATGATGACAAATATATAAAAGAAATAATAGAAGAAGTAGAAAATTATTGTAAATATAGTAAAATATTACCTAAATTCCTTGATATTGAAAAATATGAACTACCTTTTTTTAGTTCATACAATATAGAAGATGACTTAGATTCGTACGATTATATTTTTAATGTTGAGGATTTAGCATTTTTTAAAGGAAAGAAATATCATTCCAAAAGAAACTTTGTTGCTCAATTTAATAAAGATTATGAATGTAATGTTGTCCAATACGATAAAACAAAATATGAGGAGGTCATAAACTTTTATTATTACTGGAGTAAAGATAAAGAGGGTGACTTGCATAATGAAATAAACTGTATTAGAAATATTTTAGATATATATGACAAAAGCGATATACTAATATTGTTATTTTATTCAAATAATAAACTAATTGGTTTTAGTTTTAGTGACATAAGTATTAATATGCCATCTATTATGTTTGAAAAAGGTGATGCTGAATATATAGGAGTTAATCAATTTATTTTTAGTAAGACTGCTAGTTTTTTAAATAGATATAAATATGTAAGCTTAGAAAATGATATGGGGTTACTTAATTTGAGACAAACTAAATTGAGTTATCATCCATTTTTAGTCTTAAAAAAATATATTTGTACTAAAAAATAAATATATTTTGAATTATATATTGGCTTAACAAAACATTTTAATAATGATTATAAAAATTATTGATATTATCTTAATAAATAATTCTTTTTTATGATATAATATATTTAGTTAATAGTTAATACTTTTTTTATATTTTACTGTTCCTCATGCTATTATTCTAAAATGATTGTTAGTTTACAAATCATTAATAAAAATATCACAAAGGAACAAATATTATGAAAATAAGTAAATTTATGGAAATTTTAAGTCTTGGTGAAAACGTCGCTGTAGAATTTAAACTGAGTTCTAGTGGAAAAATATTAGGTAGTGTGTATGAAACAGTATGCTCTTTTTCAAATCGGTTTGGAGGAGATATTTTTCTAGGGGTTAATGATGCAGGAGTAGTAGTTGGAATAAATGAAAAAATAGTTAATGATACAATTAACAATTTTATTAAAATGGTAAACAACCCTGAAATTATTTTTCCAACTCTCTACTTAGTTACTGAAAGTTTTGTATATGAAAATAAAAATTTGATTCATATACATATACCTCCATCTGCTGATGTGCATAGTTATAAAAAAGTAATATATGACAGAGTAAATAAATCTGATGTTAAAGTTACTAGAGCTGAAGCTATAGCACAATTATATATTCGAAAACAAAATATGTACACTGAAAGGAAAGTATTTCCTTATGTTAGAGATGACCAATTACGTTTTGATCTTATACCAAAAATTAGACAAATGGCTATTAATAATATTAGTGGACATCCTTGGGGGACTTTAACAGACAAAGAATTACTAAAAAGTGCAGGTCTTATAACAATTGATAGTACAACTGGTGAAGAAGGATATAACTTAGCAGCTGTTATACTGCTAGGAAAGGATGATACTATAAAATCTGTTTTACCTAGTTATCGCACCGATGCTTTGGTTAGAAAAATTGACACTGAAAGATATGATGATAGATTGATTGTCGAGACTAATTTAATTGATAGTTATTATATTTTATCAAATTTCGCATCTAAACACTTGCGTGATAAGTTTTATTTAGATGGTACATTAAGGGTAAGCTTACGTGCAAAAATCACAAGAGAAATTCTAGTCAATATGTTAATTCATAGAGAATTCACAAGCCCATATCGTGGGATATTTGTAATCCTTAATGATTATATGTTTACAGAGAACGCAAATAAAACAAATGTATATGGTTTAATAACACCAGATGACTATACTCCAGTGTCTAAAAATCCTACAATTGCTTCATTTTTTAGGAATATAGGTCTAGCAGATGAACTTGGTTCTGGTGTGAGAAACTTATATAGAGATACAATAATATATTCAGGTAAATATCCTGAACTAATTGAGGGAGATATTTTTAAAACGATTATCCCACTTGATAATAATTACTCATTTAACGCACGAACTACCTACAATAACCAAAACAGTGGTATGGGTAAAAATGAAGAATGTAAAACAATAATAGCAAATAATAAAAGTGTCGGAGAAAAAGAATATTTAGACAAAAATGTCGGAGAAAGTGTCGGAGAAAAAGAATGCTTGTCCTCAATTAAATTGTCTAAAAACTATTATAAAATTTATGAATGCATATGCGAAAACAATTTTATTACAATTAGTGAACTGTCAGTTGCTACTGGAATTATAACTAGAACAATTGAACGTTGTATACAATTCTTACGTGAGAATGAGATTATTAAAAGAATTGGAGGAGACAACGGAGGATGTTGGAAAATAATTAAAAAGTGTAATATAAAATCTTAGTTTGAGTATTCATACTATATATTTTATATTTGAATAAACAACATTGAATATAATAGCTAGTGTTTTATTACGCTTATTATGCCTTTAGTTAACAAACAATTCTTTAGTGTAGAAAATACTATTAAGATAGAAAAATATGGATAGAGATAAAAAGCTTAGAATAAATGAGATGCTTCATATAAAAAATATTATATATATAACAAAGCAATTCTAGTATTTTTTGTAACTATAAAAGCTATGTTAGAAATACTTCTTTTATATTATTAAGTCTATCTAATTCATTGTCAAATTGTAACTATAAAGTTACTTGTTACTTATCTCACAAAAAAAATATTATTAAATTATCGTACTACTTTTGCATACTAAATTCTTAATTGCATAAATAATATTTTGAAGGTATTTATTATAATTAATAACACACAATTATGTCACTAATATTTCATTTATATCTAAATATTATAAATTAAGGTATTTATTATGAATTTTTTTCTATAATGCGATAAAATATAATAGTATACACATATTGGAGAACTTAATGATTAATTTAATTTGGGCAATGGATTTAAACAACTTAATAGGAAAAAACAATAAAATTCCTTGGCATTATAAAGAAGATTTATTATATTACAAGAATAAAACAGAAGGTAATATAGTTCTAATGGGAGAAAAAACCTATTACTCTTTAAAAGAATATTACAAAACGAAGGCTTTGCCATATAAAAAAATATATGTTGCTAGTATTAACAAAATAGAAGGATCAGATTTTATATTAGTTAACGATATAAAGAAGTTTTTAGAAAACTATGACGATAAAGAAGATATATGGATAGTTGGTGGAAAAACTATATATGAATTATCTTTGCCATATGCTTCTAAACTATATATAACCATTGTATTAGAAACGTATGATGGTGATACTTATATGAATAATTTAGATTTAAAAGAATATAAATTAATATCTTCAGAATTAAAACAGCCTCTAGTATTTCTAGAGTATGAAAGGAAATAATAATTATGGTAACTGCATTATTTATAATAGGGTGGGCTGCTTATAGTATACTTATGAGTATATTTATAACTCCTAACTACTTAATACCAGTATGGGTTGTATCTGGCCCAATAGTTGGTTTTGTTTTTGCTATGTTCATAACACTAATACTTATATACACAGTTATAGTACCTACTAAAGTAACTAATAAATTTAAAGCATATTATACTAAAAGTTTATGCTGGTTCGCTACTCATTTCTTACAAGGAATAAGAGTAACTATACATAATAAAGAATATGTAAAAGATTTAAAACAAATCATTGTTTATGCTAACCATAAGTCTAAAGCAGACCCTCAAATCTTATTAGAAGTAATTAAAGGTCCTGTAGGGTTTACTCCAAAAAAGAACTTATATACTGCACCTTTCTTAGGTACTTATTTTAAAGCTATTGGATGTATGTGTATTGATAGAACTAGTGATAGAGAGACCGCTAAAGGACTAATTAAAGCTATAAAAGATATTAATAGTGGAATGAGTATGCTTGTTCACCCAGAGGGTGGTATATGCACTAGAGAAGTGGAAATAATGGCAGATCAGAGACCAGGTGCATATAAAATAGCTCAAAAAACTATGGCTCCAATAGTTCCTGTAGCCATTCTTGGATCATCTAAAATTCATAAATACCCCGCGCTTCTTTATCCTAAAAAAGTGGATGTATATATTTTAAAGCCTCTTTTGTATGAAGACTACAAAGATATGTCTACTATTGAAATATCACAGTATGTATACGATACTGTTAATAAACAAGTTGAATCTATTAATGGGGTAAAACCAATACCAGCGGATACTAAGTATTATCATCAGTAATATTATTATATGATATCTTCTAGATTAACTTCTTTATATAAACTTTTACCTAAGTAATCTAGATGCAATTTACCTACTCTTATTCTTTTTAATTCTAAAACTTTATTATTAACTGCTTCAAACATTCTTTT
>JAITXV010000038.1 GCA_031284605.1 Acholeplasmatales bacterium | reverse complement strand
TGTAGTAGATATCATTATAGGAAAAGATGATGAAACTAGGTCAATAAGACTAGAATTAGAACCATTTACATTAATAGGTGCTACAACTAGATATGGTGACCTTTCAAGCCCTCTAAGAGAGAGATTTGGAATAATTAGAAGACTTAATTTTTATACTATAAGCGAACTAGAACAAATATTAGAAAGAACTTCTAAAATATATGATACACCATTAGATATTGAAGCTAAAAAACTACTAGCTAAATGTTCAAGAGGTACACCAAGAGTAGCTAATCGACTTTTTAGAAGAACTAGAGATTTCGCTCAAATTTTAGGAGATGGTAAAATAACTAAAGATATAGCACTAAACAGTCTAAATAAACAAGGTGTCAATTTAGCAGGTCTAGATGACATTGACATAAGATATCTTAGTGCAGTAGTTATTAAATTTAAAGGCGGACCAGTTGGATTAGAAACTGTAGCTACGTCTATTAGTGAAGAAGCTATAACCTTATCAGACGCTATAGAACCATATCTTATCCAAGAAGGTTACATTATGAGAACTAAACAAGGAAGAATCGCTACTAAAAAAGCGTTTGATGAACTAAAAATTAAATATAATAATACTTTGTTTGATATAAAAGAAGATATTTAGAAAATATCTTCTTTTAATTATAGTATTAATTTATTATTAAAACATTATCTTAGATATATATTTGTTATTATCTAAATTTTAAATCCAATAAACTGGTCTATTTGATGAATTCCAAGCAGAATTCCAAGAAGTTTTTACACTATCATTATAAGCAGTAATACTTAAACTGCTACAAGCCCCAAAAGCCTCACTTCCAATAGAAGTTACCCCAAGAGGAATTGTAATACTAGTTAAACTAGTGCAATAGTAAAATGTGGTATTTCCAATTGAAACTAAAGAAGCAGGTAAAGTTATTGTGTTTAAACTAGTACAAGTTAAGAAAGCAGTATTACCGATACTTACAAGTGAAGTAGATAAAACTACTGTATGTAAAGAACTATCACTTTGGAACGCACTGTTTCCAATTGAAACTACACTGTTACCCATGGTTACAGTCTCTAATCTTGTACAATTACTAAACGCAGACAATTCTATATTATTAACTCCGTTTTGGATGACTACAGTAACTAATTTATTACAAGCAGAAAACGCATGATCACCAATAGAATAAACACCACCTGGGATAGTAATACTAGTTATTGAACTGCACCCACTAAACGCATCCGATTCAATAACAGTTAAACTACTAGGCAATATAACATCTTGTAAATTAATGCATGCATTAAATGCTCCTCTTCTAATATAAACTAAAGAAGCAGGTAAATTAATATTAGTTAATGCGTCACAATGATAAAAAGTATCTCTCTCAATAACAGTTATACCACTAGGAATTGTTATTCCGTTTATAGACAAACACCTGTAGAAAGCATAACTTCCAATACTTGTAACACTATCACTTATATCAAAATAAGGTAAACTAGCGCAGTTATAGAAAGCTTCTGAGCCTATTGTTGTAAACGTAGAAGGAATGTTAATAGTAGTTAAACCATAACAGTTATAAAAAGCTCTATTACCAATAACAGTAGCCGCGTTTACATTTAATGTTTTTAAGGTACTTGTTGGAACCCCATCAAAAATATAACCTAAATTGTTATTATTATAATCAGTTAAGCTCTTACCAATAAAAGGAATACTTAAAGTAACAAGTGAATTACAACCCTTAAACGCAGCGTTATTAATTGTTGTTATAGAATTAGATAAATTAACAATTTTGAAACTAGAACATTGATAAAATGCATAAGAACCAATAGTACTAATAGAACCAATAACATTTAATATTTCTAAACCTTGTGGAACAAATGATTGATTATTTAAGTAAGTTTCAGCACCAAATATATATCCAAAATGAGAAGCTTCCACAGGAACAACTCTATCACCAATAATTGATGTAGTCATAGTAACAAGTGAGTCAAAGCCCATAAAAGCACCAAATCCAATACTTATTAAGTTAGTACCTAAATATAAAGAAGTAACCAAATTACAATTAGCGTATGCTTTTTCGCCTATAGTTAAAATACTTGTAGTAATAACTATAGAAGTAAATGATGAACATCCTTCAAAAGCACTTATTCCTACTGAAGTAATTGAACTTGGTAAGCTAACATTATTTAAACTACTACAATTTTTGAATAAATAATCACTAACAGTAGTTACTCCGCTTGGGAAAATAAAAGAAGTTAAACTACTGCAATATTCAAAAGCAGAGACACCTAAATTAATAGTATTTGAAGATAAATCTGCTTCGGTTAAACTTTCACATTGATAGAAAGCTCTATTTCCAATTGTAGTCAAATTTAAAGAAAAATCAAATGCTTCTAAACTTGTGCAACTTTCAAAAGCACTATTTTCAATATAAGATATTTGACTAGAAAAAGTAATTGAAGTAATAGTACTAAGATGATAGAATGAATATGCTTTTATAATACTTGCATTTCCAGTAATCGCTACACTTGTTAAAGCAGGAGTATAATCATAATTATCATTATAAGTCCAAGCACCAAATATATATCCAAAATTAGTTTTAGTTTTTCCGTCTCCAACAAAAGGTAAACTAATTGTTTTTAAATTAACACAATCCTGAAGTGCACCAAAAGAAATAGATGTTACACTGCTAGGAACTACTAAGTTAACTAAAGTACTAGAACTTAAAGACATAATTGATTTAACAGTATACCCATCAATGCTTGATGGGATAACAATACTAGTAAAAGTATTTTCTCTTGTAAATTCACTAATTAAAATATCACTTCCATCAATTAAATAATGAAATTCAGATTTATAAATAGCAGTAATTGTTATATTTTCTACTGCAGTATCATATTCTTTATCCCAACTAGTAAAATAATAGTATTCACCTTTTGAATTAGGGTGTTCAGGAGCTTCTATTACACTTTGGTAAGGTAAATATTGTGATAATATATCACTTCCATCAAAGTCTTTAAATACTACAAGGTATTGGTGAATTGTATATATAGCAGTTACTACTAAGTTTTCACTAACAAAATAATAGTTAGTATCCCATTCACTAAAATCATAGCCTTCTTTGTTTAAATTTGTAGGAGCTACTGCTGCAGTTCCGTAAGGAACGCTTTGTGTATCTAAAACAGATAAATCCCAATCTTTAAAAGTAACTTCATAATAATTTATAGTATTACTAAAAGTAGCATTGTAAGTAATATCTTCGCTTACTGTTGTTACTAACGGAGACCAAGAAACAAAAGTATAAGTAAATTCTAAATCTGCTTCTTTAGTAGGAACTTCACCAGCGTAGGATACTAAAGAACCGTACTCTAAATAATAAGTTTCAACAACAGAACTACCTACTTTAAAGTTAACAGTATAATAGTTAATTTGATATAAAGCATAGACATCTAGATTATCATAAATATGATCAAAACTTTTATCCCAAGCGCTAAATGTATAACCATATCTAACAGGGTCTGCAGGAGCAGAACCACCAACTCCATAAGGAAGTACTTGAGTAATAATAACACTTTCATCCCAATCTAAAAATCTTAAGATATATTCATTTATTGTTATTTCAAAAGCAGCATAGTATGTTTTGTTTTCTGTAACAATATTTATTTCTTCATTCCATCCTGTAAAAGTATAAGTATTTTCTTGATCTCTTTCTAAAGTAGGAACTTCACCATCATATGACGGATAAGTACCATAAGGAACATTAGTATCAGTTTCTATTACTAAACTGTTTGAAATCCAAGTTATAGTAAATAGTTTTATGTTATATTGTGCTTTTGTTACAGTATAGCCAACTATATTTGTATAATCGTTATCCCATCCACTAAAATTATAACCAATTCTAGAAGGGTTTATAGGAGACACTCCTGAATATCCGTATCCTATTGTTTGAGTTTCTATTACAGTATCATCCCAATCTAAAAATACTAAAGTATAATAATTTAAAGTGCTGCTGAAAACTGCATTATAAGAAACATCTTCTGTTACAGGAGTTACTATAGGATTCCAAGAGTCAAATGAATATGTGAATTGACTGTCACTACTCTTTTGTGGTTCTGAAGCATTAAAGGTTGGTACTTGTCCCCAAGTTAGGTTATATGTAGTTTGAACAGTTATACCATTAACTACCCACGATACTGTGTAATAATTAATTGAGTATAATGCAGTTACATTAACTGATGAAGTTATATAAGAAGTATCAGTGTCCCATCCAGCAAATGTATAACCATCTCTAGAAGGATCGCTAGGATTAGTAGCAGCGTTTCCGTATCCTACTGTTTGTGTATCTATAACACTACTATCGTAGTCATAATAAACGACACTATAGCTTAGAGCGAAACTTTCAAAAGTAGCATTATAAGTCACATCTTCTGTTACAGGAGCTACTATAGGGTCCCAACCGTTAAATATATAAAGTATTCCATTTTCAGTAGGTTTAGTAGGTGTTGTTCCTACGTAAGCAGGAATGACCCCGTACGTAACATTACGGTCTGTTTGAACAGTTATACCGTTAACTACCCACGATACAGTGTAATAATTAATTGTATATAGTGCAGTTACATTAACTGATGAAGTTATATAAGAAGTATCAGTGTCCCATCCAGTAAAGGTATAACCAGCTCTAGAAGGATCGCTAGGATTAGTAGCAGCGTTTCCGTATCCTACTGTTTGAGTATCTATTATACTACTATCGTAGTCATAATAAACAACACTATAACTTAAAGAATAATTTTCAAAAGTTGCATTATAAGTTACATCTTCTGTTACAGGAGCTACTATAGGGTCCCAACCGTTAAATATATAAATTATTCCGTTTTCACTTGGTTTAGTAGGTGTTGTTCCTACGTAAGTAGGAGTTACCCCGTACGTAACGTTATGGTCTGTTTGTATAACGTTACCGTTAACTACCCACGTTACAGTGTAATAATTAATTGAGTATAATGCAGTTACATTAACTGATGAAGTTATATAAGAAGTATCAGTGTCCCATCCAGCAAAT
>JAITXV010000026.1 GCA_031284605.1 Acholeplasmatales bacterium | reverse complement strand
AAAGTAACTTCTAATAGTTACAATCATAAAAATACTGGTTGGTTTTTGCTAGTCGGTTATGAATCTATCATTTAGTCTTTTTTGTTGGAGGTTTAGGAAGGAGTTGAGTGAATGTTCTGATACCCACTGTCCAGAAACCTTTAATTTTAATTTAAGCATCCTTAATGATCTTTCAGATAAATTATTAGTAGGTGGAACATCCAGGTATTCTAAAAATAAGAAATGATTACCCACATATTTGATTATTCTATTTAAAAGATTACTAACATATTTTTTCCCTTTAACTGACACGTTTGGTTCGTTAAGACCTTTTTTACATAATCTTATTGCTTCTTCCTTATAATATTTAACTTCTTCGTAAGACATACTTTTATTTAAAATATTTTTTTCATGAATTGCTGTTTTGAACAAATCAATTAATTCTTTTGAAGCTTGATTATTATAATTATAATAGGCTCCCTTTAAATATCTTATTATATGTGCGTTGCATTCCTGGTGTAGAAAGTTGTTATAACTATAATAATACTTAAAGTGATCATGGACAAGAACTCTCCCCGAAGGGAATGATTTTAGAATAGCATCTAATTCTTCTGAAATTTTCTTACCTTTTGGATGGGTAAAAAATAAGATATTGCCATCTATGCCAAATGAAACTACCCATTGTTTTTGACCATTAACAACACTCATAGTTTCATCAATATGGATAGGGTTTTTTGAAGTTTTGATACTATTTAAAATAGCGGCTCTATTAGCATCTAATAAATCACCAGCATTTCTTATAATATTAGTAATGCTAGAAACGCATAAATTAATATTATTATTTGTTATTTTAGTTATTATTTCTTTAGTACGCAAGTATGGAACTAATCCTATATGATTTATAGTAGTAACTAACTGATTAACGGTATCATCATATCTAATTTGATTAATACCATCAGTTAAAATTAAGCCATTATTATATGTTTTACCTTCTATGGTATGACCTATATAATAAATGTGCTTTACTGTATTTGTTACTACTTTAACGCTTTTTTCATATACAACTTTAAATGATTTATCATCGTAAATAATTGGGTTATTATTATCGTCAAACATCTTTTTATGAATTACTTCACTATCAAAAACCATATTATCAGTATTAGCCATATAAAATTTGTGATTCTTTTGACCACCTTTTGGTTTATCTGATTTATCTTTACAACCAAAAATCTTTATTCTTTCAACGTCACTGATATTATGGTCGTCCTTAGAAGGTGGTAAACTACTAGTTTGTGATGTTGGTTTAATATATTTTTCTTTATAATTAGCCATAGCAGCATCGTAATAAGGTTTATACTTATCTCTTTCTTTTTTAATATTATTATATTTTTCTTCATCTTTCTTTTTTTCTTCAATAAACTTCTCGTTTTGCTTTTTTATTATTTCATCTTTTTTTCTTATTTCTTCTTTGAGTCTATTGATTTCTTCATCTTTTTCATTAAGAGCTACAGCAGTTATTTTATCAAAATAAAGAGGGTTTTTAAGTAGATAATTTTTAATTATATGTTGTTTTCCATTTAATTCCATAGTTTAATATCTCCTATATTACAAAATTCTTTAAGATTAATATTCAAAATATTTAAAGTGTTAATCTCCTCATCACTAAATTTGCTTAAGGCTATTTGTCCTCTAAAACCAACTAAACAAATCGATTTTAAAGATTCAGTTAATACATCATTATGACTTACTTCATCGTGAATAATTTCAAAATCTCTACTATAATTAGAAATACATTGGCTAAAACTTTTGATGTCTATTTTAAAATAGGATCTTTTAGAATATCTAAATATTAGTTGTTTTAAGATGTTATTACCTAAAGCTTCTCCTAAGTCACCAATAATTCTTTCTAATAATTTTTCAGATTTCATCCACATCACCTTAGAATATCCGTATTCATAAACAAATACATCATCAAATGGAATTAAACCCGTTGGAGTAATATAGCCAAGGTAATAACTTATACCTCTAGGTCTTTTTTTCTCTTTATCATAAATACTAGTAACACGATATAAATAGTAGTGATTATTAACTAATCTAACTACTTTTCCCCTTTCTATGTACTTTGAAACCCAATTTGGATAAATAATTTTTCCCATATAAATATTATAACATAATCTATAAAAATTAATTAATTTAACGCTCAAGTTTTTTTCTTGGTGAATAGTTACTCAAAATGTAAGCGTTTTAATAACAATAATTAAAAATGTGATATAATAGCATTAACGATAATGTAGTGAGGTTACGGATAAATATGAGAGTTAAAATATCAAGAATTAAAAATTTAATAATATTAGTGCTTATTTTACTTTGCGGTACTGTTTTAGTATCTTGTAAAAAAGAAGAAAAAATCCTTTTTCTTGATAGTTTAGAAGTACAAAAACTACCTAATAAATATGAATATATAGAAGGAGATAGTTTTGATATAACTGGAGCACAAATATTAGCACATTTTAAAAATAATATAGATGAACAAATAACTAAAGAAGATGTAACTTCTTATTTAACATTTTCTGTTACAACTGTAAGTAGTAACTTAGAAAATGTTACAGCATCCTACAAATACCTAGATATAACTAAAAGTGTATCGCTAAACATTCACGTTACACCTAAACTGTCTAGTATTGAAGAAACAACTCTAACAGTTTTAAATAAAGTAGGAACTAATAACAGTACTTCTTATTGGTATTTAGAAAAATATACCAATTATGTACTATGTAAGGTTATAGTTAATGACGACGATATAGTACTTAAAAACAGTATTACTAATTCTGATAGTATAGAATTAACTATTTCATCTTTTTATCATTTTAAAGGCATTAAAGACGGCACATTAAAAATAAAAGTAACTGCTGATGGATTATATACAATAAACAAATATTTAACTAATACATATTTTTTATATGATACTAATAATATTTTAATAAATACTTCATTATTAGCTAAAGATGGAAGTATTAGTGTATATCAAATAGAAATTAATATTCCAAATACCGAAATAAACGGATTAACTGAAGAATTAGGTTTATATGTATCGAATACCAACAAAACAAGTTCTGGATTGTCTCAAACTAAAGGATATGACGATTTTGATACAAACGAATCTTTATGCTATACTTACATTTATAATAAAGAAAGTAATTTATTTACCCATTCACCATATTATCAATATGGTGCTACTTGGGGAAATACTAACAATTTAAGTGTAAAAGGAAATTGGAATTTAGATAATGATGACTTCACAGAAAATAAAAGTATTACTTTAACTAGTGCTTCTGGAGATAACAATATTTATATGTATAAAGATAATTCTAAAAACTTACTTGCGAGAGCTTCGTTTACAGCTTTAAGCGTTTCTAATAATGAGAGTGCTCCTAAGTTTGGGTTGAATGTAACTACTCCATCTAATGAAGGGTTCTTCTTCTATATAGATGCTGCAGTTAATAATGGAAGTTTTATAGGAACTAAAATTGGTTATGTTTTAAAAAATACTAATGCATACTATGGAAATTGGACTGAATTTACTAACAAAAATGTTATTACTTCTCCTAACTCTTACCAGGGAAATAATAGTGTTGAATTAGCAATCTACAGATATGAAGAGTTGTTTTTACTTTATTGTAATGGTGTTGAAGTTTACAGATTATGTAGCCCTAAAAATATTGGATTTGAAAACGCATATTTTGGAATTGTATCTTTTAATACTTTAATAAAAGTTACTAAGTATGAATTAACTAGTGAACAATCAATTTTAAACACTTATAATAAAGCACCCTTAGAAATAGATAATTTATTTACAGGTGATTCTTATGTAGATACCTGTTTTTGGAAAGATTATTTTTATGCTTTTGGTACAGAATCTGCTAATATAGCAGTAGGAGGAACTAAAACAGAATATTGGGATAGTGCAGATATGGTTAACGCTATAACAAAAGCTTATAACCCTTCTGCTCTTTTAATCCATATTGGAGTTAATGATATAAATGGTGGAAAGTCTTCTGCTAAAACAATATCTGATATTAAAGCATTATATGCTTCATACTTAGAAAAATTACCAAATATGAAAATATATTATTACGCAATGAACATAAACAACTTTGCTCCTGGAAACTATACAAAATATCAAACTGTTAATAATAATATTAAAGATTATTCTCAAAATAACAATAATTTAGAATATATTGATATAGATAGTATATTTGGAAGTGCAGCTGGTAATGCTGTTGGTCAGTTTTTACAAGAAGGTTTACATTTCAATTTTGAAGGATATGCATTATGGACTAAAGCTACCCTTCAAGCATTAGGCATAACAAGAAGTGAAGGAAATAGCATTCTTGGAGATAACAATATTTATGCATACACTTCTGGATTTAATTTTGATAGCGGTGGTATAATAGTAAAGAATATAGCTTTAGGTGATCAAAGTATTTGGTATAAAAATATAAGTGGTGGAGACTTTTATGTAGAAATTAAAATAAATGCATTAGGTGCTCTAAATCGTGAATTATATCCTAAAATAGGATTTTCAATTAAAAGTGTAAATAAATCATTATTCTATTACATTGATGCTTTAAATAATTATTCCAACAAAACAGGAAACTATGTAATAAAAAATACAACAGGACAGTGGGATTGGAGTGCGGTAGGCTCTAACTTCGGAATTGGAAATGTAGACTACTATATGAACTATAAAACTTTGGGTATGTTAAGATTTAACAATAAGATATATTTTATTTCAGATGGCAATATAGTTAAACAAATAGATGATATATTTAGTGAAGAACAATTTGGAGTATCTCTTTATATGTTCAACACAGAAGCAGTATTTAAAGATGCTATGTTATTAACTTCTAGTATAGAAGTAGAAAATAAATTAAATTCATACAATATTTAAAAAAGGAAGGTAAAACAAATGAAAAAAACAATTAAGGTGTTATGTGCAATATTAAGTATATGTTTTGTTACAATTATACTTGCAAGTTGTACAACAAAACAAAAAGTAAGTGTTAAGTTTCTAAATTATGATGGAAGTGAATTATACGCTTATTCATTAAAAAAAGGTACTGATGCTGTATACGATAAAGCATTGCCTGTAAAACAAGCAACAATAGAAAATGAGTATACATTTGCTGGGTGGGATAAACCATTAACTAGTATCAATGAAGATACTACTTTTAATGCAGTATTTACAAGTTCTAAAAGAAAATACGATATAGTATTTAAAAATTATGATGGTAGTATTTTACAAGAAAATTTAATAGAATATGGAAGTTTACCTGTATATAGTGGTGTTACTCCTACAAAACCACAAACTAATGAATATACTTATAATTTTAGCGGTTGGGATAATGTAGTTGTTAGCGTAAGTGGTAATGCAGTATATACTGCTACATATTCTAATACTAAAATATCTTATGAGGTTAAATTTTATAATGCAGGAACTTTATTAGAAAGTTCTAATTTTGAATATGGAAGTTTACCTGTATATAGCGGTGTTACTCCTACTAAAGAAAGTACAGTAGAATTTGATTATGTATTTAGTGGCTGGAATCCTAGTATAAAAACAGTAACAGAAGAAGCTTCATACACTGCAGTATTTGAAATTGTTGCAAGAAAATATTCTATATCTTTTAAAAACTATGATGGTAGTATTTTACAAGTAAGTGAAGTTGAATATGGCACACTTCCTGTATATAGTGGTACTACTCCTACTAAAGACCCTCTTAGTATCTCAGAAGCTTATACTTTTAGCGGCTGGAGTCCTAGCGTTGTTAATGTTACAGGAGATGCAGAGTATACTGCTACATTTAGCGTAACAGTTAGAACTTACACTATTACATTTGTTAATGATGATGGTAGTATTTTACAAGCAAGTGAAGTTGAGTATGGCACATTCCCTGTATATAGTGGTTTAGAACCAGTTAAAGAAAATACTAATACTGCTATTTATACTTTTATTGGTTGGGATAATGTAATTATTAATGTAGTTGGAGATGCTGTATACACTGCAGTATACAGCAGTGAAATTAGATTATACACTATTACATTTTTAGATTATGATACTTCAGTTTTAGGTACTTTTAATTTAGAATATGGAGATTTACCTAGTATAGCAGAACCTTCAAGAGGAAGTACTATGCAATATGATTACACATTTA
>JAITXV010000109.1 GCA_031284605.1 Acholeplasmatales bacterium | reverse complement strand
TACTAAAATATTCATTATCACAAATTGAAGACACCTCTAAAAGAGAAGATTTAATTTTGTCTAAATGTGATATTTTTAAAATTAGTTCTTTTAGAGATATATCTTCGTCTATAGTTACATTAAAAGCTGTCAACTCTTTTAATTGTTCTTTATATTTTTCTTCATAAGAAAGTGTAATATTTTTCTTTTCTAATAAACTTTCATATTTCTTTTTCAAATTATAATAATCATTCCTAGTTAGAAGGTAATCATTTATGATAGCATTTTGATTAGCATAATCCATTTTATCTATGTAGCTTATTAAATTATCATTATCAAGAGCAATGTGCGAATCATCTTGACTAAAAAATGAACCTAGATAGCGGGAATACTCACGTAGTTTGTTTAGACTTATAGATTCATTATCAAGTTTTATAATATTCCCATTTTTATTATCTATTTCACGAAAAATAGTTATTTCTTTTTTGTTATTAAAATATAATGAAGTATTATCATCTAATTCAAAACAAGCACTAACTACCGCACTTTTAGTGTTATCTCTAATAAAACAAGAATCAGCCCTCGCACCAAAAAGTAAATTAAGTGATTCCATTAGTATACTTTTACCGCTTCCTGTTTCACCTGTTAACACATTTAGTCCGTGATAGAACTCTATTTCTAAATCATCTATTAAAGCAAAATTTTTAACTATTAGTTTTTTTAACATATATATTTCCTCATTCTTTTAATTTAAGTTATTTTTAATAACTTCTAATAAACTTTTTTTATCAAGATGCAAATATTCTAGCATCTCATCTTTAGTAGCACTAGGGATATCGTAATCTTTTATATTAAGAGCTATTAAATCAAGATATAATTTTTCTTTGATTAAATACTCACAAATTAAAGTATATAAGTTAACGTTACAATATTGTTCTTCATATACAATTACTTTCTTTTTAATCTCATGCAAATAATATAGCATTCTTTTGTCAAGTGGCCAAATGATTCTTGCATTTATTATAAGCGCGTTTATATTATTAGAGGTAACGACTTCTTTAATCATATCAAGAGATTTACCATAAGAAATAATAACTATACTAGGATTGTCACTATCTTGAAATATACTCCAATTAAAACTAAAATTATTATCTAGACTTACGTTTTCATTTAAAGTTACATCTTTTGGGTATCTTACTACAGTTATTTTTTTGAAATTAAAAGCAGATGAAATAATATTATAGGCTTCATTCAAATCATACGGAGAAGTAATAATAACGTTTGGTAAGGCACTAAACATTCCAATATCGAAAATTCCTTGATGGGTTTTACCATCTCCCGGTACTAGCCCAGCTCTATCTAAGCCAATAACTAAATGAGAGTTATTTAGAGCTATATCATTTAATATTTGATCGTAAGCTCTTTGACTAAAGACACTATAATATGATAAAAATACTCTTTTTTTAGTAGCTAGAACACTAGCTAAAGTGGCACTTAGTTCTTCTGCTATTCCTGTATCTATAAAATAGTTCTTATTATTGATACTGTAATTTTTAAATCCGCTAGAATATGACATCCCAGAGCTCACCACGTAAATAGGATTTTCATTAGTGTTAAGCATAGTAATTATTCTAGCAATTCCATCACTAAAAGTAATATATTCTTTACTTAAAGTGGTTTTAGAAATACCATGATATTTTTCTGGATCTGTAGATGCGTTTTGGTAGCCATAACCCTTTTTAGTTAATACATGGATAACTACACTTTTTTTATATTTTTTTGCTAAATTAAAAGCCTTAATTAAATCTTTTAGATTGTGTCCATCAAAAGGACCAATATACGCAAATCCTAAGTCTTCAAACAGATTATTTTTTATAGCTAAATGTTTAAATATATTTCTTATAAATCCTGGTATTAGACGTTTTATAAAACGATACTCTGCACTTCCACGTAGTTTCATAAGCAAGAAACTAAAACCAGATACAGTTTTAGATATTCCCATATTGTTATCATTTAAAATAATAATCCCTTTTAAATCTTTACGCCCTGAAAGTATATTTAACCCTTCAAAAGCCATCCCATTTATGATGCTAGCATCACCGATGACACTTATGACTTCTCTTTTTAGATTGTTGTTTTTATCATCAATTAAATATCCGTTTTGGGCTGCTAATATACTGCCCGCATGACCTGTTATAAATTGGTCGGAAGGATCTTCTTTTGGACTAGGGAACCCAGAAAGACCTTTAATAGTTCTAAAGTTTTCAAAATCATTTCTTCCTGAAAGTATTTTAGAAGTGTAACACTGGTGTCCTGTATCAAATAAAAAAATATCTTTTGAATGATCAAAAGAATAGTATAAAGCAATACTTAAGTCAACAACACCTAAATTAGAACTTAAGTGTCCACCGTATAATAATATATTTTTTACCAAATAATCTCTTATTTGTACACTTAAAACATTTAATGATTTTACATTAAATGTTTTAATAAATAAGGGATCTTTGAATTTTGTAAAATCTTCCAAAACTAAATACCTTTTTTATACTTCTTTAATAACTAATTCTTTAGCACTAGTAAGTGCAGCAGTTAATTTATTAGATAATTCTAAACCAGCTTTATATTTTTTAATAGATTCTTCTAAAGGCAATTCTTTATTTTCTAAGTCTTTAACTATTTTTTCTAAATCACGAAGCAATTCTTCAAAACTTTTTTCCATATGTTTCTCCTTTTTTATTTTTTATTTTTTTCTATTACTTTTGTACTAACATCACCATCTATAAGTTCTATTTTAACAGTATCACCTATAGATACATCTTTAAGTTTTTTAACTATTGAGCCATTATTGTAAGAAATACTGAACCCTCTTGATAATATAGATAATGGATTTAAACTAATGAGTTTTGAGATAAGTACCTCATAATGATAGTTTTTATTATTAAATATATTATTATAGTTATTTTTTAAATTAGAGTTAAGAGAACTTAAGTTTTTTTCTAAAATGCTTATTTTATAAGAAGGCGATACTAATGAGTTTGTTAATAACTTCACTTTAAGCATTTTTTGTTCAAGCAACCCACTAAATAATAAGGATAATCTTTTATTCAAACTATCTAAATTTTTTAAGTCATTGTTTATCCTATTAGCAGGGGAGAGTAAATCTAAATTTTTAGTAATTGATATAACAGTATTTAGATAATTATCTACTTTCGCGTTATAGTTTTTGACTATTTTTTGTTTAAATTCATCGATTGAAGATAATAAATTTATCATATTAGGTGTAGCTAACTCAGCAGCAGCAGTAGGAGTAGGAGCTTCCTTATCGCCTACCATATCAGATATAGTTTTATCTGTTCCGTGCCCAATAGCAGTGATAATAGGAATTTTAGAGTTATAAATAGCTTCTATTACAATAGGTTCATTAAAAGCCCATAAATCTTCAATACTTCCACCGCCTCTACCGACAATAAGCACATCTACTAAACCTTCTTTATTAGCTCTTATAATATTATCACTTATGCTTTTTTTAGCATCTGGTCCTTGAACTACGCTTTGGTATAAAAGTACTTCTGTAAGTCTATAACGCCTATTTATAGTTTTTATTATATCTTCTCTTACCGCACCAGTGCTAGAAGTAATGACTCCAATACGCAAAGGAAATTTAGGGAGTTCTCTTTTTCTTTCTAAATCAAAGTACCCTTTATTTTTATATTCTTCGATTAGAAGTAAATATTTACCATATAAATCACCTAAACCATCTAATTTCATAGAAGTAACGTTTACGCTGTAACTTCCGCCTTGGACATATAATCCAATTTTCCCTTTTATTTCAACCTTGTCGCCTTCTTTAGGCGAGTAATTACCTAATTTGGACGCCATACTTACCCACATAGTACAGTTAATAGAAGAAGTTTCATCTTTTAAACTAAAATATAAATGACCTGTGTAGTGTTTTTTAAAATTTGAAATCTCACCTTTTAAAGTTATGTTAAGAAGCATTGGGTTAGTTTCTAAAACTGACTTAATATAGTTATTAAGGGCAGTTACGCTAAAAGCGGAAGAAGATGTATCTTCATCATTAAAATCAAATAAACTATTCATCTTTTTTTCCTCTTGAAACTGAGGCAGCGATATTATCAAGCAAACGATGGTTAAATTTTCTTTGTTTATCATCGATATCACTATATTCCTTAGTTAGTTCTAAAGCTTCAGTAATTATAAAACCTTTTTCTTTAGTAGTATACATTAAATCATAAGTTGCTAATCTAATAATAGCTCTATCTAAAAAAGATATTCTGTGCAAATCAAATTCGTATAAATGTTTTTTTATAAAAGAATCAATACTATCAAGTTTAGCTACTAAATCAGTAAAAGTATCAAAATCTTCACTTTTTTCGATAGATATTAAAAAATTATCTTTTAGAAGGTCAAATTGGTATAAATTAGTTATTAAATTATCTCTTATAATTATTTGTTTCATAGTTATATTTTACCATATTTATTATATAATGACCTTAAAGAAAAGTATGAATATTTAAAATAATCATACTTTTGTAAAAATAGTTATTAAATTATTAATAAATAGGTAATTATTAATAATTTTTATGAAGCTAAAGATTTAATATTTTTCTTAATAAATGGAAATGAGTAAGTATAATAAAAAGCAACATACAAAAATATAAAAACTAAATTAAGGATAATAGTTGTAGAATTTTCTAAAGGTGCTAAATTAAACGCAAGCATCAAGATAATAAAAAGTAAAGCAGAAGCGCTAAGCACAATAGTACGGACTTTAAGTTTTGAAATTAGAGAAATAATAAAACTAAAACCTAATAAACATAGTATAAGTTCAAAAGTGTTTTTAGTGATTATGTCTTTCTTTTGTTTAGAAAGTATGTTGTCTTCTTTTTGAATTTTTGATTTTCTATTTTCAAGAAGTCTTCTAGCTTCATTATGAGTATAGACAATTAAGTTATCTATATTGTGTTTATCCCCGTAAAATTCTTTTTTATCACAAAACTTATCAAAATAGGTGCCTTTACCAATTTCATCGATATGGGTGTAACCTGTATTAAAATATAAATAGCCTTCCCACATATGTTCACATGGAGATTCATCAATTTTTACTAAATCACCATCACCTTTGTAATAGTATATAGTATTGTTATCTACTATGCAATCTATCGTTTTATCATTTTTACAAAATAATATAACGTTATCTTTATAAAATTCTTCCACTAATCTTTTAATATTACAAGTTCTAAAAAATACTATTATGTCTTCTAAAGCAATTAAGTCAGTACTAGAAGCCTGGGTGATAATATATTTATCGCTCTTATCGTCGTAATATCCAATTTCACTTTTTAGTTTTCTAAATAGTTCTATTTTTTTAATAATCTCATTAGCAGTATGATTATAATCTTGAAGTATAGGCTTACAAGATCCGTTGTACGAATACATAAACATTTTTATATCTGAAAAATCTTCTTGATTAGAAAGAACTTTTTCAACTTCTACTATTTTCTTACTTATATTTCTTTTAAATTCATCAGCCCTATTGTTTAAGTTATCATTTTGGGAATTCTTAAAAGAATTATTTTGATTGATTGAATCATAATAGTTCTTAATAGCAGCATCAACACTTAAAACAGTACCACATTTTTGGCAAGTTACTTCAAGCAGTTTTTCATTAACCAATACGATTGCACCACATTTAGTGCATTTAGCTCTCTCCATAGACATTCTTTTCTCCTATTATCTTAATAACTCATTATAAATATTAAAAAAAATAAACCTTACAAATAATATATACATCTATTATATCATAGAACTAATTATTAATTCTAAAAATTGCAAAAATTCGGTGCATAAAAAGAATTTGTGAGAAAAAAAGTTCTAATATAGGTTATTATGTGTCATTTTTTGTGAAGATTAACAACAATGCTACCTAAAATAGTGATTTATGTATAAAGAATATTTGAAATAAAAATTTATAAAAAATAATAATAATATTTTAAAAATATAGTAATAATTAATATTTAATATAATCGCAATAATAAGCCATATTTAAAATTTATTTTAAGATTTTAAATTTTGTCTTTCATACAAGATTTCAGTTATTAGCATACATTTAGTTACAGATATCTTAGAATTATCAAAGAAACAATAATATGAGTACCTAGCATTTGATAATACTATGCAATCTCCCTTATTTGCGAAGTCAAATTCAATATGAAGTGACATATTCGCTGCTACAGTGTTATGCAAAAGTAAGTTTTCTTCGCTATCGAAAAGTTTCCAGCCATTTTTATTGTGTACTACTTTCCCATGACCCATGCCATACCAGCCTTTTTGAACAATCATTACTTCTATATACACTTGTTCATCAAAATAATAATGATCATCAATTTCATCTTCTAAAGTTTTTCTAATCCATTTATACCATTTTTTGATACTATCAATTGGATAATCCGGGTCATTAATTAAACTCAAACTTCCATTAGTGTTGAGCTTAAAAGTTGCGGTGCAGTCAGTACAAAATACTTTATCCTTTAAGCTTCTAGTAGTCTCACAACCACAAACGGGGCATTTATATAGTACACTATGTAATCCTAAAGCTCGATATGGCTCATTTATTGATATATTTTCAGCTTTTTGATATTCGTAATCATCATAATTTAAGTACTCTGTAGTAATATTAACTATTTCCTCAACGCTGTAGTTTTTTACGTCTTTCTCGCTAAGCGCAATAGTCGCTACTGCATTAACAGGAACTTTTCTTTTTAAACCTCTATTCCAAAAAGGTTGTCTTAGGTGCGCTCCGTTTGAAGAAACTACAATAACCGGCTTTTTGAAATGTTTTATTAATTTTCCGATTGATAGAGGTATTTTTTCAGTAGATCCAATTAATGAAAACTTAGATTCAGGAAAAATCGCAACATCTTGATTCAAGTTATCAAAACAATACTTGATATCACGAAGTAAATTAGGCTCACTTACATATCTCCTTTTAGGGATAGCGGTCACTAGCCTATTTTGAAATTTATTTCCACAAAATGCTTCAACTGTAGTTATAGGAGCTATATTGAAAGTATCCATACTAAGAAAGAGAATAGGGAAATCAATTGTTGAGTTATGGTTCATAAGTATAAAACAAGGATGTTTTAATTTTTCCATTGAAACAGAATAAATTCTAGCTCTAAACCTAAAAAATAACGAAACAATAAATAAAATAAACCTAAATATTAGACGTTGTTTTCTTAGTTTATAAAATTTTTTATATTTTAGAGACATCAATTTTTCATAATCAATTTCGCTAACATATTTATACCTAATTTGAAACATAATCCTCCTATCATTTTTTATAGTATAATCACATTAGGTATAAAAATATACCTAATGTGATGAAATAAACTGGATTTAGCTTAAATGCTATAAAAAAACAAATTTTGTTAATTTAATAACCACTAAAACTAATAAAAATACTTTTATTACTTCTCTAGCCGTACTTATATTTAAGTACCTCCTTTTAAAGCTATACTATATATGTTTACATTTTTTTAACAAATTGTCAAGTGTTTAGACACTTTATGCTATACTTAGTAATATTTATTACAAATTTATCCTTTTATTTTAATCCATTCATTATCCATAATGTTTTTTAATTCTTCATTATATCTGTAAACTTCATCGTTATTTTTAACTATAATATTATATGAACTTTCTTTATATACTTCATCTTTTATAATATCTTCAATAACACTTTGTACAACACTTGTGTATCCACATTCGCTGCTATTAGAGTATTGGTTGTCTTTATCTAAAAAGAAATTAATAAATTTATAGGCTAAGTCTTTATTAGCAGCATTTTTAGGAACACACATTGCATCAATAAAAACATTTGTTCCGCTTTCTGGTACATAATAATCAAGATTTTCATTACCATCCATTAAATAAATTGCATCTCCGCTATATGCTATACTATAAGCGTACTTAGTTTTATTAGACACTGCCATATCGTCAAGTATTTCATCTGTGATAATGTTAACGTTTGGATTATTACTTAAACCCTTAAGCCAAGTTGTAGCGTTATTTATATCTTCTACTGTAGGATTATTGACTGATAAATTTTGAGGATTATCAGCATAAAGTTTCTTTAAAGCAATCATATACATATCCCTTGTGGAATCATAAATTGATACTTTAGAAGACGGACTTGAATAAGACAAAGCGTTCCATCCTTCTAATTCTAATACCTCTTTAGCAGTTTTTGAATTAGAAGAGTAACTGATAGTTTTTGTAGTATCATATAAAATACCAATATTTCCAAAGAAATAAGGAACGCTATATTTTAATAAATCAAATCCATTATCTCCTTCATTTAATTTATTAACTGCTGTTAACAAATTAGTACTTAGTTCACTTTTTTTAGTGTCTATCAAACTCCAATCTATTTCATCAAATAAATTCTTACTCGCTAATTCTTCTATCGCGTAATCGCTAGGTATTACTACATCATATGAACCATTTTCAATCATAGGTATCGCAAGTTCATTAGATTCAAAAGTGATAACATTAACTTTAACCCCATATTCTTTTTCAAAACTTTTAACTAAATCTAAACTAATGTATTCAGTTGGTAAAAACACTTTTAAAGTAACCCTATTACAAGAACTAATAAGTACACTAACTACCACCATTAATAAAAATACAAACACCATTTTTCTTTTTTTCATTTTAAACTACTCCTTTATTTTTCTTTTTATTTTTTATATAATTAAAACCAACTATTATCGCAATGCCAACTATCATAATTGTAGTTAGAGCATTGATTGCAGGGTCTACCCCTCTTTTCAAAGTATACAAATATATACTTATATTTTGTAGTCCACTGTCCCCTACACTAAACCAACTTATAACAAAATCATCAAAACTCATCGTAAATGCTATCGCAGCAGAAGCTATTATAGCATCTTTAATTTGAGGTAATATAACTTTAAACAAAGTTTGAAAGTTATTAGCACCCAAATCTTTAGCTGCTTCACTAATATTTGAATCTAAGCTAATTACTTTTGGATATACAGATATTAATACATAAGGGACTGAAAAAGCTATATGTGCTAATATCATATTTAAATATCCCATCTCGCTTCTTATGTGAAACGCACCGAACAATAAAAATAAACAAATCGCGGTTACTATATCAGGGTTTACTATAGGTAAATCATTTACACTAAATATAGTATTCCTTAATTTACGCCCTAATGATGCTAGCGTTATACTAGCAAGTGTCCCAATAACTACACTAGAAACAGTACTCGCTATAGCTACAATAAACGTTGTAATAATAATTTGTCTAATATCATCTTTTATGAATATATTAATATAATTATCAAGAGTAAACCCACTCCAGTTTACTGCGCTTCTTGAATCATTAAAACTAAATACCATTAAACTAATAATAGGAGCGTAAATAAATAGCAACAAAAGACCTATAAAAACATAACTAACACTTTGAGATATCTTATTTGGCTTCATCTTTAATCACCCCAAATTTATCTAATTTCCTAGTAAAAAATACCATCAATATCATTATTAGTGCTAAGAATAAACTAATCGCAGCACCAAACCCATATCCTCCGTTCATCCTTTTTTTAATTGCTTCTTCGATAATATTGCCAATTAAATAAGAATTATGACCTAATATTTTACCAACAGTTATAGTAGTAGCTACTGGCAAGAAAACCATAACTATTCCACCTAAAATTCCACTAATACTTAGTGGTAATATTACTTTTATAATAGTTTGAAATTTAGATGCACCTAAATCATAAGAACCCTCGTATAAACTATAATCTAATTTAGATAGTACCGTATATATAGGTATTATCATAAATGGTAAGTACATATACACCATTCCAAATATAACTCCTGCTTCGCTTCCACTAAATGATGGGTCTAACATTGAAAAAAGCTGTTTTATAGATAGCAACTTTAATAACATATTAATCCACATAGGTGCGTTTACTAATAATATTAAGAGTCTTTGAACATTTATCTTTTGTCTTGAAATGATATAAGCTACTGGATAGGATATAACTAAAACTATAGATGTAGATATTAAAGCTAAATATATACTTTTTAAAATAGACAAAAGAATAGTTTTGTTCGAAAATAAATTATAATAGTGGTCAAAAGTAAAACTAAAATTAAATCCAGTGTCACTAGTTTTACTAAAACTATATACAATAAGCAAAACCATTGGAATTAAAATTAAAAAACCTAATATAAAAAAATATGGAACTCCAATTAAGATGTTAAATAAATTGCTTTTCTTTTTAGGCTTTTTTAGAATAACGATTGAATCATTTCTATTTCCTAAGTCCATTTTTCCATCACATGGATATCTTCTTTATTAAATTTGATACCAACCTTATCCCTTATTTTATGATAATCAGTAGTATGAATTGTAAAAGTTCTTTTTTCAGTAACTACATCAATTTCGTAATGAACTCCTTTGAACGCTACACTATCTACAACCCCGTTTAGTAAACCCTCATCATAAGAAACAATATCTATATCTTCAGGTCTTATTACAACATCAACTTTCTCATTTTTACCAAATCCTTTATCAACACAAACATAATCTTTATTATCAAAGTTGACTAAATTATCATCTTTCATAATTCCTTCAATTATATTAGATTCACCTATAAAATTAGCTACAAAAGTATTAACAGGTTCATTATAAATACTCTCAGGAGTTCCTATTTGCTGGATTTCGCCATTGTTCATAACTACTATCTTATCACTCATAGTGAGTGCTTCTTCTTGGTCGTGAGTAACATAAATGAAAGTAATACCTGCATTTCTTTGTAATTCCTTTAATTCATATTGCATCTCTTGACGTAATTTTAAATCAAGAGCTGCTAAAGGTTCATCAAGAAGTAACACTTGTGGTTCATTAATAAGAGCTCTAGCTATAGCTACCCTTTGCATCTGTCCGCCTGATAACTTATTTATACTTCTAGTTTCATATCCTTTTAAGCCAACCATATTTAAATATTTATTAACTTTCTTAGTTAAAGCTTCTTCTTTTTCTCTTCTAGTTAATAATGTATCTTTTATCTTGTTTATTTTTTCAACTTCACTATCGTAAGAGTTATTATAGGTACTAAGTTGTAAATCATATAAATCTTCAAGATGCTGATACTCAGTAGAATATGATGGGCTCTCTTTATCTAATAAATCATATTCTTTTAGTAAGTTTTGTTTATCACTTGCGTATTTAGTATCTAAAGCAGTTAATCCTTTTTGTAAATCTTTAATAAGCCCTCTTTTATATGAATTAGAATTAGTAGCACTGCTTATTTCTTCTTTTTGTTCTTTTTTTAGTAGTTTTATAGTTTCATTATCAGAAGCATTTTTTATTAAATGATCATATTTAGTATTAATATTTTTTATTTGTTGTTTAGCATCTACTTTTTTATCGCCTTTAACTCTTAAGCCAAAAGCCACATTTTCAAACACATTCAAATGAGGAAACAAAGCATACCTTTGGAAAACAGTGTTTGTAGGTCGCTTATAAGCAGGTAAATGCGTCAAATCTTTACCATTTAGTAAAACTTCACCACTAGACGGAGTCTCAAATCCACCGATAATGCGTAAAGTAGTAGTCTTTCCACAACCAGATGGCCCAAGCAATGTAACGAATTCATTTTCTTCAATTTGTAAGTTAATACCCCTTAAAACTACTTGACCATTAAATTCTTTAGTAATATCTTTAAGCTCGATTAGAACACCCATAACAATAGTACCCCCCAAAATAATTTTGCATTTTAGATAGTAACATTTCCTTTTTTTCACTTTATAAAAAAGAGATAGTAAAGTATTTGTTGTTTTAATAAAACAATACTATTATATATTATTTTTAAAAATAATATTAAAATAATACTTAAATATGTTTTTTTTAACTATATAGTATGATAAAAGAATAAAAAACTAATTTAATAATAGATTATTATTTCTTTTTTTGAGTTTATTTAAAATAAAGATTTTTTATATTTGTTTAGTACCTAGAAGTCTAGAGTCAAAATCATAATATTTTCTAGCTTCTGGAGAAAATAAATGAATAATAACATCAAACATATCGATTAAATACCAATCTTCTTGAGCTTCGATTCCTCTAATGCTGATTTTTTCTTCTTTTATTTTAGCTAAAACTGCTCTTCCTTGTTTAGGATTCACTGTACCGACTACAAAGTAATCATAAAAAGAAGCTTTTTGTTCAAAATCATAAATTTTAATATCTTCTACTTTTTTACTTTCTAATAGTTTTTTAATAAAAAGAATATTACTAGAGGTGCTATGTTTAACACTGAATTCTTTATCAAAACTATCAAACCAAGCATACAAATAGAAATCTAATAATTGAGCGTTATCTAAATTGCTGCTTAAAAAGTCAATATATTGTTTAGAACTGTTATAAACTATATTATAACTGTTTAGTAATGAAACTACGTAACTTGGTAATTTAGAAGGTCTTACATTTAATAAAAACATTTTCAAATGGTTTAGGGTAACTTCTCCTAAAAATGGAGCTTCTTTTAAAATAGCAAGTAATGCATTTTTATCACTTAAAAGTAAACTATTTAAATTACTTGATATACTGTTTATGTCAGTGTTAGAAGAAACTGCTCTAAAAACATAACTTAGTGCTTCTTTCTTTTGATTCTGGAAGTTTACTTTTAAGTTAACTTTTAAAATATCACTATAAAAAAGTTCATTTAAATAAACCATCTTTTTAACTTCAGTAAAAGTGCTATGATTAGATAACACTACATATACTAATTTTTCTAAATTAGATAAGTTTTTAAACTCACCTATTTTGTAACTCTTATTTTGTAAATTTTCAATTAATTTATTTAACATTTTCTTTCTCCTTATTTTGAATTTGTTTTTTGTAATACTCTAAAGCTTGGATTTGGTTATTATCTACTATATTACCTTTTTTTATTGCATTTTCTATTTTATATTCAAACGCTGTAACTAGAGCGCTATCTAAATTTATAAATGCTAATTCTCTAACTTTTTTTGGACCTTCATATTTTCTGTTCTTTTCAGATACATCACTTATAAATAATATTTTAGCGTATATACTCATATTTATATTCCCAAGTACATGAGAATTAATTGCATCTACTATAATTTTATCACTTATTTTGAATATTTTTTTAAGCATTATAGTAGCTGAGTATGCATGGTACACACTTGGTCTATTTTTATATAAATTTACTATATCTATTGGCAAGTAAGAACATTGAGTTTCTATACTCTCATTTTTAGTGTAATCGTGGAATAAACTAATAATTGACATTTTGTACAATGGAACATTATATTTTTTAGCTAACTTTTTAGATAGTTCTAAAACTCCCAATATATGAATGTAGCGTTTTAAATCACTAGAAAGTTTCTTTTTAACTTCTTTTTTAATTCTTCTTATACTTATCATTTAAATAGTGCCTCGTATAATTGTACATTTAGTCCTTTGTTATGACTAATAGTGAAACTAAATGGGCTTTGAATATGTAGCAGCCCCACATCCGCAAGCATTATTTCATATTTTATATCAGGAACTGTTTTATAAAACTTACTATCTACAAAAGTTGAATCTATTAGTAAACCTTTTACAAGTTCATTATTTATATTATTAGTTATTTTATCTTTATTTGTTTTATGAAAAATTATATAATTATTTGTAAAAAATACTAAGCTAAGTTCCGTTTCATGAAAATTAGTAATTATAAACAACTTTTCAACAAAAAGGGTTTCATCTTTTTTTAAGCGATATATTTTAGGATTAATTTGATGCAGTGGTATAAGTGTTTTATAAGTTTCATAATTAAAATATTGGTAAACGCTGTTTACTTTAGTTAATCCTACAGTATCAGTTACTTGTACATCATCAAAATATCCTGATACATTGTTTTTAGTTAAACCACTTTTATTAATTGAAAGAGAATATTTATCGCTAGTTAAAAACTTGAATATAGTAGTTTTCCCACTATTTTCAAAACCAACTAAAGATATTTCTTTATAGTTTGAAGAAATAATGTAAGAAGCTAAATTATCTAAATCGCTTTTATTTAAACTTGATAATAATATTACATCAATTATGTTTTCATCACTTAGTTTATTTAAAATATTTTGGGATAATTTATCTAGATTGGTTTTTGGAGGTAATAAGTCAATTTTATTAATAAGAAGAATTGTTTTATGACCTTTTATAACACTTTTATAATCAAATTGTAAAAGATAGTTGAATTCTAAAATATTGACTACTAAGAAAATCACGCTTTTTTTACTGATTGTTACATTGTTAATTATTTCTCTTTTAGAGTTATCTTTACCATAGTGGAGTAAAGAAAAACAATTAAAACAGTAATCCATACTTAAAGATACTGTATATCCAGGTTCATCTTTAAAACTATCTTGTAATAAAACTCCACAGCCTTTACAGAGTTTGAGCATATTGTTCTAACCTCTCTTTATAAATATCTATTTGTTTCTTTTTAATAATACGCATGTAATGACTAGCAATTTTTCTTCCTAAAGTAGTACGCGTTGCATCACTAGAAATTCTTATTGGGCTTACTAGAATTCTATATTTTAATTTAGCTCTGCACCCTCCAAATATATCAGTAAATAGTTGGTCTCCTATAGAAGCTGTACAACTAGGTGTAGAATTAACTCTTTTTAGTGCTTTTTTAGTTTTTTTAATTAAAGGTTTATGACATAAACTTTCAAATAAAAAATCTTTAGAAGCTTTCTTTACTCTTTCATCAGAGTTATTAGATAATATTAAAATTTTAAAATCAGAAAGTAAAGATTTTAAAAAAAGATAACTTTTTTCATCTATATAAGGAATGTTATTAGGAATAATAGTATTATCTAGGTCAAAAAACAAGGTGGTAATACCTTGTTTTTTTAGAAAATCATAATCAATGTCAAATATTGTTTTTTTGTAAAATGAAGGAATAAATTTTTTATATAAACACATTATTTAGAAACAGATATTATTTTAATTTGGTAAGTTGAACCATCTGGTTTAGAAACGTTAAGAATATCATTTTCTTTAGCTTCTCTTAAAACCTTACCTAAAGGACTTTCTATTGAAATAATATTATTTAAAATATTAGTTTCAGCAGCTCCTCTTAAGCTAAAGCTTTTAACTACATTTGTATCAATTCTTTCAAAAGTTATTGTTTTACCAAAGTTAGTGTTATCATTTTCAACTATTTTAGAATTAATAAGTTCACTTTCAATTTGAGTGATTCTTTGCATAGTTTCAGCTTCATCAGCTTTAGCTCTTTGATAATCAGCGTTTTCTGATAAATCGCCATTACCTCTAGCTTCGTTTAATACTTCTAGTATTTCTTCAATTTTTGTATTTTTTAAGTAGGATAACTCTCTAACTAAATCCTCGTATCCTTGTTTTGTTAATTCTTTTTTAGGTGCCTTAGCCATAAAAACCTCTTTTCATATATTTTATTATTTGTTTACTATACCATTATAGCATAAAATATAGATTTTATGCATTTTAATGTTAATATATGCGATTTTAGTATCTAAATAGTTATTAATATATTTAAGGTTTTTGAAAAATGTTTTTGTACTTACTTTTAGAAATATTTGAAGTTACTAAGTGTTTGTAAGTGTTTAATAAATAATAGTTAGTATAAAATGATAAAATATAATTATAGTGTTCTTTTATAAAAAGAGTGGAATGGAGATTATATGAAATACGAAGAATTTAAAAAAATGTTAGATGAAAAAATGAAAGTAGGATCTGACTTATACATTGACTTACTTTCTACTATTATTAATAATCCTTCTCGTTACACAGGTCTATACCGTTTGACAAACGTAAATGAAAAAATTGCTCAAAATATTTCACAAAGCAATGAAATTAAATTTGGGGATTTTATGGAAGACATAGTTACAGAATACCTAATAGAAAATGGTTTCCAAACTTATCATAAAAAAATAGTAGATAATGAAAAAAATAAAATATTGAGTGTTGATCAGTTATTTGCAGGTAACGAAAATATTTATATAGTTGAACAAAAAATGCGTGATGATCATGATAGCACAAAAAAAAGTAGGACAATTTATAAATTTTATTGAAAAAGTAGAAGTTGTTAAAAGGAGATTCCCAAAAAAACATTTAGATGCATCAATGTAGTTTTTAGATGATTCAATGGCTAAAAATAAGAAATACTATAGCGATGAAATGGCCAAAAATTCATTTGAAGATGTAACTTTACACCTTTTTTATGGAGAAGAACTCTTTGAACATTTAGTAGTTACAGATTCTTGGAATGAACTAAATAATTATATTTATTCATACAAAAAATCTAGAGGTAGTGTATCTGTAAGTATCCCATCTTTAGATACTAGTGACGAATTTTATAATGCAATGCTAAAACTTAGTGACAGTGATTGGAAAAAATTAACTTCTGCTGACCAAAAATATGTAGAATTTAGAAAAGAATTATTCCCTTCTAATTATAATATTAGAAGAGCTACGATTAAAAGAGAGAATAAACAAAATATACATGAAAGATAGGTAGTATAAAAAATGAAAACAAATATAATCATAAACGGCGATTCGCTTTTAGAACTTAAAAAAATAGAAGATAGTAGTATAGATTTAATATTTGCGGATCCTCCTTATTGGATGCGTACCACTGGTACCTTACAAAGAGTAGAAGGGACTGTTTTTAACGGAGTAAATGATGAATGGGATAAATTTGATTCATTAGAAGCCTATGAACAATTTACTACCGATTATTTAAAAGAATGTAAAAGAATATTAAAAAAAGACGGTTCTATCTGGATAATTGGTGGTATGCAATGTATATACACAATAGGAGCCATTATGCAAAGATTAGGATTTTGGATAATAAACGATGTAGTATGGCATAAAACTAATCCAACACCTAACTTTATGGGTACTAGATTAAATAATAGCCACGAAACTCTTATTTGGGCTACTAAAAGTGAGAAATCAAAATATACTTTTAACTATAAAACTGCAAAAGAATTAAATATTGATTTTATCTCTCAAAGTGACTATAACAAGGGAGTACGTAAACAATTAGGTTCTGTGTGGAGACTAAGTGTCTGTAATGGTAATGAAAGAATAAAAGATAGTGATGGTAATAAACTTCACTCTACCCAAAAGCCTGAAGAATTACTTTACCGTATAATAGCTATTTGTACAAATTTAGGAGATACTGTACTAGATCCGTTTGGTGGTACTATGACTACCGCTGCTGTAGCTAAAAAGATGGGAAGAAATTATATAATGATAGAAAAAGATAGTAATTATTGTAAATATGGTAAAGAAAGAGTAGATAAAGTAGTTACTAATATTACAAATATTGAATCTTCATCTGCAGATATAAAACCTCTAAAAGTAAGTTTAGAAGAAATGATTATTAATAATTTTTTTATAAATGGTGAGTTATTTTATTTAAAAAATTCTCCCATAACCGCAATACTTTTAGAAAACGGAAAGTTATTGTATAAAGAAGAAGTATATGATATGCATACCTTAGCTGCTAAGGCAGGCAATAAGAAAGCATTAAGATTAAATGGATTTGATTATTGGTTTGTTAAACGCAATAATGAACTCATTTCTATAGATGTAATAAGACAGGAATATAGAAATTCAAGATAAATATTAGTTATTCGATATCGAAATCTAATTCATCGAAACTTATTTTTTTATCGTATATTCTATGGTTAGGTATTATTTTTTCAAATAGAGCATGGAACCCTGCAGCGCTATGATTTAACTCTATAGTATGAACATGCTCGTGAATTAAAACTATTTCTAGTTTTGTTTTAGGTAATAGTGCTAACAATAAATTAATTTTTAGGGTGTCTGTAGATTTTGTATACTGTCCTGCAAAAGTCTTAGCATAGCAAATCTGAGGTTCTCTCCATCTAATATTATAGTTTTTAAAAATATCTATATATTTACCTTTTATTAGAGAGATATATTTTTTAGTAGCATCAGATAAAACTTCTAATAATGCTTCTTTCTTACTCTTTCTATTAAAATTATAGTATACTGTTAATAAATCAAGTTCATTTTCGATAGTATAATAAAAATCTTTTGAATTTATATATTCAATTTTATAAACAATGCCCCACAACCTAAAAGGATTTTTAGGTTTATTACTTTTAAGTAATAGTGAACTAATGTGCTCATCTAGTATGTCAGTGATTTCTTTTTGGGTTAAAATGAAAGGCTCAGTGAAAGTCAAAATGTCATCCTTTAAAACAATACTACATCTAGATGCGCTTTTCTTTACAAATACTCTAACAATATAAGGTTTTTCTAAGTAGATATAGTAAAAAACATTAGTTAACATATAGTCTCACAAAAGAATTTGGTACTAATTCCAATTCTTTTTTAGTGCTAAAAATAACTTTTAACATTTGTTTTGGATGTCTAGCAGTATCTAGTTTTTCGTTAGTTGTTAAATCATATATTTTTTTAATACCTATGTTTTTATATAAAGCATTAGGAGTCATTAGTTCTAATTTACTAGTTATTGTAAAATAATTTCTTTGTTCTATAATACACGTTTTAGTAGTTTTATCGTAACTTTTAACAATTCCTAAAAATATTTGATTAGGTTCTTCACTGTTTAAATCGTAAATGATACTATTTGAAGTAGTCTTAGTAAAAAAATAACCACCCCAAGTTTGACGATTTTCTGCTTTTAAAAGTTCTTTTTCATAAGTGTTATAGTTTTTTATAAAGCCAAATTTTGTGTATTCATCTATAAGTTGTCTATAAACTTTTGTAACTGTAGCAATGTAATGCAAACTTTTCATTCTTCCTTCAATTTTAAAACTAGAAATACCAATATCTATTAATTTTGTAATAGTTCTTAAAGCATTTAAGTCTTTACTAGATAAACTAAAAGTAGAACTGCATAGTTTATTATCTCCCTCATGTAATTTATAATCCCATCTACAAGCATGCGCACAAAATCCTAAGTTAGCATCTCTTGCGCACATATTGTTAGATAAACTACACCTACCTGAATAAGACATGCACATACCTCCGTGAATAAAAACTTCTAAATCAAGAGAAGTATTATTTTTAATACTAACAATATCGCTAAAAGTTAGTTCTCTAGCCAAAACAACCCTTTTTACTCCTAATTTTTGATAAAATTCCAAAATATAACTGTTAGTAACACTAGCTTGGGTTGATAAATGAACTTCTAAAGAAGTAAATTTACGTGCTGCCTCTATTATACCAGGGCTAGAAACTATAATAGCGTCAACATTTGCTTCCTGCAAATCTCTTAAATAATTAATTATATCCTCACTTGCATCGTTAAGCGGATAAATGTTAACTGTAACATATAATTTTTTATTGTTATTATGTGCGATTTCGCACGCTTTGAAAATATCATCAATACTAAAATTAGAAGCTCTTTGTCTTAGACTAAACAATGTTCCACCAATATACGTAGCATTAGCTCCGTATAAGTAAGCAATATTAACTTTTTCTAGATCTCCACTTGGGACTAATAATTCCACCATTTATTTAATATCCTTTATTTTTATTACTAAAGATTTTAGTTCATCGTTAGAAAGCTTATAACTGTCTATTACAAAATAATCAAGTAAACTAAATACACTAAAAGAAAATATATTACTTATGTTATTTTTTTCGTTTCTTCTTATTATAAAATTATCCTTAAATTCGTTTATATAATACTTTTGATCTTGTCTTTTTTCTTCAACTAAATACAAATCTTCTTTTGTATTAATTTCAAAATTTTCATTATTTTTAAAATTAGATAAAAGATTTCTTTTACTAAAAAATATCGGTAAATATCCATATCCGTACATAAAAACAGGTTTATTTTTACGTTCTAATATGTTTAGAATTCCCTCACCGTCTATTTCAAAACTAATAAAATTACCATACGCTAAAGTATTCTCATATTCTAAGTAATCAGAAAAATTATTTATTGTTATATTTGAATCAAAAATAAACTTCCTTTTATACTCAAGATTAAGAGCATAATACAAACCGTAATCAGAACATATAATATAATCAAAATTTTCTAAACCATAAATAAAAGATTTAACATCTTCTATTTCTTTATTAGTTAACAATTTTCTAAACCTAATAAACACTTCTTTTACACTTTTTTTATATTCTTTTATTTTAGAATTAAAAACTTCTTTACTGTCATTATCAAACAAATAGTCAATAATGACTCCATCAAATAAAGAATAATCTAAATTAGCAGATTCATTAATTATTAAATTCATCGTTTAACACACTTATTGCGATTCCATCGCCTATATTTAACATATATGTAGTTTTATATGAGGTAAGATTGTTTAAAAAAGCAATATATTCATTTATTTTTTTGCGTAATCTTTGTTTTCTCTTTGAAAACTCCATATTAGTAACATCGTGTAAATTCATATTATCAGATATAATACTTCCGTTGTTATTTAAATAAGTTTTGTATTTATTAAAAAAATCAATATATTTAGTTTTAGAAGCATCGATAAAAATTAAATCATATTTATTATTTGTATCTAATTCTAAAGTTAAAGCATCAGCGTTAATTAGATTTATTTGGTTTTCTAAACCAAAATCTTTAATATTAGAAATAGCATTTAAAGCTAGTATACTATCTCTTTCTATAGTATCTATATGAATATCACTACTAAAAGAAGCCATAACTATACTGCTATATCCTATAGCACTACCTATTTCTAGCACTTTTTTAACATTGTTTTTCACAAAATATTCTTTTAAAAATTTGATTAAATCATCTCTAATAATAGGAATATAAGTTTTTATAGCATTTTCTTTTAATTCTATTATTTTTTCAAAATCCACTATTCGTTTCCTAAAACTTCACTATCGATAATATCATTTAAAATATCTTCTAATTGGTCTAAAACATCTTCATCTTCTACATCAAAAATAGAACCATTTGATTCATCATTTTCATCACTAACAAATTCAAAAGGTATATATTCAAGCGGTTCTTCTAGTGTTCTAGCTATTCCGTAGTTTTTACCATTTATAATTTCTGTAACTAAAAGTTGACACTTAACCACTTTCCCATCAATTGTAAATTCAATTAATTCATTTTTTTCATCTTTCATTTCTTTTTCTCCTTTTATTTATTATTTATTTTTTTTAATACTTAAATAATCCAAATAATTTTGTAAAATAATACAAGCAGCCATACTATCAACGTTTTCTTTTTTGGTTTTAAT
>JAITXV010000049.1 GCA_031284605.1 Acholeplasmatales bacterium | reverse complement strand
ATATTTTTTAAAGAAAACTTTAGGATGAGTAAATAATAGCACAAATGCTTTTATTATAGATAAGAAAAATTCTTTAGTTAATAAAACTAGTTTTTTAACTATTTCTTTAAAACTTTTCTGTTCTTTAGGTTTTAATAAAATCTGTTCTTCTTGCATTTTGCCCCCAATTATATCATATATTCGATAATGTCTGATTCACTTAAATCTTTATCTCTTTGGAATTAGGAGAAACGCATACTCAACTATAAATATTGTCTAAAATATGTAGCAGTTTCTCATTCTAAAGAAAATAAATAAGCATATTTCAACACTTTGTCTTTTTTTTATGTTATAATACTATTACACTGTGTAATAGTATAGGAGGTTAATATGGCTGTTTATCCAGATTGGTTATTAAAATATAAAACTAAAGGAATATATGCAAATAAATTAAGCGAATCTTCTTACTCTTTATATAAAGCTCATTCAGAATGGGATAAAGATAAGAAACGTAGTATAAGAATATGTGATGGATACTTAGGTATAGTTACAAAAGACTTAGGATTGGTAAAAACTAGAAATAGAGATATTCCAGATATTATAACTTATGAGTTTGGTGAATTTAAAGCTATATTAGATAAAACACATATAGATAAAGAATATTGTCCTAAGAATTTTTTGTATTACAAAAATATCATACTCTGTGCTAGTTTATTAAATGTTGTATATAATGAATATAATGAATACTTATTTTCAAATACTTATCTTTCTGTAGTATATAAAAATGTAAACTTTAATAAAATAGGTTCTCTAGTTAGTGCTGAAATTACAAGAACCACTACTAAGATTATTACTTTATTAAATAACTTTAATTTTAATAAATATAAGTTCATCCATTTAGTTAAAAGTAGAGATTCTATTAAAATAACTAATATAGATGAATATATTTTAAATATTGCACTTTGTGAAGGAGTTGAATTAAAATATGAAAATAGCTAGTACATTATTAAATTACCAAAAATATACTTCTAAAATAGATTTAAGTAGTGTTGCAGTTTCTTCTAAACTAGACAACAAATTTATAGTTAAGCTTATAGCTATTATAGAAGATAATATAAAAGATAGTAGAAAGCCATATTTAATTAAATATAAGTTAGAACATATAATAGTCCTAGCATTTTTAGCTATTTTATGCGGGGGTTGTGATGACTTTGTAGAAATAGAAGCGTTTTGTAAGGCTAAATATCCTTTTTTAAATAAAATACTATCGCTTACTAATGGTGTTCCCTCACACGATACTTTTAGAAGAGTATTTATGGTTATAGATTGTGATGCTTTTAATAAAATAACATTAACATTTATAGATAAATTGTTAGAAAGATTACGTAAAGTACTAAAAGTAGATAATGATATTAAACATATAGCTATTGATGGCAAAGTATTAAGAGGAAGTTCAAGACTAAAAAATACATCTAAAGAAATAAAACATACACAAAACTTAAATGTGTATGATGTAAGTGAAGGAGTTGTGCTTTCAACTGTATCTATAGACAAAAAAACTAATGAGATACCAATAGCTAAGCAAGTATTAAATACTTTGTCTTTAAAAAATACTGTAGTAAGTGCAGATGCACTTCACACACAAACAGCTACTGCACAAATGATTATTTCTAAAGGCGGAAACTATGTATTAGGTGTAAAAGCTAATCAAAGTAATTTTCACATAGCTATAATTGACAGTTTTACTAAAAATAAAAGTAAATTAAAAACTAAAGTTACCAATGAAATTGCACATAATAATTTAGAAAAAAGAACCTTTTATATTATGAATAAGAAACTAGTGAATGATAGCCAAACTAACAAGTGGGATGGACTAAAAAACATTGTAATATATGAAAAAGAAAGTATCAATAAAGTAACATCTTTAAAAACTATAGAAACTAGATATTACATAAGCTCTTTAAAAGATTTAAATTTAATAGCAGAAGTAATTAGAGCACATTGGGAGATAGAAAATAACTTACATTGGTATTTAGATACTTTGTTTAAAGAAGATAATATAAGTATAGTTAACTCTAAAAGCATTACTAATTTTTCAATACTTAATAAAATGTGCTTAACACTTTTAAAATATGCAAAACCATTAGTGCATAATAATAAGTATTCACTTAAAACATTAAGAAAGTCCTTCACATGGGGAATGGAAGAAGAACTAATAAATATATTATCACATATTGATGATTATAAGTTAATTAACTTAATAAAAGAAGAAATAGAAAAAGAAATAAAGAAATAGTGTGTATACACTGTGTAATAGGAATAGTAAAAAATAGACCAATTTTTTAAATTATTAAAAGTTGGTCTATTTTTCTTTTTAAAACTAATTGTTTTTGGCTATTTACTGTGAGTATGCGTTTCTCCTAATGTTATTGTTTACATAATTATACTTGATTAACAACTAGAATTATAAAAAATATTTTTTAGTTATTTTTAAGTTTAATAAATCCACCATCTGGTCTTCCATGAGTTTGACCTTTACTATTAATATCGGCTATAATATTCCAATATTCGTCTTTGTTTCCAATATTACATTCATAAATCCATTCATCAGTAAGTATATTTTCTGATGTAAACAACTTGAAACATTTTTGACAAGTAAAAAGTCTTTTTATACCAACGTGTTTGTTTTCTACATCATTTGTATATATTTCGTATTCTTTGTTTATTGGAAATACTGTTTTCCATAATTGTTCATTACAATATGGGCATGAGTAAGTACTTTCATAAATATTAGTCAAATTTTTAAACAATGATTTATCTCTTCTTTTTTCTGCATCATCATCTTCATCTTTAATCATACTTTGAAATTCTTCCATAGTTCTAGGTTTTTTCATAGGTTTAAATCCAAATGTTCCACCATCATTATGTTTTAAAACAACATAATTATCATAACTTTGTATATTAACTTTTATCTTTTTCCACAATATTTCATTATTAATTTCTACTCCGTTATTTTTTTCTAACAATATCGCTTTTTGATATTTGTATAATATTGATTGTTTTAAATCATCCTCATAGTAACTAATATTACCTTTTTCTTTATATTGTAATGCACGGTCATAATACCTTTTTCCATATTTTTCTAATACTGCGCCTAAATCTTTATTGTTTTGAAATTCTAGCATTTTCACATCTTCATCAAAATAAGAAAGTATTTCTAATAAAAAAATATCTCTATCAAGATTCACATCTTCTGTAATTGATCTATTCCCGTTTAATAATCCCCACATTATATAATCCATGATAATAATGCTCGCATCTTTTGATGGGGCTATTTTCACTAGTATTTTATCTTGATCAGTATAAAAAGTATTGCTTATTAGTGCATATTTAGGTTTTTTAAGTGTCTTACGTATCATTTTAAAAATTTCTTTAGGAATTATAATAACTCCTATATCCTTAAAACTTTTACAACGTCTAATCATCGCATTTTTTTCATATCTTCCGATAATTTGTACTTTCATTTATTATTTCTCCTTTTGAATTATAATCTATATATTATTATAATTTATTTTGTTA
>JAITXV010000054.1 GCA_031284605.1 Acholeplasmatales bacterium | reverse complement strand
ATATCCTTTTTAGAAGTATCTAAAATATCTTTTTTATATTTAGTTATTCAAATAAGAACTTAGTTATAAATTCATTTACGAAAACTAACCAATCAGTATTTATCTTCGTAATATTAATTTTAATATTAATCTTTTCATCGATATAGGATAAAGAAACAATATTTTTAAATTCACTAGCTAATTTAAAAAGTTTTTGACCAGATATTTGAGCGGAAACTATGCTTGAGAGTTGTAATGTTACTTCTTTTGAAGTTACACTAGTTTTAATAATACCCATTTTATATCCAAGTTTTTTATATAATTTTTCTTGCATATATATTTTTAAATCATCACTAAAAGAACCAAATCTATCTTTTAATTCATTTTCTAATTCATGTAAATCACTTATGCTATTTATTCTTGAGATTCTTTTATGAATTTCTACTCTAATAACATCATCTCCAATATATTCTTTATCAATATGTTCATTTGAATAATTAAGGGAATCGCTTTCTTTTGGAGTAAGCGATTCTACATCTATATTATTTATTACTTCATATAATAGTTTTGAATATAATTCTAAACCTACTGAATCAATAAAACCACTTTGTTCACTTCCTAATAAATCACCCGCTCCTCTTATGGCTAAATCCCTAGAAGCTATTTTATAACCACTTCCTAATTCTGTAAAATCCTCTATAGCTTCTAACCTTCTAGTAGCATCTTCTCCCATTATTTTATTTTTTTCATAAAATAAATAAGCATAAGCTATTTTATCACTTCTTCCTACTCTTCCTCTTATTTGATAAAGTTGAGTTAAACCTAACTTATCTGCATCGTGAATTAAAAGAGTATTAGCGTTTGGAATATCTATACCAGTTTCTATGATTGTAGTTGAAACTAAAATATCTGCTTTATGTTCTATAAAAGAAGAAATAGTATTTTCAATTTTTGTTTTATCCATTTGTCCGTGTGCGAATGTTATTTTCGCTTCTGGTACTAATTTTGATAAACTAGCAACTATTTTTTCAATATCACGGGTATTGTTATATAAATAAAATACTTGACCTGCTCTAGCTAATTCTCTTCTTATAGCTTCTTTTATTAGTCCGTCTTCTCTTGGGGTTACATAAGTTTGAACTGGGTATCTATTTGTAGGAGCGGTTTCAATTACACTAAAATCTCTTAAACCCATTAAAGACATTTGTAAGGTCCTAGGTATTGGAGTAGCAGTTAAGATTAAAACATCTATGTTACTTTTTAATTCATTTATTTTTATTTTTTGGCTAACTCCAAATCTTTGTTCTTCATCAATTATAAACAAACCTAAATCTTTAAATTTTATATCTTTAGATAAAAGTCTATGGGTACCTATAACTATATCTACATTTCCTTTTTCTAGCCCACTTATCGCTAGGTGTTGTTCTTTTACAGAAACAAAACGGCTTAATAAAGCTACATTAACACCATATTTTTCTAGACGCTCTTTAAACGTATAAAAGTGCTGTCTAGCAAGTACTGTAGTTGGTACTAAATAAGCAACTTGCTTATTTGAGTTAACTGCTTTGAAAGCAGCCCTTATAGCTACCTCAGTTTTTCCGTATCCTACATCTCCTATTATTAGTCTATCCATTATTTTTTTAGATTCCATATCTTTTTTAACATCTTCAATAGCTTTCTTTTGGTCTATTGTTTCATCAAATTCAAAATCTTCTTCTAATAATATTTGTTCTGCTGTATCTTTAGCGTATACATTTCCTGTTTCTAGTTCTTTTTTAGCGTATAACTGTAAAAGCCTATCGCTCATATCTTTAATTTTTTTCTTTATATTTGTTTTAGTTTTTGACCATGATTTGTTAGATAAACTTGATAAAGAAGGACTACTAGAGTTATAACTTCCATATTTTAAGATATTTTCTACTTTATCTATAGGAACATATAAAATCTCGTTATTTGCATATTCTATTTTCAAATAATCTATTTTTACTCCTGTTGTACTTAAAGTTATTAATCCGTGATATTTTCCAATACCATATTCATAGTGTACTACATAATCCCCAGGACTTATTTCACTAATATCATGAATTTTTCGCGATTCATTTAAAACAGATCTATAATGAATTTTAGTTTTTTGTTTAGTATTAAAAATATTTTCTTCATTTGTTATGTATAATTTTTCATCAGGAAGGATTAAGGATAAGTTACAATATTCTTTTAAAACACATATGTTTTTACTAACAATATCTGTGGAGTATTCTATAGATGCAATTTCAAGAGCAGACTTTATAGATTCATAGTGGATTTGAGTATTAGAATATATAATTCTAGTGTAGTCACTATATCCCTTCAAAGATAAAACAAAGTTTTTAGTGTCACCATCATAATTACTAGGAATGTACATATTAATTTTAGTCTTATAAGAAGAATTATCAAATATAAAAGTATTTTCTTTAATATAAGATTTTATATTATTATAAATTGGGATACTAGTAAAAACATCACCACCCATATTAGAAGTATAAGCATTGAAGTCATCTATTTCTCTAGCATCATTAGTCAAATGCTTTTCTAAATCTATAATAAATACATTTTTATCATCTTTGAAATCTGCTATAGTAGTGTTTTGTTTATTAAAAAAAGGTATATAACAAATTAAAGTATCTAGTTTTTTTCTTAATGTTATATTTGTAATATCGTTTTCTAACTTTTCTATTTCTTTTTTGCTCATCTTGCTTTTATCAAAGTATAAGTTAATATTTTCTAAAGCATTTTCCATTATTATGTCATTATAAAAAACTTCGCTAATAGGAACTAACTCATACAAACTTAAGTTTTTTATACTTCTTTGAGTTTGAATATCAAATTCTTTGATATTCTCTAAAGTATTTCCAAAAAAATCTAATCTAACAGGGTTTAGATCATTAATTCCGTAAATATCTATTATGTTTCCTCTTATACTATATTCTTCTTTTTTCTCAACTGTATAACTTCTTTTGTATCCATTAAACTCTAACAATCTAGTTATTTTAGATATATCATAATCTTTATTCTTTTCTAAATTGTATATAGAGTTAAGATAATCTTTTGGACTAAGTTGTCTAATAGTAAAAGATTGTTTATCAGTTACTACTATATAATGATTATTTGTTAGTAGATGCCTAATTGTGTATAGTCTCTCACTTTTAAATTCAAAAGAGCCTAAAGACATAAATTTAGTCAATATTTGGTCTCCTGGATAAAATAGTACAATATCTGGTGAAACTATATTAACAAGATTATCATAATATTTTTGAGCTTCAAATAAATTTGGTAATACTAAAAAAATAGTTTTGTTTTCTTTATAATAAGTTATAATTGCTAGCAACTCTATTATTTGTTCCTTACAAAGATTATAAGATCTATTTTTAGTATTTATATATTTATTATATATAGAAGTTTCATTTATTAAAAAATCTATAAATTTCATATTATTTTTTTATTATATTTAGCCATTATAGTCTCAAAGTCAACATTATTAATAAAATCAGTTAATAAGTTATTTATAATACTAAATGTTTCTTCTAGAACTTCTAATTCTTTTTTAGAAAAGTTATGTAGCACGTACTCTTTAGCGTCAACATCATTCCTTCCAACCCCAACTCTTACTCTTTTATACTTAGAAGTACCTAAAACAGCTTCTATATTTTTTAGTCCATTATGACCTCCACTAGAACCTTCTTCTCTAGCTCTAATGCTATTAAATGGTAAATTTATATCGTCTACTAAAACTAAAATATCTTCTACCTGTATTTTATAGTAATCAATTATTTTTCTTACTGCAGTGCCTGATAAATTAACATAAGTTAGTGGTTTACAAAAAATTAATTTAGTTTGAGGAAGAAAAAGTTCACCAACCTCTGCATTAAAAGAAGCGTCAGCTTTTAATTTTAAGTTATAGTATCCTAATATATAATCAAGAGCTAAAAATCCCATATTATGGTAGGTGTTTTTATATTCTTTTCCGTAATTACCAATTCCTACAATTAATTTCATTATATTTTAAAAATTTTATAAAAAAATCTTTTATCTTCCTTTACTCCGCTTTTAGATAAACTTTTTATTACTGGAGATACACTATCTAAACCAACAATATCACCATTTTCTAATAAAATATTTATATCGTGACCTAAATACTGACCACTTTGGTTATAAGTGTTTTGTTTAACATTCTTAGTACTATAATAATACTTTGAGTGTTCTTTTTTATATTTGGAAATAAAATCTTTATTAGCACTATCTGCTTTTACATTTCCCCAAATGGTTCTAGTCATAAAATCTTTACATAATGAAGATAGTAATGAGTCTTTTGAATCTTCTAGAAAGTTTATAACTGTATTTATGTAGTTATCATCTATTTTTAAATAAGTTGTTAAGTCTTCTTTATTAGCAGATATATTTTTGATGTATGATACGTCACAGTTAAAATTAAAGTTTATTTTTATTAAATCGTTTATTCTTTCATAGATTTTTTCTAAAATAACTTCATAAGACCTAGCAGTTTTATGAAAATAAACTTGCCAGTACATATGGTATCTAGCAATTAGATAGTTTTCAATTGCGTGAATTCCACTTTCTTTAAAAACTATTTTATTATCTTTTATTTTTAATACTCTTAAAATTCTTTCAGCATCTACATACCCATAAGGTACACCTGATTGGTAGGCATCTCTTGATAAGTAATCTAGTCTATCTACATCTAACTGACTAGATATTAAATTTTCAATAAGTAAAAATTTACCTTCTTTTCTAATAATTGAAGCTACATCTAATTTAAATTCTAAATCAATTGTATCTAAAATTGAAGTTATTTCTTTATTTTCACATATTATTGTAGCCCCGATATGTTCGTGATTAGTTTTAAATACATCTTCAAAAGCATGGCTATATGCACCGTGTCCAATGTCATGTAAAAGAGCAGAAGTTAAAAGGAGTAGTTGTTCTCTTAGAGTAAATGTATTTTTAATATCACTATTACTTTCACATAGTCTTAAAGCTAATTCATAAGTTCCAAGGCAGTGAGTAAAACGCGAATGTTCTGCACAATGAAAAACCATATAAACACCACTTAATTGTTTGATACGTCTCAAGCGTTGAAAAACGCTTGTGTCGATTAACGCTTTTAAGAAAGTATAGTTTATATGGATGTAACCATATAAAGGGTCTCTAAATACACTAGTAGCAGGTAATTTTAATTCCATTAAAATGATATTTCTTTAATTATTTGACAAGTATCACCTGTTTTTATATTACAAGCGTTACCATCGTCTGTATCTAGGTGGCAATCAAGAGCGAAACTAGCGTTAACTCTAACTAATACTTTACCTAAAATAGCAGGTTTATTACCTAATACTTTAATTGAAACTATATCTTTATCTTTTACTCCAAAATGAGCTGCATCTTCTAAACTCATATGAATATGTCTATCTGCGATTATTACGCCTTCTTCTAAAAATACTTCACCTTTTGGTCCTACTAATTTGCATTTTCCACTGCCTTTTACGTCTCCACTGCTTCTAACAGGAACACTTACTTCTGGTGTTTCAAATTTATAACTAATTACATCACCCTTACTTACTTCAACTTGGCTTTCTTTTCTTACTGGACCTAAAATTCTAGCTTCTACTTCTTTTCCACCTAAAGTAACTATTTTAACTTTTTCATTAGATGCATATTGACCTGGTTGACTTAGTGGTTTAAAAACAGTTAATTCATAACCTTTACCAAATAGTATTTCTAAATGTTCTTTACTTAAATGTACGTGTCTAGCACTTATTCCTATGTTTATTTTATCCATTTTATACCTCCTATAAAATATAATATTATATTAATATTATACAATAAAATGATAGTTTTTTTATGTTTTAGGTGTTAATATGTCTTAAAATTGTAATAATTGGAAATTATCTGATATTGTATATAAGTTAAGTTGTAGGTAAATTTAAGTTTTTTAGATTATTATATCTTTATAGTGTTGTACACTATAAGTAAAAAACGATTTTTATAAAAATATATATATTAGTTCTTTTTATCCTTTTCTTCTTCTTTTGGTTCATAATTTGGGTCTATAAAATCTCTCATAAATTTTGTTTCAAAACTATACTTATCTTTAACATAGTGGGTGCATAAGTCATCAGGCTTTGGTTCATCTTTTAAATAATCCGTTTTAGCAAACTTTTTTCTTTCAACTTCATAAGCAACTTGATTATAGAAATAACAATAATTACGTACACAAAGCTTACAATCACTACATAATCTAATAGTTAATATTTCTCCAAATCCACCACCGTGTTTTAAATTTTCTATAAAATCTTTTTCAAATTCTTCCCAAGT
>JAITXV010000008.1 GCA_031284605.1 Acholeplasmatales bacterium | reverse complement strand
TATATTTTTTCTAAAGTGATACCTCTTCTTTCTTTATAATTATTTATAGATGGATAAGTTATTTCTATAAAATATAAACTCTCTATATCTAAAATATTATTTAAACTTATTTTTTCATTAGTATTACTAGATGCACCACTTTTTAATACTGTGTTATTTTTATCTTTTATTTCATAATTGTAACTAATACTATAATCAAAAGATAACCCTATCTCATTAAAAGTGTTTAATTGTTCATTATCTTCTATATAAGTATCGCTTTTAATAATACTAGCACTACGCAAGTATCTTTTATCAGGCATATTGTTGTCTTTATCTTCTCTTGAAATTCCAATATTTACTTCACCTTGCACTATATAAACGTGATAATTTTCATTACTATCTTTTTCTACCCATTTAGTATCACAAAATCTATCACTAGATATATCAGTATCATTCCATAAAGTACCTCTTTTTATTATAAAACCAATATTTCCAAAATATGATCCTACTTTTACACTAGCTACATATCCACCAAATGAAAAATCAAGATTATTAATAATAAAATCATTTTTATTTTCAAAAACAAAAGAAGTATCTCCTATAGGATTACCATCTTTATACCAGGTATGGACATTCATTTCTTCATAGTTATTATCAAATCTATAATAATGGAAAAACATAACAGAATTGCTTTCTGCATGTAAGCTGTTAGCACCAAGAATTATTAAACTAAGTATTGACAATATACTATAAAATAGTAGCATTATTTTTTTCATATAATTTACCCTTTCTTAAAAGCGTTTGTTATTACTCCTCTATTTTATCACAAATAATTAAAAAAAAATAAAATAATATAAGTTTATATATATAAAGTCAAAAAGTAAACGGTTTCTTATATTTTTTTGTTATATGTATTTATGATAAAAATAAAAAAAGAAGTTTTATATTAAAAAAAATTAATTTTAATTTTAGAAATTTTTCTTAATAAAATAAACCTAATAATTACATTTTTAGTCTCAAAACTCTTTCTAAATATGAACTAAGTCAAAAAGTAAACGTTTTCTTAACACTTTTTAATTTTTGTGGTATAATTACATTAACGATAATGTGTATTTATATGGAGGTATACTATGAAAAGATTTAATATAATTTTAATAATTGCAATAACTTTCCTTACAAGCTTGTTTTTAGTTGCGTGTGCTAAGGATGGTACAGGCAGACGTAATGAAGAAATTGTGATATTTTGGGGATATGGTGATGAGATAGAAACTCAAGTTTTTAGTACTTTAACTCAGGATTTTAATAAACTTCATGAAAGTGAAGGTTTAAAAGTATCATATAGACAAAAGTCTCCTGACAGTTACGCTGAAAGTTTGAGAACAGTTTTAAATGGTAAAAACGGTCCTGATGTATTTTATGTAAATGATGATACAGTTAAATCATTGTCTAGTTTAGGATTTTTAACTTCACTAGATAGTTATATTGCTTCTTCTACTGAAGTAGTGCCTAGCGAAATGTGGGATAGTTCATTAAATAGATATTTATATGATACTGCTACAACTACCCAAGATGGACCAAATGCTCATTATTGGGGTGCACCTAAAGATGTTGGACCTACTGTTATCTACTATAATGAAACATTTTTTAAAAGTGCAGGTATTACAGTTATTAGTGTAGCTGCTAAAGATTTAGCCTCTTTCAATGCTGGAAGCCCTGATTCAAGAGGTAAAACTAAAGCAGAGTACGGTATTGAAGGAACAGTTAAAGAAAAAGGTTATTTCGTTTTAGATGATAAAAAAGTATTCAATAACCAAGTTCCTATGAGTTGGGATGAAACAGTTGCTAGTTCCGTGCAAGTTCAAAACAATTCAGCCGCTGCCGATGGTTTCTTTACAGAATGGTGGTTTAATTATGGATGGAGTGTTGGAGGAGATTGTATCCAATATGTTCCTAAAACTGATGACGTTACTTTAAATGGTGGAAGATGGGAATTTACTTTAATGGATAGTTCTAAAAATTATATAGTAAGTGATTCTTATACTGGTACATACACTGGTTTAGTAACTTCTAAACAGTATAAAGCTGGTCAAATCATTGATTTTTTAGATAAAGTAGTAAATCCTGAAGCTACTAACAAATTAGTTAGAAGTGAAATAATAGCAGCTAAAAATGAAGGAATTTTAAATGAGTTGCCTTCTCAAAGAGAAGCATTTGTAGAATTCGTAAGATTAGGTCAAGCATCAAGTAAAAAAGTTGATACTATCGATGGGAAAGATTTATATGGTTATGGTGTTTGTCCTTCACCTACTTCAATAGGCGGTGACTCAGGTAAAACCAAAGCATTCGCTAGTGGAAAAGTAGCTATGCTTATAGATGGAAGATGGAATGTTCCTAATTTTAGAAAACAAATGGATTCTCATTATGAATGGGATGTAGCACCTTTACCTGTATATAAAGAATATGATTCAAACGGTGATATTACAGTTCACGGTGTTGAATCTGGTCAGTCAGGAAGCGTAGCGTTAAGTATTAACGCTAAATCAAATAAAAAAGAGGCATCTTGGAAATTTGTAGAATATGTATCTGGTTCAGTTGGACAATTAAAACAATCTAAAGAAGGATTTGCGATTCCATCTCAAAAAGCTTTAGCTTTAAGCGAAGATTTTTTACAAACAGATAGAAATCCAAAAAACTCTATAGTATTTGTAAGAGCAGCAGAATATCAAACACCTGGTGATTGGTGGTATTTAAGAGATAAACAATGGATCGATCCATGGGCAGGTATTTTAAATGGTTCTGTAAGAAATGGTACTAAAACATTAACTGAATTTGAAAACTCAAATGAATATAAAAACACTAACGCAGTGTTACTAGATTATACTAAAAAGATATTCTCATAATGAATCATACAGTACTTATTCAAGAAGAAAAAATTGAATTAAAAGAAAAAAAGCCAAAAACTAAGAAAAAGAATCTAAATAGAAGTGAGAATCTTTGGGGTTTATTACTTTCTAGCACCCCTGTAATAGGATTTATAATATTTGGAGTTGTTCCGCTTAGTTTAGCTATGGTTATGGCTTTCTTTAAAATAGATGGATTAACTTTTAAAAACGCAATTTGGGTAGGATTTGATAACTTTGCGGTAGTACTAAAAAGTCCTGAATTTAGGAAATCTATTTTAAATACACTAATTATGGCACTTTCTATGCCTATATCTTTAGTTATTTCTTTAGTTATTGCATTTTTCTTGTCTAAGGGATTTAAAGGAACTAAAATATTTAGAGCTATCTATTTTATTCCTTATGTATGTAGCGTAGTAGCTGTATCATTAATGTGGAAATGGATATTTAATACTAATTATGGTGTTTTAAATATATTTCTAGGAAGAACTGGAGAGAACGCTATCGATTGGTTAGGAGACCCTACTTTATACTATATATCTATTATTATTATGGGTGTATGGGGAGGATGCGGTTTTGGGATTATTTTATATAGCGCAGCTTTTACTAACGTTAATCAAACACTTGTAGAAGCAGCTAAAGTAGACGGAGCTAGCAGTTTCCAAATATTTAAAAACATTGTATTACCTAGTGTTTCTCCTACTACTTTTTATTTATTTACAATGGGTTTAATTGGTTCTCTACAAGCATTCGCAGTTACTAATATATTAAGTGGTGGTGCGAATGGGGCGGGTCCTGACAATAACGGATTAACTATGGTTTACTATTTATATAGAAACATATTTACTTACGACTTACAAGTTGGTATAGCTTCAGCGTCAAGCTGGGTTATCTCTATTATAATTTTAGTAGTTGTACTTATTAATTTTATCGTTTCTAAAAAGTGGGTGAAATATGACTAGTTTTCAAATCCTTATTTTAGTTACCGTTATTATAATAGTTTTATTAGCTGCAGGAATGATAGTTTCTTTTATTATTGAAAAGAAAATGAATTTAATAAATAGAATTCCTAAAAAAGAAAAAAGAAAAGTTAATGGTGAAATAGTAGTTTTTAACAAAAAAAGAGTTAGTGTTGGTGCTATTTTAGAAAAAGTATTGATATATGGAAGTTTATTAATTTTTGCATTATGGACCATTATACCTTTTTCAATAGTACTTTCCACTTCTATGAAAACCTGGCAAGAAGCTAATCAAATAACTTTTTCATTTTTTCCTAAACAATATGATTTTAGTGGATACACTAAAGCTATTTTGTATAATTCAACTCCATTTGATACTATGATTCCAGATTTAGTAAGGGGATTTGGGAATACTTTATTGTTCGTAGTGCCTACTACTTTAATTGGATTATTAACTTCTTCATTTGCTGGATACGCATTCGCGAAAATTAACTTTAAAGGTAAAAAACTATTATTTGGTATTTTAATGGTTTCTATGCTTATTCCTGGTACTATAATGATTGTACCATCTTACATACTCTACGATGCATTAGGATTATCAGCTACCCCGTTTCCTATCATAGTTCCTGGAATGTTTGGGGCTGCAGCGTGTGTATTTTTTATGAAACAATTTTTTAGTGGATTACCTAATGATTTAATTGACGCTGCTAAAGTTGATGGCTTAAATCATTTCCAAATATTTTGGAGAATAATTGTTCCTTTGTCTAAACCTGCATTACTAGCTCAAGGAATATTAGGGTTTGTTGGAGGATATAACGATTATTTCAATCCAAATATTTATCTAACAGAACCAAAGTATTATACCTTACAAATATCACTAAGACAATACGCAGGTACTATGTCACAACAGATTAACTCTGTAATGGCAGGATGTATTATAGTATTAGTCCCTGTATTAATTATATATTGTGTTGCTCAAAAATACTTCGTAGAAGGCATAGCCACTACAGGTATGAAATTATAGGAGGTAAAAAATGAGAAAACTATTAATAGCGATAATTGCATCTTTGTTTGTACTAAGCGTGACCAGTTGTGCCACTACTTATGTACCAGAAGTTGAATCTTGGTATAAGACTACTGTTTTAAGTAAAGATAGTAAATATAATTCTAATTTATTTTATTTAAATACTTTAGAATTTCAAATAGCTGATCCTAGTGTTATATACATAAATGAAGGACCAGAAAAAGGATATTTTTATGCTTATGGAACTAGTGATGATATAAATTGTCAAGGATTTCAATCATGGAGAAGTAAAGATATGACAAGGTGGGAATCTATGGGTATAGCATATACTCCTTCTTACGCAACTACTTGGTCTATTGTAAATTACTGGGCTCCTGAAGTTATATACGACAGTGAAGAAGAACTATATTATATGTTTTTTTCTGCTCAAAGAAATATGACTAATGATTCTAGATATAAAAATTTGATGATGCTTAGTGTTGCCTATAGCGCAAGTCCTGCAGGACCATTTGTTCATCCAAATAACAATCAAAATTTAGATGGAAAACTACTAAAAGAAAGTGAACCTGTATTTGATTTTTCAGTTTCTAATGAAGATGTTGTATCTACTGGGTTAGCTAGAAAAAATACTATTGATGTTTCACCTTTTATAGACCCTGTAACTAAAGAAAAATATATGTATTTTAGTTATTATGATAGTTTTACTAAGAGTGAAATATTTGGGGTTAAAATGAAAGATTGGTTTACTCCTGATTATTCTTCTTTAGTACAACTTACAAGTGTTGGATTTTTAACTGTAGAAGCAGGATTAAATCATACAGTAAGCAAAAGCACTCCTGAGGGTTCAATTAATGAAGGACCTTTTATGTACTACCGTGATGGTAAATATTATTTAACTTTATCGGTTTTTGGTTACTCAGATGAAAGATACCAAGTTAGACAAGCAGTATCAACTTCACCATTAGGAAACTTTACTAAGTACCATCCTGATAATGGAGGTGTAGTAGTAGCTACAGACCCCACTTGGGATCATATAACTAGTGCAGGACATCATTCATTTGTAGTATGCGGTGAGGATTTGTTTATTGCATATCACACTTTTAAAAATAGAACAGATATAACAGGCGGTAGAGCGCTAGCTATTGATAAAATAGAATTTATTAAAAATAATGATGGAATTAGTTTAATGCATACAAATGGTCCAACTTATTCTCTTCAACCACTTCCTTCGTCTGTTAGTGGATATGAAAATATAGCATCTAAAGCTTCAGTAAGTGCTTCTAATACTGCTAAAGGAAGTAGCGTTAGTTTACTTACAGATGGATTACTACCTTATCTAATGTCTGATAACAACATAGAGGAGTATACTGCTAATTCTGGAAAATCAAAAATTACTTTTGATTTTAGTTCTCCAGTAACCCTAAGAGCTTTTATGGTTTACAACAGTATGGAATATGATAATACTTTTATTAATATAAGTTCGGTAAAAATCAAATATTATGACACTATAACTACAACTAAGGAATTAGAAATAGGAAAAACAGAATTTGATTTTGATTGGAACTTAAATGAAGTAGATGGAAGCATTATGCGTCCTGGAGGAAGTGTGGTAAGTGAATTTGATGAACTTAGAGTATCTAAAATTGAGTTTAATATTTCAAGTGTTGGAAGTGACGTCCTTAGTATTCCTGAAATAGTACTCCTAGGCAAAACAACTCCTTGTGCTCCTAAATCTGATTTTAAAGAGTATGAATATAATATTTCTCCAGTTGGTTCATCTCAAATAGTCAAAGATTCCGTTAATTTTGGTACTAATAACACTTTAAAAACAGGTTTTGGATGGGATTTATCTAATGATTCAAATTCTTTAAATGCTTTTGTTAACCAAAGTTATTGTAGTGATCAATATTTATATTTTAAAAAAGTTTTCTCTACTGATTTTTATGTTGAAGCTAAAATAACTTCTACTAATCTTGTATCATTTAATAATGATAAATATCCTAAATATGGTTTAGTTGTATCTTGTCCTGAAAACACTATATTCTTTTATATAGACGGTATAGGTTCACAAAGGGTTGGTGTAGCTCAAAGAACGCTTGATAATAAAGATTGGAATTGGAACGCTACAGAACAACTAGTTACTATGCCAGGAACACTAAGTACTAACGGAGAATACGCAAAACTCTCAATTATTAGACAAGGTAAAAACTTTATATTCCTTGTTAACGATAAGGTAGCTATAATATATAATTCATTTAATGTATTTAACGATTATCAAGACGCTACTGCAGGATTGCTTACATTTAATATGGCTATAAGTGCTAAAGAATATAGTATAACCTCTGATAAGACAGTAATAGATCAAAAAATAAGCGAATACGCTAGCACTACTAGTGGAAATGTATTTGGATTAGCAGGAGGGCTTATGTCTTCACCAGGTTGGGATTTAAGTACAGATACAAACAGTGCTAACGCATATGTATCAAACACACAAGCAGGTGATCAATATTTATATTTTAAAGATATTAATTCATCTTACTTCTACGCAGAAACTCTAATTACAGTAGACGGTAGTTTACAAGACCCATATCCAAAAATAGGTATATCTATTAAAAATGGTAATAAAGAAATATTTTTCTATATAGACTGCACTGAGGGATACAATAATAAGGCAGTAGGCTACGTTGAAAGGGTGGATGGCAATTGGGACTGGGCAGGCTCAGTAACAAAAGAAATACCATCTTTGGGGTCTTATAAAAACCCTAATTTTGTAAAAATGGCTGTATTAAGAGATAATGGTAATATATATTTCCTAATAGAAGGAGAAATAGCATTCACCATAAATAATGCAGAAAAGTTTAGCGTAGGTGATGCGTGTGTTGTAGCCATATTATCATTTACCACTAAAGTAACAGTTAAAGAATATTATATAACAATAAACAGTGCAGAAGTAGCACAAAAAATACAATCAATAGTAGGTTAAGAAAATGGAAAATATAAAATACCCAAAATGTCATAAAGAAAATTACCCTCGTCCTAGTTTTGTTAGAGACTCATTTTTAGATTTAAATGGTCCATGGGATTTCTATCTTGATAGAAATAACGATGGATTATCTAAAAATTTACAAAATGGTTTTAGCGGATATCAAACTATCAAAGTGCCTTACTCTTATGAAACTAAGGCTAGTACAATAAACGTAAAAGAAATGGTTAAATCTGTTTTCTACTCAAAAGATGTAGTATTTTCTAAAGAAGATTTAACTAAAGATGTACTTTTAAATTTAGAAGGTTCTGATTATATCACAAGCGTCTATGTAAATGGTGTTAAAGTTGGAACAGAAGAAGGCTGTTATCACAGAATAACTTTTAATTTATCACCTTATTTAAAACTTGGTAAAAATAATATTACTATTCACTGTCTTGATGATTATAGTTGTGATAGAATAAGAGGTAAACAAAGATGGATGGATAAAGAGTTTGGTTGTTGGTATACTCAAACTACTGGCATATATAAACCTGTATGGATTGAAAAGGTAGACAAAATTCATCTAGTAAGTTTAAAAATAACTCCATCTTTAGAAGATGAATCTGTTACTTTTAATTTAGTTCCGTCCGTTCCTAGTGATTGTTTAGAAGCACAAATAACTATTTCCTTTAATAATAAACTTATTAGAAAAGTGAGCGCCTTATTAGGAGAAACAGAAGTAGATATAAAAACTACTTTAGGAAGTTCTAAAATGGATTTTTTAACTGATTTATGGAGTGTAGACAGACCAAAACTTTACGATGTTGAAATAAACTTGTTATATAACAACAAAAGTGTTGATTTAGTTAAAACCTATTTTGGATTAAGAGATATCAAAACTGATGGTAATAAAATATTACTAAATAACATCCCTATTTATTTAAAAACAGTTCTTGACCAAGGATATTTTAAGGATTCGGGTTTAACTGCGTTAAATGAAAAAGCCTTATTAGAAGATATTTTAATTATGAAACAGATGGGATTTAATGGTGCTAGAAAACATCAAAAAATAGAAGATGAAAGATATTATTACTACGCTGATGTTTTAGGATTTTTAACCTGGCTAGAAATACCATCTATGTACAATTTTAATAGTATTAGTCAAACAAAGTATTTAACTGAATTAACAAAAATCATTAAACAATTCCATAACTACACATCCATAATGACTTATGTTCCTTTTAATGAATCTTGGGGAGTAAAACATATATACGAAAACCATAAGGAACAACAATTTACTTTGGCCATCTACTATTTATTAAAATCACTTGATAGTTCTAGATTAGTTATATCTAACGATGGATGGGAACACACAGTTAGTGATATACTTACTCTTCATCACTATGAACAAGATGCGTTAAAATTAGCACATTATTATGAAAATTTAGATAAACAAATATCTGGAGACTTAAAAAATCACCAAAAATTGCCATACTGTGATGGATTTGGTTATAATGGTGAACCTATTATGTTAAGTGAATTTGGTGGAACTAGTTTTGAAAAAGATAAAAATAAAGGCTGGGGATATGGTTGCACTGTAAAAGATGATGCAGAATATATAGAAAGATTAAGATCTTTAGTAAATGCTGCTAAAGAAATGCCAAACGTAGTAGGATTTTGTTATACTCAATTAACTGATGTAGAACAAGAAGTGAACGGCTTATTAACAGAAGATAGAAAACCTAAAGTAGATATTAAAATAATTAAGGATATTATTGATTAATTTTCAAAATTATAAATGTTTATTTAGTTTTAAAATATCAAAGTAATAATAAAAGACAAATAAGATATAATTCTTATTTGTCTTTTTTACTTTTTCTAAAAGAAATTTTTTTATCAAAGCCATGAGATAATATTTTTGCTTCATCACTAGAAATAGTCTCTTTCATTTCATCTTTTAATAGAACATTAGAAATATAATAGTCGATTTTTTGATAAACTACATAAGTATTTTCTATTTTTTCAAAACCTAACATTTTTAAGCTAATATCTTTTATGGCTCTTATATCTACAAATGAATTTCTATTAAAATCTTTTTCCTTACTTTCAAAAAAAGTTATAATAATTGGAGAATTAGAAAACAAACAAATATCTTTAAAATCTATTTTTTTTTATATTTTCCCATCTATTTTTAATATATTCTTTAGTTTCCCACCAGTCTAGCAATTCATCATTAACTTCTTCAAAATTAAATATGCACTTTGGATTATCACCACTATTGTTTTTAATATTTATAAAAGGATACGCTTCTCCCGAAATTATTAAAATACCCTCTTTTTTATCTAAACCATTATTGTGTGAAATTCTAGGATTTGTATTTTCCTGCTGCACTGAATAATATCCCAAATCACATGAATCCATATTTATGACAATTTCTTCTTCTTCTCTTATGTATAGATGATTATCAAAACTAGAAACAAAATCGCTACTAACGCAGTCATAATAATCTTTAAAACTTGAGATAATTTTCATAATATAACCTCTTTTCTTAATTAATTATACAATAAAAATAAAAATAATTTTAAAAATATATACTAATTTCTTTAAAAAATATATCTATTTTTATAAACACAAAAAATATAAAAATAATTCTAAAACATGGTATCTTAAAATTTTATTATCTAAAATAAACTATTTATTTATTATTTTAGATAATATTATCGTTAATGATGCAAATTATAGAATAATATGTTATAATAAAGATATAAAAAAAATTGAAAAGAGATAATAATGGCAAAACGAGTAATTTTAAAAGACATAGCTGATGAACTTAACATCACCATCAACACTGTTTCACGTGCACTAAAAGATAAAAGCGACATTTCTGAAAAAACAACTAGATTAGTTAAAGATGTAGCTTTAAAACTAGGATATATTCCTGACAAAGTAGCTTCTTCAATGCGTACTAGTTCAACTAAAACTATAGCAGTTTTATTTGATAATTTATTAAACCCATACTTTATGATTATGGCTAACCAAATTGAGAATGAATTATCAAAAAGAAACTACAAAATGATGATTTTTACTACTAATTCATATGCAACTTTGGATGTAGATGCATTTATGGAAATGGTTTCAAGAAGAGTTGATGGTATTATCACTTTCTTACGTCCTAGCCCTACAGTGGCTGATTTAGCTAAAAAAATGGCTTTACCTATGGTTATAGTTGGTAGAGAAGGCGATGATTTAGGTATTGATTCAGTATATACTAATGATTACTTAGGTGGCTACCTAATGGCTGAGTACTTTTATAGTAAGAATTATACTAAAGTTGCGTATCTAGGTGCACCTAAAACTATCTTATGTGGTCAAAAAAGAGAAGAAGGTTTTGTTGCATATTATAAAGAAAAAGGAATTGATATTTCAAAAAACGTTTATAACACTGATTTCGTTCCTAATTCTAGCACTAATACTTTAAAGAAAATCTTAAAAAACAATATTGATGCAATATTTTGTTTTAATGATTCTATGGCTTTTGAAGCTAGTATTTATGTAAACAGTATATATAACTTTCATAATATTGAGATAACAGGTTACGATAACGTTGCATTAAATTTTAATTTACCAATTAAAATAGCTACTATAGGCACTGATGTTAGTAAAATTATTTCCTCATGTGTTAACAGTTTATTATATAGGATAACTGATCCTAATAGAAAAACTTATAAAGAAATGGTAGATGTATATTTAGTGAGGCCATAAATAAATGTACAAGACAGACATTACTAAAATAGGTGATCCTTTTATTATTAAACATAATAATAAATATTACTTATACGCTACAAGCGACAAAGAAGGCTTCATAGTTTGGGAATCTGATGATTTAATTAATTTTGAAAACAAAGGACATTGTTATAAAATGAATGAAAATTCTTTTGGTTACGAATGCTTTTGGGCACCAGAAGTTGTTTTCCATAATAACCGCTTTATAATGCATTACACAGCTAAAAGTGCTGACCTTAATTCTCTTAGAATAGGTGTAGCAGTTTCTGCTAGTCCCTTAGGGCCTTTTAAAGATGTGTACAGAAATAAACCAATGTTTGATTTAGGTTATGCTTGTATAGATGCTAGTGTATTTGTAGATGATGATAAAAAGTGCTATATATATTATTCAAAAGATTGTAGTGAAAATGTAATAGACGGAGTTCATACTAGTCAAATATATGCGTGCCCTCTAAGAGATGATTTATTAGCTCTTGATGGAGAACCAACTCTTTTACTTACTCCAACACTTGAATATGAAAGAAAGTCACTAGTTTTTGATAACGAACCTTTTGTATGGAATGAAGGACCGTATATGGTAAAACAACATAATATCTATTATTTATTTTATTCTTGTAATTTTTACGCAGACCCTGACTACAGTGTATGTTTAGCTACATCTAAATATCCTAATAGAGATTTTGAAAAATTAAATGAACCTATTTTATGTTCTAAACATATTAACTTATCAGGTCCTGGGCACAATATGGTATTTAAAGATGGTAAAAACTTCTTACTAGTTTATCATGTTCATACTTCACAAAGTAATCCAAGCGGAGATAGAACTGTGTGTATATCTAATATTAAGTTTAAAGACTCAAATGTTACTATAGAATAAATAAAAAAGCGGATAGTTTTTATTATAACTAACCGCTTTTTTTATTGTTTTATAAAATATAACTAAGCCCTTCACTATTTACAGAATAAGTTTTTTCAAACCATCCGCCATCAACACTGTTAGAACCTAACTTTAAAGTTACATGTGATTCAGGATTTTGAATGTAGTAGAAAAATTCAAAATCTAATCGTTTAGGTACTCCAGAATACATAAATGACGCAGCAGTAACTTTTCCACTAAAATATAAAGAAGCTTTAGCTATAAATATTCTACCGTGCGGTTCAATACCATCTACCCAGAACTCAATATTTGGATTTTCCCACCAGTGGCTAGAGTAATTAAAAAGATTTACTCCGTTTGGTAAAGTCATAGTTACATGCACATATAATCCATCATCTCCTAAAGCCGCTAATACATTAATAACCCTTCCTTCACTATTAATAACATCGGCACCATAACCTCCCCAATCACTATTATCTGCATCTATAACAAATGCTGTACCTTCATAAAAACCATTTTCTGTAATAAATTTAGTTTTAGTTGCATCTGAAGGAGCAGCTTCTGGGTTATACCAATAATCACTAGTAGCACCTTGCCAACCATCTACACCCTCATTGTCACCAGGAGTTTTCCATGCAAATCCAGCACCAATTTTCATTCCTGCGCTGTAATCCCAAGGAGTTAGAGACCAAGGAATAAATACTTCACCATTAGTTAAATATCTTGATGGACCAAGATCAGAAGTTACCATTTTAGCGTATCCTATACCTCCTGTTCCACCTTCAAGTCTTGAATATGTACCTTTAGAGTTAACGTAATATTGTTTATTATCTTCTAGTTGGAATTCAAAATTTGTGTTATTAAACCATTCATTAGAATTATTAACATAAACATTGTGCCATGCTATAAAACCTATGTATATACCATCTGTATTAATATTTGCATATATATTAACGTATCTATCTGCTGAAGATGGGATATTTACTTGATTTCTAGTTTGGTTAATTGTCCAATCCATGTATACATCGCCATCTATTATAATGTTTGTTTTATTATAAATTTTCTTACTATTTAATCTAGTAGTTAAATCACTTCCTACATAACAAACGGTATCTTTTAATCTAATGTTTAAATTAAATCCTAGAAAATATAGTTTTACATTATCAGATGCACCAAATATGTTTTCAGCATACTGTACTACATTTCCATCGCTTATAAAATAAATCGCAGTTCCTAATCTAACAATTTCTAAAGTTTTGTAATTAGCATTATATGATGTACTTCCTAAATTAACAAATAACCTATTATCAACTTGAAAGTCCCAAGTAGTACCATTACCAGAGGCGTAATTACCCCATAAATTATTTCTTTCAGTGTTGATATCAATAAAGAAGAAAACTTGATTACTACCAACTTCTAATACAAATCCAGCTTTAGGAAAACTGTCACTTGCAGTATTAGCACCAATATATACACTAGTTTGTACACTAAAATCTCCACTTTCAATACCTTTTAAATATATTTTAGCATCACCAACTCCAGTATTTTCAACGTATTCGTTGTTTTGATAACTCCATCCTGCTGTGGTATTACTTCCTTCTCCTACTTGCCAAGTATAATTTTTGACTGCACTAGTAAATACAGCAGTGTAAGTAGTACTAGAAGTTACATTTATTATTTCAGGATCCCAAGAATTAAAGCTATATTCTAAAAATGTATCTGGAAGTTTAGTAGGTGTACTGTGACTAGGTGTATTACCATATTGATAACTTTCATCAGTAGTAGCACCGTTTATATTCCAAGTAATAGTATAAGTAGTTAATTCCCATTTAGCATATAAAATTGTATCTGCGGTTATTTGAATTTTTCCTGCCTCTGTCCAGTCTACAGGAACTTCTATTAATAGATCAAAAAACCATCCTATAAAATTATGACCTTCATATACAGGATCTACCTCTGGTAAATAAAAATATTCATTTTCTCCTACCAAAGTAGAAGCTGTTCCACTAGGATTATTTAATGCAAGTGTAACTGTATATTGAACGGGGTTTGAAATACTCCATTTAGCATAAAATGTAACATTGCCTGTTATAAGATAACTAGGTAGCCATAAAACTTCAGTTAAGAACGTTTCATCATCTAAATACCAATTAACAAAATATAACTCACCATTAGTAGGGTTTTCTGGTCTAGTAAGAGTACTTCCGTATAACGCAGTTACACTTGTTACAGCACTTCCTCCATTACTTTCAAATGTAACAGTATAGGAATTTGTAAAAGCTGTAAATGTTGCGTTATAAACGGTATTAGATTTAACACTTGATAAACTAGGACTCCAAGAAGAAAATGTATAACCATACTCTGCAGTGCTTTCTTTAGTAGGAGCAATCCCTGTGTAAGTAGGAACAGTACCATAGCTTACGCTAGCGCTTTCTAAAACAGTTTCACCATTTTTAAAACTAACACTAAATAATTCTAATCCAGTACTAAGGATTTTTATGTTTGGATCTATTATCCAAAATCCATTAATGCCTCCACCAGTAGCACCTATTCTAAAATTACATTCTAAACTTTCATTATCTATTCCGTTGATAACAGCATAAGCACTAAACCATTCAATTATTAGATATTCGCCATTATAAGTATACGCAGCTTCACTCACCACTCCACTTGCAGCTAAGTTACCATTATATATCATTATTCTAGCGTGAGGGTCATTATCATTTAACCAAAACTCAATATTAGGATTAGTCCACCAATCACCTGTATTTATGTATAGATTAACTTGCGAAGAAGTAATAAAATAACCATAAATTCCATCTGCGCCTAGATAAGCATTAACTATGTTATTATTAAGCAATGCACTTTGATGAGATTTTAGTTCTGCATCCCAATCGTCAATATTTCCATCAATTACTTTATCACTTGCATAAGACATACCATTTTTAGTAATAAACCTATTTCTTAAACCTGGGTCTGCTTCTGGTAAAAACCAAAAATCAGGGTCATCCGCATGCCACGCATTTAAAGTACTAGCGTCTCCTAAAGTTTTCCATGCAAATCCAGCTCTAATAAAATCACTATCAAATGAAAAGCCATCAATAAAGCAATAAGGTATTATTATTTCTACAGTAGTGTGATAAGCTCCCGCACTTCCTGTAGTAACAAAAGATGCATATCCTACATCTCTTAAACCGCCTTCTTCCCATCTAGAATATTGACCATTAGCACTAGCCCACCTTTGTGCACCATCTTCTAATCTAAATTCAGCATTTGTCGATTGCCACCAGATACTGTTAGAAGTAATTAATACACTATGGTTTATATCATAAGCGATGTAAACACCGTCAAGAGCCATATATGCATAAATGTTTCCGCCTTTTATACCACCTGCTGCTAAGTATACAGGATTAGATAAATTACTAGAAGTCCAATCACTAATATTACCATCGATAACTGAACCCTCTTTACGACCTATTTTTTTAGATGCTATACGCGATTCAAAATCACTATCTAAATAAACATGAGTATCTTTTAATCTTAAATTAAGGTTAAAACCTAAATAATATAAAGATACATCTTCATTTTCACCAAATATATTTTCAGCGTATTGCACTACTTTACCATCGCTTACTAAATATATAGCACTTCCTAATCTAATAATCTCCATAGTTTTATAAGTTTTATTATAACTAGCATTTTGTAAATATACAAAACTTCTACCATAATATTCCCAATCCCAAGTTAAACCATTTTTAAATACATAGTTACCCCATAAGTTATCTCTTGAAGAGTTAACATCTATAAAGAAGAACACTTGTTTACTATCACCTTCTAATACAAAACCTGCTTTAGGAAAACTATCAGATACTGTATTATCACCAATATATACGCTAGTTTCTACACTAAAATCTCCACTTTCAATACCTTTTAAATATATTTTAGCATCTCCAACTCCTGTATTTTCAACGTATTCATCATTTTCATAATCCCAGCCGTTACTAGAACCTTCTCCGTTTACCCACCAATTATAATCTTTTACTATAGTTTCAAATATAGCAGTGTAAGTAGTATCACCCGTTACACTACTTATGGAAGGGTTCCACGCACTAAATACATAATCTCTAAAATTGTCACTACCCTTTGTAACAGCAGCATGAGTTGGGGTTTCACCGTATTCTAACACTATAGTATCAATACTTCCATCTACATCAAAACTAATAGTATAATAAATTACACTCCAACTAGCATACAAAGTAGTTTCTTCATCAATTAAAATTTGATTTTCTGTTCCCCAAACTACTTCGTTAGTTAATAATATATCTATAAACCATCCTTCAAAGTAATGACCATTATAAAGCGGCACACTAGGTAAACTTAAAAATGAATCTTCATTTATATACACTATTCCATCAGGCAATCCATTATTATAAACCAAAGTAACTTTGTATGAAACAATAATAAATTCACTCCATAAAGCATATAAGGTTTTATTTTCAGTAACAATAAAACTTTCTAACCACGATACTTCATTTTCATAATTTATGTCATAATACCAATTAACAAAACTATATCCTTCTTTGGTTGGATTTTCTGGTCTTTCTATAGCTACTCCGTAATTAACAGTTATACTACTAACGTTACTTCCCCCATTACTTTCAAACGTTACAGTATACTCTCTAATATGACTTTCAAAAACTGCTGTATATGTAGCATCAGCGCTAACTGTTACAACTTGCGGGGTCCAAGAAACAAATGTATAACTATATTCAGCGCTACTTTCTTTTGTAGGAGTTTCAAAAACTGGTAAACTTCCATATGCCGCATTTACTACACTAGCAGTTCCTTCAACAATTAAAGTTATTTCATACTCTCTAATATGCGCAGTAAAACTTGCATTATAGGTAGCATTTTCACTTACAGCTACTATTTCTTCATTCCATCCGCTAAAAACATAACTATATTCTAAAGTATTTTCTTTAATAGGTGTTACACCATTATATACAGGTAATGTTCCATATTCAACACTATCAACTTTTAAAACTATTCCATTAGAAACCCAACTAATATTATATTTTTCTGTATTCCATTTAGCATACAAAACTAAATCACTACTTACATTAAACGGCCAAGATACTGGTACTTCAAATAAACTATCGTAATACCATCCAATAAATGTAGAATGTGATTTAGTAGGAGAAGCCACTTCTTGTAAAGGTTGTCCTTTTTGAATAACTTTACTTTGAACATTACTACCACCATTACTTTCAAAAATAATAGTATGATAAACTTCTTTTAATTCAAAGTTTACTTTTAAAACAGTATTTTTACTAATAACAAAATGATAATCTTTAGTAGTACTAACTACTTTATTATCAATTTGATATGAAACAAAACGGTAATTTTCTAAAGGAGTAGCGTAAACATTAATAATGTTTCCAGCCTGGTATTTTCCTTCTTTAGTACCTTCAGTAGTTCCGTTTCCGTTTATACTAATACTATAATCGTAGGAAACTATTTTATCTTTTGAATCGGGTAAATTTAAAAATACACCAACTCCAACCGAAGTAATTAGCGCTACGCTAAAAACTGCAACCAAAACCATAATAACAATTTTTAATGCTTTCATAATAATGCTCCTTTTATTTTTTTAGACACTAAGACCTAAACTATTAACCACAGTGTCAGTATTTATTGGCATAAACCATCCTCCATCAATACTAGCACAACCTAATCTAATTGTAACTACACTATCACTATTAATATAACCAGGTATATTACTATAAACTACAAAGAATTCAAATAATAATTCTTTTGTACTATTGTTATATGTATAAGCAATACTTGAAATAAAACCACTAGAATAAATAATATTATTAGCAATGAATGCTCTTACACTTGGGTCAGCGTTATTAATCCAAAATTCTATATTTTCATTTACTGACCAACTGTTAGAAAAGTCACTTAAATTTAATGGATTGTTTGTAGTTATTTTAACATATCCGTATAATCCGTCGCTACCTAAAAACATATTAGTTTGATAATTTCTATTTAAGTTGGTGCCTTCTAAACTACTAGATATAATAGTGTTATCCCAATCATCTAAATTACCATCTATTACTAAGTCTTCACCTTTATAAAAACCTTCTCTAGTTATAATCTTACTTTTTACTGTAGGGTCTGCTTCTACTGTATACACAAAATCATTATTTATCCATCCATCAATAAAAATAGTTTCTGTTTCTGTCTTCCACGCAAATCCTCCTGCTACTGTAAGCTTAGTGCTATAACTCCAAGGTGTCATAGCCCAAGGAATAAATATTTCTGCTATACTATGATAAGCACCAGCACCTCCTGTGGTAACTATCTTACCATACCCTACATCTGCACAAGATGAATCAATTTCATGTCTTGAATAAGTACCTTTAGAATTTAAATATCTTCTGACAGAATCTTCTAATCTAAATTCAGCATTAGTATTTTCATACCACGACTCTTTATTGTTTACATACTTATCATGCAAAGCATCATAAGCTATATAAATACCATCTACTTCTAAATAAGCGTATACTTTAATATTTTTATTATTAATTGTAGGAATAAGCAATGGATTTTGTAAACTCTCACTACTCCAATCACTTATATCGCCATCAATTACGCTTCCCTCTTTAGCAGATATTTTATATTCGCTTAATTTATTTTCAAATTCTAATCCACTACTTGCTTGGAAAACATTTTGAATTCTTAAATTTAAGTTAAATGCTAAGATACCTACTACTACTTTTTCATCTTCACTAAATAATCCTTCTGCGTACTGAACTACTTTTCCATCAGAAACAAAATAGATAGCACTTCCAACTTTAATTAATTCTAAATCTTTATAGTTTTTATTATAAGATGTATCTCCTAAAAATACATATTGTCTAATACCTTCGGTTTCTGCCCAAATCCAATCTTGTCCTTGTGGTCTAACTACATAGTTTCCCCAATTGTTATTTCTACTAGCATTAACATCTATAAAGAAAAATACTTCTTTATTGTCTCCTTTTATTTTAAAACCAACTTTAGGGAAATTATCACTTGCAGTGTTAGAACCTACATATATGCTAGCTCCAACACTAAAGTTAACACTATTAACTTCGCTAAAATAA
>JAITXV010000093.1 GCA_031284605.1 Acholeplasmatales bacterium | reverse complement strand
GAAGTATAATAAAACCATTCAAAAATGCTTGACATAAAAATATAAATAATTAATTTCTGCCTCTCATAATTTTCTTAATATTAGCGTCATTTGAAATATTTGTTAGTCCAAAACAACTGCTATTGCGTCCTTTGTATAGCTTGTCAAAAAAGTCTTTACTGCGTCCATCGTATACTACTTGCCATATCCAATAGTTCATCTAAAAACTAATACGCCAGATACTTTTTATATAGACAATTCATTTGCTTATATATTTATTTTATGTTTTATTGTGCTTCTTAACCATGCATATTAGTCTTATTACCATATCACATATTATACTTGAACCTAATAGAATGTAATACTAAAATAAAAAGTCTACTTCTACTTCTACGTTATTTTATGACATATTATCAACTTTATATAAATATTAATTACGCTCTTTACTTTTTTTTATAAATAAAATGTTATAATATTTATGCATATAAGTGAGGCTATAATGAACATTTTTAAAAAACTACGCTCTTTTTACAAATCTAAATCTAATGATAACATATACTCTTTTTATGGAGCAGTACCTATAAAGAAAGCTATTCCTTTTGGCTTACAGCATGTGTTAGCTATGTTTATAGCTAACATAACACCTATACTAATAGTATATGGCTTATCATCTATCGATGCAAGTATAAAAGCTAACGCCATAAGAAGTGCTATATTATTTGCAGGTATTGGTACCTTAATTCAATTATTTCCAATCTGGAAAGTTGGATCAAAATTACCGATAGTTGTTGGAGTTAGTTTCACTTTTGTTGGAGTCTTATCTCAAGTATTATTACAATATGGATACGGTAGTATGATTACTTCTATAATAATAGGCGGTGTATTTATTGGAATATTAGGGTTGTTTTCTAAATATTGGACTAAATTTATAACCCCTATTGTATCAAGTTCTGTAGTACTTGCAATTGGATTGTCGCTTTTAGGAGTTGGTGCTACTAGCTTCTTTGGTGGTTCTAATTTATTTAGTGGCACTTATGATTTTTCTAGCAACTGGCCACTTATACTAATAGCTTCATTTTCTTTATTAGCTAGTACCTTATGGTTTTTCTTATGCAAAGGGATTTGGAAAAACATATCTATATTAGTAGGGTTGGTGCTAGGATTAGCTTTGTCTTTAATATTGAATATTTGGTTTAATATAATTGACTTTTCAGTGCTAAATGTCAGCAGTGTTACAGATATTATTAACGTTCCTAGATTAGTAGATTTTTCTTCCTTAAAGTTTGACGCCACTGCGATAATAGTCGTATGTATAATTTATTTAGTGGCTTCAACAGAAGGAATAGGCGATATGAATGGGATTGCGTATGGTGGATTTAATAGAGAACCAACTCAAAAAGAAATATCAGGAGGTATAACTTGTGATGGATTTATATCTGCTATTGGAGGATTGTTTGGTAGTTTACCGCTTACTACTTTTAGTCAAAATGTATCAATAGTATCACAAACTAAAGTAGTCAACAGATTTTCAATATCTTTAGGTGCCATATTTTTAATATTATGTTCTTTCTTTCCTATTCTAGCTAACTTTATACTATTAATACCAGAAGCAGTTTTAGGAGGGGTTATGATAACTCTATTTGCTCAAATTGTAGTAATAGCTATGCAAATGATCTCTAAAGCAGGTTTTACTACTAAAAATATATTTATTATTTCTTTAAGTGTTGGTTTAGGATACGGTATTACTTTATTAGGAGATAACTTCTTTAGTACTATCCCTACTTATATTTCACTAATAATAAGTAATCCTGTTATTAATATGTTTGTAATATCTTTAGTACTAAGTTTATTAATAAAAGAAAAAAAGATTGATAGTACATCAGCCCCTAAAACGGAAGAAGATAGTACTATCAATACTAGTTTATAATAATTAGAAATCACTAAATAAAGTAAGATGAGGACTGCTATTGTGATTAGTTTTTTGCCACAAAGATGACCTTCCTTTGCCTATAGGTTTAATTTTTAATTCATCTTTTAACCTTTTCAAAGTTCTATCTATGGTAATATCAGAGATATTAGGATGTTCTTTTCTAATCTGCTCTTTAGTAAACATATTAGGTAAATTATCAATAGTAGCTTCAATATTATCAGTTTTCTTTTGTTTAATATTAGGATCATATTCCTTAGCCATACTTGAAAGTTTTAAATAAGATTTATAAACTATATCAAGTAATATTTCATATAAAAATAACGTATCACTTACATTTATACTATAAAAATATTTGCTTTGAGCCAATGAGTTATTAAAAATATCTTTTAATTCGTATAATATACTAAATAAAGAGACGTATCTCAAAGATTTAAAATGTTTAATTAGTACGATGTATAAAATAATCAAACTAGTATTGTTAATACCCTTATTAAAATAACCATCATTACAAAAATCCACTATAAGTTTTGAGACAATATAGATATTCTCGTAATTTTTAGAAGTAATAAGTTTTTTATATTCAGATAGTAAATTTTCAAGTTCATATACCATACTTTCATTCTTTTTTAAAAGCCCTTCATCACTTATTTCTCTTGTGTTGAAAGCTATACTACTATCATTAGCATTAAGTAATTTGTTTAAAGTTAGAATGTCTGAAGCATACAATTCATAAGTATCCGCACTATTTTGAATTCTATAAAGTATCTTTTTTAAATTTAAAAAAATAGTTTCTGTATTGTTTTTAGGAATTAAATCACTTTTAGTTAATAACTTAATCTTATTATCGGTTAAATCTAATTCAAAATATCTACAATAGTAAAATAAATCATCTTTTATAGTAGAAGCTATAAAAGATTTTTGATCTTTTTTAAAAATAGTTTCATAATAAAACTCTTTACCTCTATTTTCATATAAAGATAATAATTTAATAACAGATTCATTTTTTAAATTAGGAGATTTAACGTCTAAAATACTTTTCATTATTCTAAAAAGTTAGAGCCTCCAATGAATTCTCTTAACAATGAGTTAGCAGGAACTATATCATCAGTTATATCTTTAAAATACTTTAAGAATTTAACTAATCTATTAGCTACTATATAATATTTAGAATCAGCAGTTACTTCTGTTAAACTAGGTATAGCGTGTTTTTTAAGTACATTTAATTCGTAACTTAGTTCACTATTAAATACATAATCTGCTTCCTCTTGGAATGGATAAATCCATTTAAACTCACCTTTTCTAACACTAGGCCACATACTAATAGTATCACTAGCACTTGAATTTCTAAATTGTTGATCTCTTACTATTCTTCTTATTAATCTTAAATCCGTAATACTAATTGGATTATGGTTATCTATATGCAAACTAGTTTGAGGAGCAATATATATTTTATATTTTTGGTGCTTAGGTATTAAACTTGTTAATCTTTCATTAAGAGCGTGAATGCCTTCAATTAAAATAGGAGTTTCACTTGTAGCTTTAACAGTCTTACCTGCTTCTCTGACACCTGTTTTAAAGTTAAATAAAGGAAGTACAACTTCTTTACCGTTTATTAGATTATGCATGTCAGTATTGAATTGTTTAATATCTAATGCTTCAATATGTTCTAAATCAGGGTTTCCATCTTCATCTTTAGGTGCTTTATCTTTTGAAAAATAATAATTATCTAAAGAAATCATTATAGGGTTTAGACCTCTAGTTAATAATTCGATTCTAACTCTATTAGTAAAAGTAGTTTTTCCACTTGAACTAGGACCTGCAACTAAAATAAGTCTTTTTTCTTCTCTGTTATTATAAATAGTATCCCCTAAGTGGCAAAGCATATTATTATGTTTAGCCTCGCATATATTAATAAAATCGTTTACCTGGTTACCACTAGCTAGTTCATTCATTCTAGGGATTGTATTACCTTTAGTTATTTTACCCCATTTAGCACTTTCTTTTAAGGCAGTACCAAATACTTTGGCATCTTCAAAAGGTGGAATTTCACCATCGAATTCATATCTTGGGTATTG
>JAITXV010000025.1 GCA_031284605.1 Acholeplasmatales bacterium | reverse complement strand
AGAAAAGTTTTAAAGAAATAGTTAAAAAACTAGTTTTATTAACTAAAGAATTTTTCTTATCTATAATAAAAGCATTTGTGCTATTATTTACTCATCCTAAAGTTTTCTTTAAAAAATATAAAAATAGAATAATAGGTATAACACCTTTTCTTAGTTTAGTATTATTGTTTTTATTATATATATTGTTATATAGTATAATGAATGGTGGAAGAAGACAATTTGGTAGTTATGAACTTAATATGATAATTAATCAAGGGGCTACTGTAGCAGTTATAGCTACAGGTGCTATATTTATTTACTCAATTGGAGCTTTTGATTTAGCTTTAGGAGCTAGTTCAGCAATTGGTGCTTTGGCTGGTTTAATAGTATACAATAAAACAGGAAACTTAACACTTTTATTTCTAGTAGCGATTGCTTCATGTATTGGAGTAGGAATATTTAATTCGATGCTTACAGCTCTTTTTAAATTGCCTATATATATAGTAACTGTAGCTATGCTTTCTATATTGACAGCCTTAATCCAAGTATTTTTAAATGGCACACCTAGTTTACGTATGAATGACGCTTTCTTTGATGGGTTTAGGTCGGCTATGAATACGGTATGGGTCAGAATCTTGATAGTGGGATTATTTTTTATTTTGTCTGCATTTATATTTAATTTTACAAAAATTGGTAAAAGAAATAAATTTATGGGTGGTAATTTAATAGCTGCTAAACAAACAGGTATTAAATTAGGATTTCAAATATTGTTTACTTTTATTATTTCAGGAGTAGGGGTTGGATTAGGAGCTATGCTCACTTTGTCTAGGTCTTCTACAGTAGAAATGGTTACTAATGTTAATATAGGTATGGATGTATTAATGGCTATTGTATTTGGTGGAATGCCTATGGCTGGTGGAGCTAAATCGAAAGTTAGTGCAGGAGTAATAGGTGCATTTTCAATTACTATATTTTCACTTATATTATCATTATTTCAACTATCCCCAGGATGGGTTCAACTGTTAAAAGCTTTATTGTTTTTAGCAATCGTAATGCTTAGTTACTTATCAAATAGAACTAAGATTTTGTCTAGGTAAAAATGACGATTAACATCCGTCAAAAAAATATAAATTAGGAGGAAATAATTTATGAAAAAGATGTTTATGTTACCTCTATTACTACTTACCAGTGTAGTAATGGTTATGTTAGTCCTTACTGGCTGTGTTAAAACACCTACTACTGTTAAGGTTGGGGTTTTGACTTACTCATTAGATGACGCTGAGGTTGGAGATATGATTAAGTATCTTAAAAACGTATCTAAAGATTTAGATGTAGAAGTTATTGTTTCAGATGCTGCTTCAGACAACACAGCTGCAGTTACAGAAACTGAAAAATTAATTTCTAATGGCGTTGACGCTGTTATTGGATTTATTGATTCAAGAGAAATAGTTGATACTTGTAGTGCAGCAAAAGTTTATTATATTAGAGCTGCTGGTATAGCTAATCAAGCTGTATATGATCACGCTGAAAATAATAAGTATTTCTTAGGATCAATTGGACCAGATGTTAATTCAATGGAAGAAGCTGCTGGATACAAAATGACTAAATACTTCTTAGAACACGGAGTAAAGAAACTTTTAATCTCTACAGGACTACTATTCCAAGCAAGTCAAATGCATACTGCTAGATATAAAGGTGTAGTTAAAGCTTTAGAAGAATGGGGTTTCACTCATGAAAAAGGCGCTAATTATAATTGGACTACTACAGGTTCATTTAGTCATCCAGATCCTTCTTATCAAGTAGTTGCAGTAGATGCTATGATGTTAGAAGAATACCCTGAAATATATATGATGTGGTTAACTGCACTTCTTAGTGTTGAATTTGAACAAGTAATCGCATTAACTTCAGGTTATGAAATTTTATCTCAAACTCTTGAACCGCTTCTTGCTTATCCTAATCCTATTCATAATGTTCCAGGTAGAGTTAAAGTAGCTACATTCTCTAGTTTTAATGAAGTGTATGCATATGCTTTTACTACACCTGCACTAACAAATCATGCAGAATATGGAACAACTGATCCTTTAATGAACTACTTAGTTGGTAAATTCACTTCAAGTATCGGTGGTGCTTTAGTAGCTTGTATTAACGCAGTAAATGGTAACGGTGATAGTTTTAGAGAAAATGGAAAAGCATTTAAATTTTATCAAGATTATTGGTATGCAGAAACACCTGAACAATTTGTTGCAATGTATGGTGCAGATACTTTAGAATCTCCTGCTTATACAGCCCAAACTTTACAAAGTTATATTTATTCAAAAGATAACAAAGTTACATATCAACAATTCCAAGATTTCGTTGCAAATGCAAGTTATGAACAAATCTTAGCATTAAAGAAATAAAATAAAATTAAAAAAATAATGATATCAAGGCAGGCTAAATGCCTGCCTTGAGGAGAAAAATTTATGAAAAGTGAAACTAAAAACAAAATTAAAAAATCTACAGCTTATAAAATAACATTAAGGGGATTAAAAACATCTATTATGCCTTTAGTTATATTTTTAGTTTGTTATATTATTACATCTGTTATAGGTAATCCTATTATTGGTAAAACCAGTTTTATTAGCGATACTACCCAAATACTTAAACTATCGTTTTCTATCACTTTAATGGCGATAGCACTTTCCATAAATCTTTTTTCAGGAAGATTTGATTTTTCTTTAGGAGCTATAATGTTACTTAGTTCAATAGTAAGTGCTAAAATTTGTACTACACTAAATCTACCTTTTATGTGGGTACTTTTGTTTAGCGTATTAGCAGGGGCTTTAGCAGGGGCTATATCTGGAAGTGCGTATGTTGTATTTAAATTACCACCACTAGTTATATCACTTATTATGACTCTAGTTTTTGAAGGACTTGGATATATTATATCTAGCGGTAAAATAGTAAGTACTACTAATAGAGGATATGATGCAGGTGGAGCTTTATGGATATTAGCTATAGTTTTTATAGTAGTTATAGCTATATTAATTGTTATATTTAATTATACTAAATTTGGATATAATTACCGTTCATTGATGCATGGTCAAAAGGTTAGTGTAGCAACAGGGGTAAAAGAAAAATCTAACGCTATTATGTGTTATACAATATCAGGAGCTTTAATAGGAGTATGTTCATTCTTTTCAATAATGAATTCAGGAGGACCTATGCCTACTGGAAACTTTCAATCAGTTGGAAGTGTATTTGTATGCTTCTTTGCGGTATTTATAGGAGCTTATCTTTCTAAATGGTGTGAACAAAATGTCTCATATTTTTTGGGTGGTTTAAGTTACGCGATTATTTCACAGTTCTTTTCAAAATCTAATATACCTAAAGTATGGATGCCTGTTTTATCTTCAGTGATTTTATTGGTATTTGTTATATATTTATCTAATGAACAAAAACTAACTTCACTTTTCTTAGTAAAAGGTGGATTGAAAAAACTACTTAGTGAAAATAAAGAAAAGAGACGTTTAAAAAAACTAATATTAGCTGAAGAAAAAATAGAAGCAGCAGCATTAGTAAATAGAAATAATATTGGAGGACACAATGAGTAAAGATTATAAAGCTTTAGCAAGACAATTAGTTAGCCAAATGACCACAGAAGAAAAAGCATCTTTAGTTTATGGAGATGGTTTATGGAATATAAGAGGTGTAGAAAGACTTGGAGTAAAAGGTTTTAGTGTATCAGATGGACCATGCGGGATAAGAAAAGAACAGGTTACTTCTAATAATGGAGCATTTAATGAAGCCGTTAAAGCGGTTGCTTATCCTACACCTGTTTTACTAGCTTCTACTTGGAATAAAAAATTAGCTTATGAGATGGGACATAATATGTCTTTAGAAGCTAAAAAGATGGGAGTAGATGTAATTCTTGGACCAGGTGTAAACCATAAGCGTTCTCCTTTATGTGGAAGAAATTTTGAGTATTTAAGTGAAGATCCTCTTATTAGTGGAAAATTAGCTGCTAACTTTATTAATGGTGTGCAAGATATGGGAATTGGAACTTGTTTAAAACATTTTGCATTTAATAACGAAGAAAATTATCGTTTTATTAATAGTTCTGATATTGATGATAGAGCTAGTGCAGAAATATATTTGACTGCTTTTGAAATAGCCATTAAAGAATCTTCTCCATGGTCAATGATGAGTTCTTATAACAGATACAAAGAAGTATATGTAAGTGAGAGTGATTATTTATTAAATAAAGTAGCTAGAGAAAAATTTGGCTTTAACGGCGCTTTTATAAGTGATTGGGGCGCAACTAGTAATATTATAGAAAGTTTTAAAAATGGATTAAATGTTGAAATGCCTGGAGTAGCTAACTACACAAAAGAATTAATCTTAAAAGCAATAAAAAGAAAACAATTAACAATTGAACAACTTTCTAAGGCTTGTGAAGACGTTGTTAGTTTATCACTTAAAATAGAAGATGGCAAAAAAATCGAAAATAGTTTTAGTATAGATGAGAGTTTAAAAACTGCTAGAAAAATAGTGGAAGAAGGAATTGTATTGCTAGAAAACAAAGATTCTATTTTACCACTTAAAAAAGATTCTAACATAGGGATTGTTGGTGCTTTCGCAAAAGATGGAAGATACGGAGGAGTTGGTAGTAGTAAAGTTAACCCTATCATAAAAGATAATTGTTATGATGAAATTTGTGCGTATGTTAAAAAAGATTTACCATATGTAAGTGGATATAACGCTAAAGATGGAAGTACAAACGAAGAACTTATTAAAGAAGCAATCGAATTAAGTAAGTCAGTCAAACAAGTTATACTTTTTTTAGGTCTCCCAGAAGCTTATGAAGCAGAAGGAATGGATAGAAAAAATCTTGATTTACCTAGTGGCGAATTAATACTTGTAGAAGAAATAGTTAAAGTAAATAAAAATATTATTATTGTATTGCAATGTGGTGCACCTGTAATACTTAATTTTAGAAATGAAGTTAAAGGAATTTTACTTATGTATTTAGCTGGTTGTCAAATGGGATTACCACTTTCTAAAATAATATTTGGTGAAGTAAATCCTTCAGGACATTTAGCTGAAACTTGGCCAATTAGTTTAGAATCTAATCCATCTTACACTTCATACAATAAAGATTGTTTTAATACAGATTACACAGAATCTATATTTACAGGTTATCGTTATTACAAAACTGTAGACAAAGCGGTAGCTTATAATTTTGGATATGGTTTAAGTTATACTAGTTTTAATATAGGTAAAATAAAACTTGATACAAATAACTTTTCTAAAGGTAATAAAATTAAATTAGGTGTAGAAGTATTAAATTCAGGAAATGCTAATGGATTAGCATGTGTACAATTATATGTACAAAGGGTAAGTCGTTCATTAGTTCCTAGACCAAAGTTTGAATTGAAAGGATTTGAAAAAGTTAATGTTTCACTAGATAATAAAAATAGTTGGGTTGATTTCGTATTAGATGATTTTACATTTAGAACATTTAATACAGAAATTAATGATTATGATATTGAGGAAGGATTATATAAACTTTTAATAAGTTTTGATGGAATTAAATTTGATGATATTGGAAGTATAAATGTGTTTAACAAAGACAATAAATTTGGAATAGACCAGAGAACTTTATATCCTTATTACTTTGATTTTACTGATAACTCATTTTTACTTACAGAATTTCAAAAAATATTAAAGCCAGCAGCTAATAAAAAGAATTTTATAAATCCTTATACTTATGACACTCCAATCTTTATGGCAGAAAAAACAAAAGGTGGAAAAATACTAAAGAAGAGTATTTTAGAAGGTGTAGCGAAAGCTACAAATATGGGTTTAGATGGGACAGAAGCAATTTTAGCAATGTTTGATTACGCTCCACTTAGATTTTTATCTTTAGGTTCTATAGATAGAGGTGGAAGAAGAGCTGTAGATGCTGCTGTATTGTTAGTTAGAGGTAAATATATTAGTGCATTACTTAAAGATAACAAAATTAAACGATTAGCTAAAAAGAACTTATTATAAAAGAGTAATAGTATAAAAACCAATAACAATTATCTAGATAGATAATTGTTATTGGTTTTTTGTTTTAGCTTAAAATATGATTGAAGTTTTTGTTTTAAATCAGTAACGCCAGTAAAAGATATCATTTCAAAACTGCATAATTCTAATCCAACAGATACTTTTTCAATTTTAATTTTATTTAGTTCGTTATTTTTAGTTGAATAAATAATGTTATAAAAATGTTTTAAATCTAATTTTTTTGCTAACTGACACAAGCCTTCATACTTCTTTTTGTCATAGCTAAGGTATTTTTGAAAGCTTTGATCTTCAATATTTCCTTCTCCACTTTGGGTATGCTTTTTGAATTCAATTATGCAATTTTGAAGATATTGATCATTATAAAGAATTAAATCCACATCTCCTGGGAATAAGGAAACATCATTTCTTCTGCTAGAAGTAACGCATATATCTGACAAATAACCCTCAAAACTAGTTGTTGAATATTTAAGTGGTTTATTAGTTAAATTAATTCCATTGTTTTCTAAAATTAATTTTTGAAAATCTTTTTGGGAATAAAACTTTGAAATGAGGGCTAAACAGTCGTACGAATCTATCTTAACATCAACTAAACATATATGGTTGCCATCGTTATTCCAATCACAAGAATCACAAAATACTACAATTTGTAATTTTAGGTTAAATTGATTTAAAAATTTACAATCACTGTACAGTTTCCTTCTAGAATAAATAGATATTATTTGTTCTTTTAGTTGTAAAATATTAAATTGTTGTACTGGAATATCAGATACTAATATTTCCCAAGCAAAATTAGCTATGTTTCCATTTTTGCATCCAAAGTGAAAAGATACGTCATTACAAAAATCAAATACTTTGTAAATATCGCCTATCAAACGGTTAGTTTGTGGTAATGAACTATTATCTCTTTTTTTTAATTGTGGAATGCTTAGCTTCAATATTTTCTCCTTAGATACTTTTTATCTTAATTACTTCCTTTACTGATATTACATTTTTTACAAAGCAATTGGGCATTGCTAATTTTTGTTTCTCCACCTTTGACCCATGGTATTATATGATCAATCTCAAATTGTCTAAATTCAAACTCTTTTTCACATTTTGGGCATATTTTCATACCTAATGTTTTACCATCTTTTAAAGCATGATATAATTGTTGCTTGGCAACAATATCGAAAAATCTTCTTGAATCCAATCCTGTGATTTTATAGCATCCCAGAATTTCTTTATAGAAAGATTCAACGCTTGGTGCTATTGCTATATCTCCATTGTTACTGTGAACAGATAAGAGTTTTAATATTTCCATCTTGTCATTTATCCATTTATTGACTAAAGATACATTATCTATATTTTCTAATATTATTTTCGCAAAAATATACATATCCTTGTCGTATTTTTTAAATATTGAGGTTGTTTTTTCAACAATATCGTCAATTATAATTTTGAGGCCATTTATAAAAGATATATCTTTGTTGTACTTAAAATAGTCTTCTATTTTATCTGTAAATAAGCTTAGTGCCTTTATACAATTTTCACCTCTTTTATCAGAACCAAATATTTTTGCTTCTTCTACGCTAACTCTAACTCCCCACTCTCCAAATTCTTCAACAAATATACCTTGGTATAAAGCATTCATTCTTTCAAATTCTTTTAAAGGAACAGAAGTAGAATTAATTCTTTTAAAGGTCTCTATTTTTTCTTGTTCCGTTCCCTCGCAAATAATTATAGGAAAAGTATAATTTAGAAAATCATTTAGTTCTATATGATCAATGAAAAAATTTTGTGGATTTTCAAGGTAATGCGGATTATTATATAGTCTAATAACCGTAATTCTTTGTTTACCATCTAGAACATCATAGGTTCCATTAAAATTATCCCATAAATAAATTGCTGGAATTGGAATATTTTTTTGAATGCTGTCTAACAAATATTCTGCCTGCGAATGACTATATATGTATTTCCTTTGCATGTTTATATTTGTTAGGTATTTTTTATCGTCAATCAAATCTTTAATTTTAAGTTCTTTTATTATGTATTTCATTTTGTTTTTCTCTTTATTATGAGCCTGCGGTATATCTTTCTTCCATTAATTTTTGGAACCATACCATAAGCTGGGGTTGTGTCTATTATTTCAAATTGGTCAGGACAAAATTCTTCTACAAAAAATATTGGAACTCCCATATTCCCATAATAGTTATCTGGAATGAGCTTTCTTGAAGGTATTTCAATAGCATCATAGTTATCATATTTTTCGAATTGATCTAAATTCTGAATATGTAATAATTTGGGTTTTTGTCTATATGAAACATCTAAATTTGTGAACCAACACACAAATCCTAGGGTTTTGATAGTTCCATCAGGTGATAAAAACTTTTTAGGTTTTGTGTTCCCTAACCATATTTTATTATTAATAAAATAAGAACACCAAGATTTACTAGCTATTTCATTTTCATTACCAATTATTAAAAAATTTTTAGAATTACTAATTAACAGACTTAAAAATTCAGTTAGTAGGCTAAATGGAGGATTAGTGATGATAATATCGGAACTTTTCATTATATCAATACACTCCTTACTCCTAAAGTCCCCATTACCTATTAGCTCGCTTTTGGTTATTTTGTCTGATGCTGGATCATATATCCAATGATGAGCAGTGCCTTTTTTATCATCAGAAGCACTTTCCTCAAAATCTAAGTAATCAAATAGTGATAAAGGTGCTTCTAAATCTCTTTTGGAATTAGCATAATTAGTAAAATGAACCTCTTTAACATTTAGTTGACGCCCAAATTTTACAAAAAACTTGAAGAAATTGCTCCAAGTTGGATCGTCACAATTGCAATATATTACTTTTTTATCAAAAAGTTTTAAATCATATAAAGATATTTCATTTTTTATATCATCGATATAAGTATAAAATTCATCGTTTTTGTTAATCCTACTTTGACCTAAAGAATTATTTAAATTTGCCATGTTATTCTTCTTCTCCAGTTATAGTGCTTATTATTCTCTTACAAAACTCCATAAAACTCCTTCTAGTCAGTAGATTAAGTTTGGGTTTTCTATTTTCAAAACGGTTGTATGCACCAAAGTTCATACCTAAATCATGTGCAAGAATTTCTTGGCTAATTATTGGCATCTCACGTACATATTTTAACTTATCTAGACAAAGCATAATATCCTCCATTGAAATAATATTGTAACTCATTTCACTATATCTTCATTATATCAAATTTTAATATTAAAAGTATTATAATGCGTTTTTCATAAAAAAAACCACTGTTTGTGGATAACAGTGGTTTTTTAATTAATCAATACTACTTAGAATAGAATTCTACTACTAATTGTTCATTGATATCTCTTAGAATTTCATTTCTTTGAGGATATCTTACAAAAGTTCCAACTAATTTTTCAGTATCTAAACTAACAAATTCAAGTCTTGAATATACTTTTTCAACAGCTTCTTTTACAACTTGTAAATTTCTACTAGTTTCTCTTAAGCTAATCTTTTGTCCTGGTTTCAAACGGTATGAAGGAATATCTACTTTCTTACCATCTACTAAAAAGTGACCATGATTAACTAGTTGCCTAGCTTGTCCTCTTGTAGTAGCAAAACCAAGTCTAAAGACTACGTTGTCTAATCTTGATTCTAATAACTTTAAGAAGTTTTCGCCGTGAACACCTTGTAACTTAGCAGCTTCAATAAATGTTTTATGTAATTGCTTTTCAGAAATTCCATAAGTAAATCTTACTTTTTGTTTTTCTTGTAAATGCAAACCATAATCACTTAATTTACTTCTTCTTTTACCATGTTGTCCTGGTGCATAAGGTCTATCCTTAATTTCGATTCCAGTTTCAGACAATGAATAATTCAATCTTCTTGATAATTTCCATTTTGGTCCTATATAACGTGACATTGTTTTTCTCTCCTTTTCTTTAATTTAATTGGTTTAAATTGCACACTTCTCATAAACATAATTAATCTAATATCTTTCGCTCGTAAGCAGATATGAGTTACTTAAATCATCTATAATGTAGTTAATATTTGCCTATATGATGCACCTGCTTTTTACCAATGCTTATATATTTTATCATAAAAGTATAAAAATATTGTAATATTAGTATAAAATTAACAAACTTCTCTATTAATATCAAATTTTAATAGTTAATATATTTTTAAATTTATCTATTTTCAATTGTCTCTTTAATTTGTTTAGCGATAGCATATGCTAAATTAACTGGTACAGCATTGCCAACCATCTTGTATCCATCATCAATATTCTCATATTTTAATATAAAATCATCTGGAAATGTTTGAATTCTAAGACATTCTTTGACAGTTAGCCTTCTATATTCATTTTTACAATCACTAACAAACTCAAATTTATTCGTACCTGTTTTTACCATTTTAGGAGCTTGCGGGTGGAGTGGTGCTTGTCTTCCTGAAGCTTGCACAGTATAACTAGGCATATCCCATGATCTTACTCTATTTCTGCTCATATAAATTGGAGAATATGTGCCAACATAATATTCGTGATTAGGAATAGCACATAACGCACCATTTGTCTTATTTTTAGATTTAGCTGGAATTTCTTTTCCAAGTAAATCTAAGATAGCTTCGTGTAAAGAAGGTTTAGTGGGAAATGGGGATGGATAATTGAACTCATTAATTCCTAAGTCTTTTCTAAATCCAACAAAAAATACTCTCTGCCTATCTTGAGGGACGTTATAATCATTAGCATTTAATAGTTTATAAAATACGTTATATCCTGCGTCTATAAAATCTTCTATAATTTTAACAACCGCACTAGTATGAGTTTTTGAGATCATACCGCTAACGTTTTCCGCCACAAAAAATTTAGGTTTAATACTTCTTAAAATGCGTATATATTCATAAAACAACATTCCTCTTTCATCATTAATTCCCCTTCTTCCTCCAGCTTCACTCCAAGACTGACACGGAGGACCACCGATTAAACCATCACAATAAGGAAATAAAGATACATCTAATTTTCTAATATCATTTACAATAATGTTATTACTATGATTTAAACGGTAGTTTTCTGCAAATAGAGGATTGAATTCATTCGCTATTTCAATTTCAAAACCTGCTTTTTTAAATCCTAAATCTAGACCTCCAATACCTGAAAATAACGATATTAGTTTCATTTTTCTTTCATCCACTTACTTTCAACTTTCTATAATTTTTATTTTTTATACTTATTATTTTAACATTTTTAATAAAAACCGCTTAATATAATAACTTGTTTTCAAATGAGATTATTTATACTATTTAAACTCATAAAAAACTATAAAGAATATTTTAAATACTAAAGATTCAATAAAGTGATATACTAGTTCTATAGTAACAAAATAAATTATAATAATATATAGATTATAATTCAAAAGGAGAAATAATAAATGAAAGTACAAATTATCGGAAGATATGAAAAAAATGCGATGATTAGGCGTTGTGAAAGTTTTGAGGGTATAGGAGTTGTTATAATTCCTGATGAAATTTTTAAAGAAGCATATTCGACACTAAAAAATCCTGTATACGCTCTTATAAGCAATACGTTTTATGCTTACCAAGGAAAAATATTAGTGAAAATAATCTCTTCAAAAGATGAATATGCAATAAGAATAGATTATGTACTATGGGGGTTATTAAACGGGAATAAACCAGTTGCAGATGATGTGAGCGATGATAGAGATATTTTTTTATTAGAAGTACTTTCTTATTTTGATGAAGATGTAAAACTGCTAGAATTTCAAAACCGTAAAGATTTAGGAGCGGTATTAGAAAAATATGGAAAAAGGTTTTATGATAGTGCATTATATTGTAAAGTATGCGGATACATCAGTGGATATGAAAGTGAGTTGAAGCAATCAATAGTATACAAATATCAAAAAGCGATATTGTTAGAAAAAAATAACGGAGTAGAAATAAAAAATGGAATATTGTGGAAAAGAATAAAAGTCAAAGTA
>JAITXV010000030.1 GCA_031284605.1 Acholeplasmatales bacterium | reverse complement strand
CTAAAATATATGAACAAATTAGCAGAAGACGAAGGATTTAAAGTTGAAAACTTTGATAATTATGCTAGTCACGTTGAATATGGTAAACAAAAGAATTTTATTGGTGGAATTGGGCATTTAGATGTAGTTCCTGCAGGTATTAATTGGGATAACCCACCTTATGGTGCAGTTACTGTAGATGGCAAATTATACGCACGTGGCGCTGAAGATGATAAAGGACCAACTATGGCTTTTTTCTATGCTATGAAAATATTAAAAGAAATGGATTTAAAACTATCTAAAAGAATTAAATTAGTTTTAAGTACTGATGAAGAAAGCGGCTGGAGAGATATGGATTATTATATGGCTAAAAATCCAGAAACACCATTTGCTGCATTTATTCCTGATGCTAACTTCCCTGTTATATATGCTGAAAAAGGAATAGCTAATATTAGATTATGTGCTAAAAATGAAATTCCATTTGTTAAAAGTATATACGGAGGTAATAGATCTAATATGGTTCCTGACAAGGCTACAGTTACATTTGCTCATGAAGTTCCATTAAGCAGTGCGTATATAGAAAAAACACTTAATAAATTTCTAAAAGATAATAGTTTAGTTGGTGCGTATGATAAAGAAAAAGACACCGTTACTATTGAAGGGGTTAGTGCTCATGGAAGTACACCTGAAAAAGGAATAAATGCAGTTACTAAATTGTTTGAATTTTTAAGTACATTTTATATTAAGAATAGTACTATTGATGTTATAAATAATTATTTCTTAAATGATTGCTTAGGTAAAAAAATAGGATATGATTATCATGACAATGAAATGGGTGACTTAACATCTAATTTAGGAGTTATCAAATACGAAAACAATGAAGTCAGTCTAGAATTAAATATTAGATATCCTAAGGGAACAACTGCTGAAGGTATTTGTGATACTATTAATAATGTATTAGGAAGTTCTGGCTTTAAAGCAAGTATAGTTTTAGATAATAAATTAAAATATGTAGATCCAAATGGAAAACTAATTAAACTTCTTGTTGGAGTATATAGAAAATATTCAAACGATTTAGAAAGTCAACCTATAGTTACTGGTGGTGGAACTTTCGCAAGATTATGGGAAAACAGTGTTGCATTTGGTCCTAATTTCCCTGGTAAAGAATCAAATATACATAATAAAAATGAATGTATCGAAATTGAAGATTTAATAAAAACTATAGCTATTTATGCTGAAAGTTTATACTTATTAGCAAAATAAACAGCTATATATGAAACAATATTTAGATTTATTAAAATACATTTTAGATAATGGAATAAAAAAAGAAGATAGAACAAATACGGGAACTATATCAATTTTTGGTTATCAACTAAGAATTGATTTAAATAACGGATTCCCTTTATTAACTACTAAAAGAGTACACTTAAAAAGTGTTATTTATGAATTACTTTGGTTTATTAAGGGAGATACTAATATCAAATATTTAGTTGACAATGATGTTAGGATTTGGAATGACTGGCCATACGATAGTTTTAAAAAGTGTAATGAATATAATAATGAAACTATGGAAGAGTTTATAGAAAAAATTAAAAACGATAATGTATTCGCTGCTAAATACGGTGATTTAGGTCCTGTATATGGTAGTCAATGGAGAAATTTTAATGGTGTTGACCAATTAAAATTTATTATTAATGAGTTAAAAACTAATCCTAATTCTAGAAGGATGGTTTTATCCGCCTGGAATCCTGCACAAATATCCAAAATGGCTCTTCCTCCTTGTCACACTTTAATCCAATTTTACGTGGTCAATAATAAACTATCACTGCAGTTATACCAAAGAAGTGCAGATACTTTTTTAGGGGTTCCTTTTAACATTGCTAGTTACAGTTTGTTACTTCTTATGGTAGCTAAAGTTACTTCTTTGGAAGTAGGAGAATTTATCCATACATTTGGTGATGCGCATATATATTTAAACCATTTAGAACAAGTTAATAAACAATTATCAAGAACTCCTAAAAAATTGCCTAAATTAATTATAAATAGAGATGTAAAAGATATTTTTGATTTTAAATATGAAGATTTTACTTTGGAAGATTATGACCCGTACAAAGGAATAAAAGGAGTAGTTTCTATCTAATATATTACTTTTTTTTAGTTTTTTATGCTAAAATAATATTATCATAATGAGGAGATATAAAAAATGAGAACAAAAACTACTGTCACTACTACTAAGTCACCTGAAGAAGTTGCGCAAATTGCAAGGAATTTTTTTGAAAATTTAGGATTTAATTATGTTAAATTCAAAAAACAAATGGTATATAAAAGAGGAAAAGGGTTTCTTACTGCTCCCCAAATTTTTAGAATAGTAATTGAAGATGGAGTTGTTACTATTGAGAGTTGGTTACCTACAGCTCTTTTAATAGGAGTATATGTAGGCGAATCTGGAATTGACAACAATTACGGCTGGGCAGTAAAGCTATCTATGAGAGCTAACTTAAGAGAATTCATTAATGCGTTTGGTGAAAGCGATAGTATTGTTAGTGGATATTATCCTAAACAATAAATAATTTTTATACTTATACTTTTAATAAAAAAACTAATATTACTAACAATAATATTAGTTTTTTTATTAATTTAATTTATATAGTTTGATATATCAACTTTAATTAGAATTTTATCAAAAATCTAGTTATTGTATATTTTTATTTATTATGTTAAAATTAAATATGTGAGGTATTAAATATGATAAACAATGTAAAAGTAGGACAATATATTAAAAAATTAAGGAAAGAGAATGGTTATACAGAGGCTTCTTTATCAAAAGAGTTAAATATTAGTTTTCAAGCTATTTCTAAGTGGGAAACAGGAAAAAGCTTACCAGATGCACATATGCTTTATGAACTAGCTTCTGTATTAAACACTACTACTGACAAAATACTTTCAGGAGGAGAGCTTTTAATAAGAAACAATAAAAGAATAAATATTTCTAATATTATTGATGGGCTTAATGCTTTACAAAATTTAAGGTATTATTTTGGTGAAAATTCATCATTTTACCTAGGAGCAATTGAAGGAATAAATAAAAAAATGAATATAGACTTTGAAGAATATATTAAAAATGAATCTTACAAAGAAACATTTGTTGGGGAAGTTATTATAGAGTATTTACAAAATGGATATAGTATAGAAAAAGAAGACATCCAAAATAATATAAAAAGAGAGAGTTTGAAAAATATCATTTATAAATATATGAATGCTGATAAATAAATGTTTTTTCTTATTTTTGTTATTTTATTAAATAAAATATGTTACTCGATATATTTCAAACTTGATAACATATCGACTTTATTAATTCTAAAAGTCATTAACAAACCTGTTACAACTATAATCACAATGCTTCCTGCTAAGGTAAATAAATAATTTTGAAAATATACTGTATTATTTAGTAAAATATCTTGATGTCTAAATAACTCTATTAAACCACCAAGCAATAATTGTCCTCCAACTATTCCTATTATTATACCAACACTAGCTAATAAAGCTTGTTCTCTATATATGTATCCAATTACTTCTTTTTTACTGTATCCTAATACTTTTAAAGTCGCAATTTCTTTATTTCTTTCTTCTACTACTATCGAGATACTTGAATAAATTATTATAACACCGATAGCAGCAGCGAAAACTAATACTATTATAACTATTGATACTAATGCTTCAACTGCGCTTTTTTGAGCTGCTAAATCTGATTTTATAACAGAATATAAAAGTCCAGTTCCAAGAAATATTAATAAAGTTGAAGCTGCTATACCAAATATCATAACTAGAGAGTTTTTTGCATGTCTAAATATATTTTTAAACATAGATTTATATTTAAATGATAATTTATTCCAAATAACAGGGATTCTTTCTAAAACAATTTTTTTACTAGAAGCAGGTGGTTTAGCTCTTAATAAATCACATGGCAACACTTTTAATGTTTGGTTAGTAAAAAATATAGTAGATAAAATAACAACTAATATTATAAAAACAGATATTATTACAGAAATAGTATAAAACCAACCATAAGTTAAAGCTGGTATTTCATATGGATGCATAAATGTAGGTTTTATTGCGTAATAAATAAGCAACGGAAAAACCCTAAATCCTATAATACTACCAAAAAGTATCCCTAAAAATGCAGGAACTGAAGTAAATGTAACATATTGGTTTCTAATCTCATTATTAGTGTGTCCTAGTGACTTCATTGTGCCTATAGATAATCTATCATTATCAATTTTTTTATAAACATTGCTCATAGTCATAATAGTAATAATAGCTAAAAATACAAATGGCAAGACTGCAGCTATTATTCCAATTGAATTAACAATTTGTTTAAAAGTAACAAAGTATTTAACACTTGGAGTTATAACAGATTCTACGTAAGAAGATGCAACTAAATCACGAGCGTTAACATTTACATAGTTATCAAATGTAGAATTAATATACTCAAGCGCAACATTTTCTAAATTTCCATACCATTCAGGGTGAAAACCAATGTTTTCTAAAATATATTGATTAGCAGCGTTAGAAGCGGCCACTGAATCAAACCACAAATCTTTTTGTATTTCTAAATAAGAAGCAATATCTTCTTCTTTTACTAGTGAAGCAGATAAATTAGTAGAGATAGTAGCTGTATCGTCAGCTTTTAGTGAAGAAAGAGGTTTATTAATAACTTCACTATACTTTAAATTCATAGTATCGTATAAATTATCAGGGGTAGAAGAAAGGCCAATAATAAAAATTAGACTAATAAATATAATTAAAAAAATAGATAAAAATTTATTAATCTGTTTTGTAAATTGTCTACTTACTATTTTTCTATATACTGTTATTTTAGCCATTACCAGATTAGACTATCAATATCTAACGGATTATCATTATATTCATTTTTACTAACACTTCCTGAATGAATATAAATAACGTGATCAAAAACATCTTTCAATACAACGTTATGAGATACCACAACTAATGTTTTATGTTCTTGTTTAACTAAATTAAAAATTATCTTAAATATTTGTTTACCTGTATTATAATCAAGCGCACCAGTAGGTTCGTCACAAAGTAATATATTAGGATTTTTAGCTATAGCTCTAGCAATAGATACTCTTTGTTGTTCTCCTCCTGATAACTGTGAAGGAAATGATTTTTCCCTATCTTCTAAACCAACAAGTTTTAAAACAGTTTTAGAATCTAAAGCGTTCTTTTTATTTAATTCAGTAGCTAGTTCAATGTTTTCTAAAGCATTTAAATTAGGCATCAAATTATAAAATTGAAATACAAAACCAATATGGTTTCTCCTAAATAAAGTTAATTCTTTACTTGGCAACTTTTCTAAATTATAATTATCAACTTTTATTTCACCATTTGTTGGATAATCCATTCCGCCTAATAAATTAAGTGCAGTAGTTTTTCCACTACCAGATGGGCCAAGAATCAAGCAAGTCTCTCCTTCTTCAATACTAAAAGATAAATCTTTAGATGCGTAAATTATTTCACTACCAGATTTATAAGTTTTATTAACATTTTTAAATTCTACAATTTTTCCCATTTATTTCCTCTTATTTAATTTCATTTAATTTCCAAATATCGTTATTATATTCTTTTATTGTTCTATCTGAAGAAAAGAAAGCAGATTTCGCAATGTTCACAATAGACATCGAATACCATTTATCGTGATTTTTATATAATTCATTAGCTTTTTCATGAGCTTTTATATAACTCCTAAAGTCTTTTAAAACTAAAAAATAATCTCTATTTAATAAATTATTTCTTAAATCTATGAACTCTGTAGGCTCACTACTTAAATAATCAAAACTATCAATTGCTTCTTTAATTATTGGGTCAGATAAATATAAATCATAAGGTCTATAGCTTTGAGTTTCATATATTTCAGTAACCTCTTTAGCATTAAGACCAAATATTATAATATTTTCTTTCCCAACTAAAGATGCAATTTCGACGTTAGCTCCATCTAAAGTTCCGATAGTAACTGCTCCGCTAGCCATAAATTTCATATTTCCAGTGCCACTAGCTTCTTTACTAGAAGTAGATATTTGTTCAGATATATCACAAGCTGGAACTAAATATTCTGCGTAACTAACATTGTAGTTTGGAATAAATACTACTTTTAAAAGATGTGAAGTATCAGGGTCATCATTAATTTTAGATGCAACAGTATTTATTAGTTGAATTACTTTTTTAGCTATATAATAACTTGGTGCGGCCTTAGCCCCAAAAATAAAAGTATGAGGATAATAAGATGCTTTAAATACAGGGTCTTTTTTAAGTCTTGAATGCAAATATATTATATGCAATATATTCATTAATTGTCTTTTATACTCGTGTAATCTTTTAACGTGGATATCAAATATTGAATTAACATCTATATTAATTCCTGTATCTTCTTTTATCTTTTTAGCTAAAACTATTTTAGCTCTTCGTTTAGCTTGATACACATCAAATATTAATTCTTTTTTGTTTTTTACTTTTAATAAATTTTCTACTAAACTATAATCTGTTTTCCAATCTTCTTTTAGATATTTAGTAAACACGCTAGCAAGTGCTGGGTTTGAATAAGCAACAAATCTTCTAGGAGTTATACCATTAGTTTTATTATTAAACTTATTAGGGTATAATTTATAAAAGTTTCTAAGAACTAATTCTTTTAATAGTTCGGTATGCAAAGCAGCTACACCATTTACACTTTTACAAGATATAACACAAAGATTAGCCATTCTTACTCTTGAAGTACCAACTACTCTCATAGAATAAACATCTTTTTCACTAAACCTATCGTCTTTTTCAACTGATAATAAAAATCTTCTATTAATTTCGCATAATATTTCAAATATTCTAGGTAATAGTTCTTTTACTAATCTAATTTCCCATGTCTCTAAGGCTTCTTCTAATATTGTATGGTTAGTATAACTACATACGGAAGTAGTAATTTTCCAAGCATCTAAATATTCTAAGCCTTCTTCGTCCATTAGTAAACGCATAAGTTCAGGAATAACTAAAGCTGGGTGAGTATCATTTAGTTGAAAATTATAATATTTATCAAAATCTAAAATATCTCTTCCTAATTTTTTATGTTCTCTAATTGCATTTTGAACACCAGCACTAGAGAAAAAATATTCTTGTTTAACTCTTAAAAATTTTCCATAATCTGTTGAATCATCAGGATAAAGAGTTTCAGTAATATGGGAGGTTTCTCTTATGTAGTTTTCAGTAATATTAGTACAATATTTACTAGGCTCTGCTTTCCAAATTCTTAAAAATGTAGTAATATCATTGTTATAACCAACTATCCCAACATCGTAAGGTACAGCTTTTACCCAGTTTTGATTTCTAAAAGTACCATCGACAATATTACCAAAATAAGGAATTTCTACGCTGTCTTCATCTTTTCTAGTTTCCCACACAAAAGGACGATCTAACCAGTTATCAGGTAATTCGATTTGTTTATTTTTTCTAAAAACTTGAGTAAAAAAACCTTTTTCGTAGCGTAAACTGTTTCCATAAAGTGGTAGAGATAATGACGCTCCACTATCTAAAAAACATGCTCCAAGTCTACCTAATCCACCGTTACCTAACCCTGCATCTGTTTCTTCATGCAATATTAAATCAATGTCTAATTTTAAATCTCTAAATGCTTCGTCGACTACACTATATAAACCTAAGTTATAAAGGTTTGAAGTTACTAGTCTACCTAATAAAAACTCCATACTAAAATAGATTGTTTTCTTTAAATTAGAATTTTCTACAATTCTTGAAGTAGATGATTGATTTTTATCTATTACTTCTTTTAGCATATTAGCTAAAATAAAATAGTTTTCATATGAAGTAGAAGCTACACTAGTAACACCATAGTGTTTTAATAATCTTTTATTAAATTCTTTTATAAAAATATCTTTGGAACTAAAATAATTCATTTATCAAATCCTCTCTTTTTGGTATGTAATAAGTTATAATATTTTGGGTAACAGCAGTTTTATATCTAGCAGTTTTATTAGATATTAATATTTTAGATGTAATTAAAAATTTAGGATAAACATCTTTTTGTAATAAAAGTTCATTAATCATTAGTTCTCTTACTACAGTACCTTCGTATACTGGGTTAACACCTTCGTTAAAATGGTAATCTTCTTTATCAAATATATAGTCATGAGTCGCAAATAGATATAAAGTGTTATCGTCTAGTTCGTCAACACTATTATATTTACTATCTAAATAATAGGCATCTAAATCATAGTATATATCTGTGTTATTACAAAGTTCTTTCAAACGTCTTCCTGTTAAATAAACAGTTTTTAATACATTATCAAATGGCATTATTTCCCATACTAATGCTCTATTTATTTGTTGATTATTACTTATAGTTGTTCTAGTACCACCAGGGTTATGAGCAGCTACAGTAGCTCCTGTATATATACCAATAAGTGCACTTATCCATTCAGTTAAATCATATTTAGATACTGAAGCACCACTAGTTATAATGTTTGGAGTAAAAATAGGAGATATTAAATCGTTATACATGTTATATAGATCTTCTACCTCTTTATCTGAAAGTTTTAGTAGAGGGTCAGAAGTAACATTTTTAGCAGAAGTACTTACTACTTGTTTATTATTTACGTTTAAACTAACTACACCAACATTAGAACCGTATGCTCCTGATTGAATAATAGGAATATTATTTGAAGAGGTAACATAAGCTTGGTGAGTATGAGCATTGAATATTGCATCTACTCTTGATTCATAAGGAAGATAAGATATTAAACCATTTTCACTAGCATAGGAAGAAGTATTAAGGTCATAAAATGTATCAGTACCACCAGAATGAGAAGCAGATATAACAATATCGCATTTTTCTGTTTCACGTAAGTATTTTGAATAATACTCAACATAATCTTGAGGTTTTCCAAATTCATAGTTTTGTATTCTTGAATAAGCAATGCTATTTTCTAATCCGTATCCAATAGTACCAATAATCCCTACTTTAATACCGTTTTTGTTAACAATTGTATATGGTTCCATATTAGAAATTATATTAGTAGTACCTTTATAAAAAGCATTCGCAGCAAGTAGTGGAAAATTAGCTTCTCCGTTATCTAAATCTTTATCAAAATATTGTGTAACAGTTTCTATATACCAATCAAATTCATGGTTTCCTAATATCATAGCATCAAAATGCATTTTATTTAGCATTTCAAGAGTTGATAAACCTTGAAAATAATTAGATATGGCACTTCCTTGAAACATATCACCACCAGCAATAACTAAAGTATTTTCAGGGTCTTCATTATATAAAGTATTAATATAATTAGCTATATAAGAAATTCCTAATCTTCCTGACTCTTTTTTTAATCCTCCGTGTAAATCATTTATATAATAAATTTTTAAAGTTCTTGGAGAGGTAGGAGATACATTTGAAGAATAGCGTGCATTAAGAGTGATATTAGAATTAATTGGTAAACTAAAATCAAATAGATTATCACCTTCATACCATCCTAAGAACGTATAAGAAGTTTTAGTAGGAGAAGGAGGAGCACTAATTGTACTTGATGCAACTACATTTATACTACCAACACTTGTTCCTCCGTTGCTATTAAAGGTAACTGTATATATAGTAGTTGAAGCACTAACTAATTTTGGATATAGAGAAAATGATGTATAAACTAACTTATTGAAATCATATCTTTCATTAAGTTCTTTGTCTAAAAACCAATCAATTGGTACTAGGTTATTCCCAAAATCTATGTTTGGAATGGAAACATTTTTACGGTCTTCAACTTCTACAACTACACTAGTAGTAAATTCAGCATTAGTATAAAATGTTATTTTATGGTTTTTTTCTTCACATCCTATAAAAATAAATATTAAAAATAAAGACAAGGTATAAATAAATAATCTTTTCATAATTACTCCTTTTTTACAAATCAATATTTATTATAACATATTCACTAGTTATTTCATCTATAGTGATACTCTTAACTGTTGAAGAGGCAGGTATAGAAGCTTGATACCACGAAAATAAATTCCAATTGAAAGTAGTAGTAGTTTTTAAAAGCATTGAATTATTAATTTTACTATTAGAATTTTTAATAGAATCTACATTATCTAAAGAAGTAGCAGACATATTAACAAAGCTAATTAGTTTGTGAGCACTACTTGTGTTATTATATAAAAATACATCAGAAGGATTTAAAGAAGTAGTGGTTCTAGCATCAATATGGTATACTCTAACTCCGTTAGTTGTAAAACAATATTTTTTAGAAAAAGAATCAGACAAATGGACTTTATATAATCCATCTGTAGTATAGTAATCTAGTAATAAATATTCACTAAAATAAG
>JAITXV010000045.1 GCA_031284605.1 Acholeplasmatales bacterium | reverse complement strand
TGAATTTCAAAAAAATAAAGAAATAAATACCTTATTAACTAAAAAATCCAAAGAACTAGACACTATAAAACAAGAAGCACTTAGCATATTAGAAAATATTACTAGTGGCAACAAACTTCCTCATGAAATAGCTAAAATTAAAAACGATATATCAAAACTTAATCCTTATTCCGTTGTTACAAATGAAGTCCAAGACGACACAGAGATAGAAGTTGGGGATAGCGTATATATTCCTTCTTACAATCATACTTCAAAAGTGCTAAAAATAATAAAAAATAAGTATTATGTCGAATTTGGAATTATGGAATTGATTTTAAAGAAAGAAGAATTAGTAAAAGTATCTGCGCAGTTAGAAGAACCCAAAAACACACTATCTTCTATAAGGAAAGTAGCTTATGGCGAAAAAACTGACGAGAATATAGTTCCTTATACTTTACTTAAAACTAATCAAATAGATTTAAGAGGAAAAAGGTATAATGAAGTTGAAGAGATATTAGATGATGCTATTAATAAAGCCTTTCTAAGCGGTATTCATACTTTAAGGATAGTGCACGGTTATGGTACTTTCGCAATCTATAAAGCCGTAAACGAGTATATTAAAAATAGTTCTAATATTATAAGTAGCAGAAAAGGCGGAGCTAATGAAGGTCTTGGTGGTGTTACCATTATAACAATATAAACAATAAGGAGCTTTAGATGATTAAAGAACTTTCTAATTTAGAATATGACAATTTAAAAAATAGCGATGAAACTTATATTATTAAATATTACACTTCCTGGTGCAACATTTGTTCTAAACTTGAGAGTGAATTATTAAAAGTAGATTTTAATATTTATGCTCTTGATGTAGAAAAATATAGAGACAACGCTGTAAAAGACAATGTAAGAGGAGTTCCAACAGTGATTTTGTTTAAAGGAAAAAAAGAATTAAAGAGATTTGTGGCTTATAAAGATGCTGACGCGATCAATTCTTGGATAAAAGGTGTTAAATAATGGATGGAATATTACTTCTTGATAAAGCTTCGGGTGTTACATCTTTTAAAGCTATTAATACACTAAGGCGTAAACTTGGTTTAACTAAAGTAGGACACACAGGTACTCTTGACCCATTAGCTACAGGGCTAATGGTTGTTTTAGTAGGTAAAGCCACTAAAATAGCTGATCTTTTTAAAGAACATTCAAAAGAATATGTAGGAGAAGCGATATTTGGTATTAAAACTGATACTCTTGATATTACTGGAACTATTTTAGAAAGAAACGATAAGATAATAACTGCTAGTGATATAGATTCATATATAGACTATATATTAAAACTAAACGATCAAAAAATACCATCTTATTCAGCTAAAAAGATAAATGGTAAGAAGATGTACGAATTAGCTCGTAAAAATAAAGAGATTCCTGATATTAGAAAACCAATTGAAGTATATTCTTTTTTAAGAACTTCAGACGTACAAAATAATTGCTTTTCGTTTCAAACAAGTGTATCAGCAGGTACTTTTGTTAGGGAGATTCTAAATGATTTAGCAGCTAAAGTAGGAACATTTTCATCTTTAAAGACATTAAGAAGAACTAAAATTGATGATTTTAGTATAGAAGATGCAAAAACGATAGATTTAATAACTATTTCTGACATTATAGATATAACAAAATTTTTAGATAAATATCAAAGTATTGTTTTAGATGATTATTTAATTAATTTAGTTAGAAACGGAGTAGTACTTGATTCTAGACAAATCATAACAGAAGAACCTTTTAGAGTATTAGATAAAAATAATAACTTAATTGCATTATATAAACAAACAGATACAAAATATACATATAAGCCAGTGGTGATATTATAAATATGATAAAAAAAATAATAAATGAACAATTTAATAATATAAAAATAAATGACAATCTAACTATTGCTATTGGTAATTTTGATGGATTCCATTTAGGTCATGCTAAAATAATAGATAAGTTGTTAGAATATAAAAATGATACTTCTTTAGCAGTTTTATTTTTTGACCCACATCCAAATTCATTTTTTAATAATGAATATAAAGTATTATCAACTTCAAACGATAAAATCTCATTTTTTAGCAAATATGATCTAGATTACCTAATAATAACTAAATTTAATCTAAAATTTTCTAGCATGAAAGCATCCTTCTTTATTAGTTTTTTAAAAAGTATCAATGTAAAAAGGATAATATGTGGTGAAGACTTTAGATATGGACACAAAGGAGAAGGTACCACAAAAGATTTAAGTGATAACTTTATTGTAGAAATAGTTAGTTATTACAATGAAGATAATAAAAAAGTATCTTCATCTATGATTAAGGATTTAGTTAATAAATCCTCATTGGATTTAGCAAAAAAGCTCTTAAATAGACCTTATTTTATTGGTGGAATAATTGTTAATGGTCAAAAAAATGGACGTACTATTGGTTATAGAACTGCTAACTTAGACTATCAAAATTACTGTTTACCACAAAACGGAGTTTATTATACCAAAACTTTATATAACAATATATTATATGATAGTATTACTAACATTGGTTCTAATCCTACTGTTAGCAACAATCAAAATACCATTAAGGTTGAAACTCATATTCTTGATTTTGATAAAGAAATATATGATGAATATATAAAAGTATATTTTTTACAAAAAATAAGAGAAGAAACTAAATTTGATAGTTTAGATAAATTAAAAGAACAGTTAAACAAAGATAAAAAAACAGTTCTAGCACTAAAAAAGGAATATAAACAATGGATTTAAAACAATTTGATTATGAATTACCAGAAGAATTAATAGCTCAAGACCCTTTAAGTAAAAGAGATAGTTCTAGATTACTAGTAGTATCTAAAACTAGTAATGAACTTAAAGATGATACTTTTTCTAACATCTTTTCATACCTTAAAAGTGGTGATTGTTTAGTATTAAACGATACTAAAGTATTTCCTGCTCGCCTGTATGGTAAAAAAGAATCAACACTTGCAAAAATTGAAGTGCTTATGTTAGAAGAAAAATCTAAAGATGTGTACGAATGCTTAGTAAAACCTGCTAAACGTATAAAAGAAAAAGATATTATTATATTTAGTCCTTTACTGATAGCAGAATGTGTTGGTGTTTTAGAAGAAGGCATAAGACTTTTACTTTTTAAGTATAATGGAATTCTTCTTGAAATATTAGAATCTATAGGAGAAGTTCCACTTCCTCCCTATATTCATAAGAAACTTCACAACAAAAACAGGTACAACACAATATACGCATCTTTTCTAGGTAGCGCAGCTGCTCCAACTGCAGGGTTGCATTTTACTAATGAGTTATTAGAAAAAATTTCCAGTATAGGAGTAACAATAGTTAAAATAACTCTTCATGTAGGATTAGGAACTTTTAGACCAGTTATGGAAGACGATATAATGAATCACAAAATGCATGAAGAAAAATACATAATTACTAAAGAAAGTGCCATAGTTTTAAATGAAGCTGTAAAAAACAATAAACGAATAATAGCAGTTGGTACAACTGTTATAAGAACTCTTGAAAGTAATTATAATAATGGCTTTACATACGGAGAATACAGAACTAATATTTTTATTTACCCCGGTTATAAGTTTAAAATAGTTGACGCGCTTATAACTAATTTCCACTTACCTAAAAGTACACTCATTATGTTAGTTAGTGCTTTTAGTAGTTTAGAAATTATAAAAAATGCATATAAACATGCTGTAGATAATAAATATAGATTTTTTAGTTTTGGAGATTCTATGTTTATTTCTTAAATATTATATTAAAAATAGAAATTAGAAAAAATTTTAAATTACAGTTTGTAATTGATATTTGAATATTAAGTAAATAAAATTATCAAATTATATCATTTAGACAAATGAGATTGGACTGGAATTTTTAACTATTTCGTTAATTATTCCAATTTGGACTTGATTTGTATTTTCTATATTTATAGAAAAAATATAGTGATAGAATGATGGTTCATATAAAAGTTCGATTGAGTCTTATTAGATTTTGAATTTGTCATCTTTTTATTAGCAAATTCAAGTTAGGTATTAATAAAAAATATAATTGTGCATTTGCTTATTTTGTAATTAAAACACTTATATCTTTTTTGATATTATGATTGAAGAATTTGGCAACTATTATTTTGTTA
>JAITXV010000130.1 GCA_031284605.1 Acholeplasmatales bacterium | reverse complement strand
CCAAAGATAGGTAGATTTATTAGTAGCGACAGTCTAAGTATATTAGATGAGACTTTAAGTGATATTAATGGTCTTAACTTATATATGTATTGTAAGAACAATCCTGTAATGTATGTGGACTATAGCGGACGGTTTGCAATAACAAGTTTTATAGTTGGTATATTAGTAGCAGTATTAATTAGCGTAGTTATTGGAGCAGCGATGGGAGGTCTATATGCTGCAGCAAGCGGGACAAATATCTGGATGGGGGCATTGTTTGGCGCAATTGGTGGCTTAATATCAGGAGTAACATTAGTCGCAGCTGGAGTTTTATTTGAAATGGGCGGGTGGTTTGTATTACTAGCTTTTGGAATTGCGTTTGCGGGTGGATTTGCTGGAAACTTAATTCAATATAGTATGAATCAAATATATTATGAAGATGATTTAAAATGGGATAATGCTATAATAAGCGGAGCAATAGGTGGTATAAAAAGTTTTATAATGCTGCCTATAGGTGCATTTGCTAATTTCGTAGATGGAGCAATAGGAAAGTTTATTGAATATGGGTTTACAGTTGTTTTTGAGGGAATTACATTTATAATAGATTTAATAAGATATTATTTAGAAGAAAAGAATAATGACAACAAAAAGAAACAGAATTTATATAATTCATTAACAAACAGTTTTGCGTAACAAAAAAAGGAGAAACGAATGAAAAAAGACGTTTTAGAAGATAGTGTAGAATTTTATAGATACGGAAGTTTCATAAAAAATACCATAATAGTATGGCTATCTACTTTTGGTTTGGTTATTGTAATATTTACAGTATTTTTTATAAAAGATAATGGAAAACACCCAGATTTAGTTTTTATATATATTTTTTTTAGTTTCACAATTATACCAGTCTTTCTTATTCCTTTTCTTATATTGCCAAAACCACGTTTTTCTAAAATAATTATTGGAAACGATGGTATAAAAATAGTATCTAGAAAAATCACATTGCAAAAAATACTGTGGGACGACATTAAATTTGTTAAATCCCACATGATATTAAACGCTCGCGGAGTAAAGCTGAAAGTGTGGTCATTATCTACAATTGATACTACATATCTTAAAAAAAGGAATTAACAAATCTTGTAAAAACTGGTGAAAAATATTGTTCATTTGTACCAAGCAAAAAAATCAAAAATGCTTTTATAAAATATTGTACGAACGAGACTATTCGAAAAGAAATATCAAGACTAGGTTCTGATTAGTTGATTCTTACTAGACTCAATATTAATTAAATAATTTACATTCTAAAATCTATAACATAAAAAAACCACACAAGTTAATACTTGTGTGGTTTTAATTAATTTAATTTATAAATTAAACATTCGCTTCATCAACTGCTATTTCTTCAGTTTCATAAGAAGGAACAACTATAATATTAGAAACTTTTTGGTCTTCTGACATTCTAATTATCTTAACACCTAATGCAGCTCTACCTGAGCTACTAATTTTTTCTAATGGGGTTCTAATAACTACACCTTTATCGGTAATAATTATAATATCACTATTTTCTTTAACTAATTTAACACCTGCTAAATTTCCACTCTTTTGGTTTCCAGGAAGTGCTTTAACACCTAAAGAACCTCTTGCTGATGTTCTATAATCACTAGATAATGATATTTTACCAAAACCATTTTCACTAATACTAATTAATTTATCATATTCTCCAACTAAAGTAGCATCTATAACACTGTTTTCTTTGTTTTTAAATCTTTTTCCTATAACTCCAGCTGTGTTTCTTCCTTGTACTTTTAAGCTATCCTCTGTAAATCTGTTGATTAAATTGTCAGTTGAAGCTAATATTACATCTTTTGTGCCATCAGAAACTAATACTGTTAATAATTCATCTCCTTCTTTAATATTTATAGCTATTTTACCTGTTTTCGCAATACGTTCGTATTCACTTAAAGAAGATTTTTTGATTATACCTTTTTTAGTAACAAATATTAAAGTATGAGTTATATCTGAATAATCAGAAATAGTAACAATAGATGCAAGTTTTTGTTCTTTATCAAATGAAAGAAGGTTTTGTAAAGGTATGCCTTTTGATGCTCTAACTCCTGAAGGTATTTTATATCCTCTAGTTTTATAAACTTGACCATCAGTAGTAAAAAATAAATGGTCTGTGTGAGTATTAGAAAATAATAGATGCTCTACAAAATCATCTTCATAAATATTTATTCCTTTAACTCCTTTTCCACCTCTTCCTTGAACTTTATAATCATCAACATTCATTCTTTTTGCATATCCATTGTGTGTAACGGTAACAACTATATCTTGAACTGGAATTAAATCTTCATCTTCTATATCTAAATCATCAGATAAAGTAATAATTGTTTTTCTAGGATTAGAGTATTTTAAAGATATTTCAGTTATTTCTTTTCTTATTATCTCTTTCTTTAAATCATCAGATACAATAATAGCTCTATATTCTTCAATTTCTAATAATATTTCGTTATATTCTTTTACTATCTTTTCTATTTCTAAACCAGCTAACCCTCCAAGCCTATAAGCTAAAATAGCTTTAACTTGGATATCATCAAAACTATAAACTACTTTTAGTTCTGCACCAGCAGCATCTTGAGTTTTATTTTCTTTAATAATTCTAATAACATTGTCTATATCATTTAATACAGTTACTAAAGCTTCTAATATATGGATTCTAGCTAATGCTTTTTCTAAATAAAATTTAGTTCTTCTATTTATTATTTGAATTTGGAATTCTAAATAATTTTTAAAAATATCTATTAATGAAACTGTTTTTGGTTCACCATTTACTATACAAACCATATTAATACCATAAGAAACTTGTAATTGAGTATGCTTATATAATTGATTTAAGATAACCTCGGGCTCAATAGTTCTATCTTTTTTAAGGTCTACAACTATTCTCATACCTTTCATACTTGATTCATCGTTTAAATCCGTTATACCTTCAATTATTTTATTTTTAGCTACTTCAGCTATTCTATCTAAAAGACGAGTTTTATTAACTTGATATGGTATTTCTGTAATTATAATGCTGCTTTTACCGTTCTTTTCAACAATCTCAGCTTTAGATTTTATTAAAATGCTTCCTCTTCCATTTTCATAAGCATTCCTTAATCCTGACAATCCTATTATTTGGGCTCCTGTAGGAAAATCGGGACCTTTAATATATTCCATTAATTCTAAAGTAGTTATATCTGGGTTATCCATATAAGCTAAAAATCCATTTATAGTTTCTCCTAAATTATGAGGAGGAATGTTAGTAGCCATACCAACTGCTATTCCCATAGACCCGTTTACTAATAAATTAGGGAATCTAGAAGGCAATACAACAGGTTCTTTTTCACTAGCATCATAATTTTCCATAAAATCAACTGTGTTAGAATCTATATCACGAATCATTTCATTAGATACTTTTGAAAGCCTAGCTTCAGTATAACGCATAGCTGCTGCTTCATCACCATCAATACTACCAAAATTACCATGTCCATCAATTAGAGTTTCATTATAACTAAAATCCTGAGCCATTCTAACTAAAGCTTCATATATACTAGAATCCCCATGGGGATGGTATTTACCCATAACATCACCGACAATTCTAGCACATTTTTTATGTGGCTTGTCACTAGTTATATTTAGTTCATTCATACCATATATTATTCTTCTTTGAACTGGTTTTAAACCATCTCTTATATCAGGCAATGCTCTAGAAACTATAACACTCATTGAGTATTCTAAAAAGCTTTTTTTCATTTCTGTAGTAATTTCTACTTCTTTAACCCGACTATTACTTAATTTTTCTTCTAATGTTAATTCTTTATTAATATCTTCACTCATTATATACCACCTTATAAATCAATATTTTTTGCATATTGAGCATTTGCTTGGATGAATATTTTTCTAGGTAATACATCATCACCCATTAATTCACTAAACACTTTATCCGCTATTTCTGCTTCATCCATAGTCACTTGTAATAATATTCTTTCTTTTGGATCCATTGTCGTTTCCCATAATTGACTAGGATCCATTTCTCCAAGTCCTTTATATCTTTGAATTGAATATCTTGAACCAAAATTTTCTTTAGCTTTATCTATTTCATTTTCACTATATACATATTCAATTTTATTACCTGCTTGTAATTTATATAGTGGTGGCTGTGCAAAATATATATATCCTTCATTAATTAAATCTCTCATCATCCTAAAAAAGAAAGTAAGTAATAAAGTTCTAATATGACTACCATCAACATCGGCATCTGTCATTATTACTATTTTTTTGTATCTAGCTTTAGTTATATCAAAATTATTACCAAAATCAGTACCAATAGCTTTAATTAAAGAAACTATTTCATTATTGTCTAAAGCTTTACTTTCTAAAGCTTTTTCAACATTTAATACTTTACCTCTTAGTGGCAAGATTGCTTGATATTCGGAATCACGACCTTGTTTAGCACTTCCGCCCGCACTGTTACCTTCTACTATGTATAATTCAGAAACATTAGGGTCTTTACTTCTACAATCTGCTAATTTACTAGCGAAACCTATATTATCTAAAGGATTTTTCCTTCTTATTTTTTCTCTTGCTTTTTCTGCTGCTTCTCTAGCACTTAAAGCTGTTAATGTTTTTTCTGTTAAAACTCTACCTATCTCAGGGTTTTCAACAAGAAATTTATTAAAATTATTAGAAACGAAATCTTTAACAACACCTCTTACTTCTTTAGTACCTAATTTAGTTTTAGTTTGTCCTTCAAATTCTGGTTCATATAGTTTTACAGATATTACTGCAGTTAGTCCTTCTTGGGTATCGGATGTAGATACTGGCAAGTCTTTCTTTTGAATTTCTTTAATATAGTTTTTTAAAGTACTAGAAATAGCATCTTTTAAACCATCAATATGGGTTCCACCATCAGAAGTTCTTACGTTATTAGCGAAACCTACTATTATAGTGTCATAAGAAGTTGGTGAATATTGAAAAGCTGCTTCAACTTCTATATTTTCAGTTTTTCTACTTACTTTTACATTATTAGCAGTTTCATTTACAAAAAATATAGGTGAATCAATGCCATCAGTATTGTTTTTACTTGAATTTTCGCTTTCTTCGATATTTTCATCATCTGAGTCAGTATTTAAAGGTTTTTTGGCTTTTTTAGATTGTTTTTTATCAGTATTAGATAAAGGAAATTTAATATTCTTACCTTCGTTTAAAAACTTAATATAATCTACTAATCCATTTTCTGAATAAAACTCTTCACTTATACTTTGATTGTTTCTTGAGTCTATTAATATAATATGAGTTTTTTTATTTAAAAAAGACGATTGTCTTAATCTTTCTTTGATCAAGTTATAATCAAATTGTGGATCATCACTAAATATATCTTTATCGGGTTTAAAAGTAACTACTGTACCGTTTAAGTTAGAATCTCCTGTTTCCTTTGTATCATACAAAGGAATACCCTTGTTGTACTCTTGGATATATGATTTACCATCTCTATATACTTCAGCTTTTAAATGCACTGATAAAGCATTAGTAACAGTAGCCCCAACTCCGTGTAAACCACCACTTACTTTGTAAGAATCTGAATCAAATTTACCACCTGCATTAGGGATGGTGAAAACCATCTGTAAAGCAGATATGCCTTTTTCTGAATTAATAGAAACAGGAATGCCTCTTCCATTATCAGAAATCTTAATATAGTTATTATCTAATAACTCAACAATAACTTTATCAGCGTAACCCGCTAATACTTCATCAATTGAATTATCAACAATTTCCCATACTAAATGATGCATACCTTTTAAATCTGTAGAACCAATATACATACTTGGTCTAAGTTTGATATGATCTATTCCTTCTACAGCTTTTATATTATCTGCAGTGTAACTATTTGTTTTTGTGTTGTCCATTTTTATATACCTCTTTTTAATTCTATTTCTTGAATATTTTTCATATTCAAGATCTTAATGCTATTAGATATTAATACCATATCTGATACTGGGATATTAGAGAGTATCAGGTTTTGATTGTCTTTATCTAATTCTGACATTATGTCATCTAGTAATAGGATAGTTGGATTACTTGTTTTATCCTTTATTATTTGAAATAATGCTAATTTTATATTAATTAGTAGTAATCTTTGTTCGCCTTGTGAACTATAGTTTTTAGCGGGTATATCATTCATTTTGATAATAAAATCATCTTTATGAATTCCATACATAGTAGTTAAATTATTTATATCTAACACGCGGCTATTTTTTAATACTTCTAAATAATTATTTTCGTTTTTAATTGATTTAACGTAAGTTATAAGAACGCTATATTTATTAACATAGTTCTTAATATGGGTGTTTAATAAATCTAAAAAATATTGTCTTTTTTCCATTATTTTTATACCACATACTGATAATTCATAATCAATTATATCAAGCACCTTAAAATCCCTATTTTCATAAGATGATAAAGATAATTCTTTTAATAGTTTATTTCTTTGGGAAATCATTTTTTTATATCTAATCAATAATTCTAAATATTCTTTATCAATTTGTGAATACATTGTATCAATAAACTTTCTTCTTGTTTTAGGTTCTCCTTTTATTAATTCCATATCATCAGGAGAAAATACAACTGTATTAAATAAACCGATATAATCACTTATTTTGTTAACTTCTTTGTTATTAACTAAAATATATTTACCTTTTTTAGAAATAACTATTTCATAGATGTTGTTGTTAAAATGAAATATTATTTTAGCGTATTCTTTATCTTTCATAATCATATCAGTTTCAGTAGAAGTTTTAAATGATTTAGTTGTAGACAAGAAATAGATACTTTCTAATATAGTAGTTTTACCAACTCCATTATTACCATAAATAAATATTATGTTCTTATTAAAACTAAGCTTAATGTTTTCATGAATCCTAAAATTTATTAATTCTAGAGTATTATTCATCGGAAGCTTTTATGAAATACGTTTCTTTATTAAATTTTACTTTCTGATTGGGGTATATTTTTTTATTTCTTGATGTTTCTAACATATCATCTACGTATACTTTGTTATTACACAAAAAATATTTGGCCTCTCCCCCTGTCGAAATAATACCTATACTTTTCAAAAGTTGACCTAAGGTTATGTATTCAGTTTCCAAGTTAAAGGTAGGCATTTTTCTCCTTTCTTCTTAATATATATATTATATATATATTAATTATACCATAAATTAGTAATTTATGGTAGTTATTTGGTATAAAATAGATAATACAAGCAATAAGCAGACAAAAAAAGAGTATAATATAAAATTATGAAAGATAAAAAATATAAAAAAATAAAAGAAAATATTTTATATTTATTTAAATGGATAATAATGTGTATAAGCGTTGGAATTTTAGTTTCTGGTATAGTAGGACTATTTGTATTCACACTTGATAAAATAAGCACAAATACAACCAAATTTAAGTATTATTTTTTGTTTCTTCCTTTAGCTCTTTTTCTTTCATCTTTTGTTATTGAGCTTCATCCTAATTCAAGTGGAACAAATGGTATTATTAAAGAGTTGAAAAAAAGTAAAAGTACATTTAATATTCTTGGGATTCCTATTACTTTCATAAGTACTAGTATAACAATAGCAGCAGGAGGGAGTATAGGTAAAGCGGGTCCATCTTCACAAATGGGAAGTATAGGTTCTTTTTATCTAGCAAAGTTATTTAAACTTAATGCAAAAGAAACTAAAACTCTTGTTACTTGTGCCTTAGCTGGAGTTTTTAGTTGTATTTTAGGAGGAATATTTGGAGGAGCAATATTTGCAAGCGAAGTACTTAAAAATAATAAAATTGATTTTAAGCACTTCTTACAATATTTATGTACTGCAGCTGTTAGTTATTTTTTGTTTTCGTTGTTTAAATTTAACACATATGGATTTGATATTAATTTGATAAAATTTAGTTTAGTGAACCAAGATATTAGTTTTATTCTTAGCAATTTTTCTTTCTCTATATTAGCTTCGGCTTTCTTTTCTATTATTATAGTTTTTGTTATAGTATGTTTGGAATATTGTAAAAAAACTAGTAATAGTATCAATATATATAAACCTTTAAAAGGTATTATTGGAGGGGTGGTATTAATTGTATTAACATTGTCTTTTGGTACTAATTATTTAGGATTTGGTGGTAATTATTATTCTTCTTTAATAAACGGTGGTAATGGATTATACTATGATTTTTTATTAAAAATTTTGTTTACTTGTATTACACTTAGTTTTGGTGGTGGTGGAGGTATGGTAGCACCTCTTGTTTTCATAGGAACAACTGCAGGTTATGCATTTGGAGCTTTTTTAGGATTAGATACAAGCTTATGGGCTAGTATTGGATTTCTAAGTGTATTAGCAGGAGCAACGCATACCCCATTAGCATGTGCTATAGTTAGTTTAGAAATATTTAAAAATCCAAGTTTATCATTGTTAATAGCTAGTACTTGTTTTATGACGCATTATGCTTGTTTGTGGTGTAGCATTTGGCCTTCTCAATTGAATAAAAAAATAATATTTAAAGATTATTTTAGTGCTTATAAATATTTAAAAGAATAATAAAAAAAACTGGTTTATACCAGTTTTTTTCTTAGCCAGTTAGATATTAAATCAACTATCGTAACCATTACTATAGTAACAATAATAATTGAAGATAATTGAGACCATTTCCATTCACTAGTAGCTACCCAAATAGGATACCCTAAACCACCAGCTGATACTACACCTAATATTGTAGCTGTTCTTATATTAATATCAAATCTATATAGTGCTACTGATAAAAAATCAGGTAATTGTTGAGGCATAACTGAATGCCTTATTTTTGACATTTTAGTAGAACCTACTGCATCAAGAGCTTCTAGGGTTTCAGAATCCATATTATCAATGCTTTCAGCGTATAATTTAGATATCATTCCAATTGAATGGATGGATATTACTAATACCCCAGTAAATGAGCCTAATCCTACTATTTTTAAAAGTATGAGAGCTAAAAGTATTTCAGGAAAAGTTCTTATTAATATAATTATTATTTCTCCAATTATACTATATTTTCCTAATAATTTTTTACTAGCTAGAAAACTAAATGGTAAACTAAGAATTGAAGCAATAGTTGTACCTATAAAGGCGATAGCTACTGTTTGCATAGCTAAATATGGTAAACCATATTCTCCTTTATATTTTCCATATCCAAATAGTAGTTCTATATCAGGATGAGTAAACCCATAAAGCATTTTTTTAAAACTTCCTAATACATCCATTTGTTTAATTTTCATTTTAGAATTAATAATTGAAAAGATAAAAATACCTATAATCATTAATACAATCAATAGGTTATAAATCCATTTTTTTGGTTTTTTATTATACGCTGCTTGAATTTTATCGTTCATCTTAATTTCTTATTTATTAATCTTGTTAATAATTGTAATAATAATACAATTACCATAAAGATAAATACAATAACTCCAACTCTGTCATAATATCTTTCTTTTATATTGTTATCTAATAACAAACCTATACCACCAGCTCCAACTAAACCTAATATAATTGAAGCTCTAAAATTCATCTCAAAAGCATATACTGTATATCCTATGTAAAGAGGCAGTATTTGTGGAATTGTAGCTCTTCTTACCGCAAAAAAACTAGAAGTACCAGTGCTTATTACTGCTTCATACGAACCCATATCTAAAGTCTCAATTGATTCATATAACATTTTAGACATAATTCCAAACGTAAATACTGATATAGCTACTGTTCCTGAAAATATTCCTATTCCTGCAAGAAATAAAGCTATCAAGGCTATTATGTTTATTGGAATTGATCTAACAAATGTTAGAAATACTCTAATAAAATAAACAACAAATTTATTTTTTACTATATTCCTAGAAGTTAAAATAGCTACCGGTAAACTAAACAATGAACCAACTAAAGTACCAATAAAACACATCTCTAAAGTAGTTCGTATATTGTTCCACATCTCCTTATTTGCAAAATATTTGAAATAATCAGCCCAAGTTTTTCCTTTTCTTGGAGATAACATTCCAATAAAAATCTCAAAAACTTGGTCTATACGGATACGTTTAGGAAACTTGATAAAAAACCAACAAGCAATAAAAAAAATAATGAATATTCCAATTACTACATATAATAAAATATTCATTGGTTGTCTTATTACTTTTCCGTGAATTAACAACTTTTTGCTTGGTTTCTTAAGAAGTGGTTTCTTCATTAACTGCTTCTCCTAATTTTTCATTAGATGTTAAGCTTCTCCCGTATATAGAAGTTATTACTTCATCTGTAACATTAGAACAAGGTCCATCGTATACTACCTGACCATCTTTAAGCCCTATTATTCTAGTTGCGTATTTCAAAGCTAAATCCACGTGATGCATATTGGCTATAATAGTTATGCCTAATTTTTTGTTTATCTTAGAAAAATCATCCATTACACTTATAGTTGTAATAGGATCAAGAGAAGCTACTGGTTCATCTGCTAAGATTATCGTACTTTCCTGAGTTAGTGCTCTAGATAAAGCAACTCTTTGTTGTTGACCACCTGACAATCTATCTGCTCTTTCATAAGCTTTATCTAAAATTCCTAAGTCATCTAAAGATTCTAAAGCTCTTATTTTATCTTTTTGTGAAAAGATGCCTAAAAACATTAAAAACTTGTTGTTATAAGCAACTCTTCCGTTTAATACGTTAGCTAATACAGTAGAACGTTTAACAAGATTAAAAGACTGAAAAACCATTCCTATGTTTCGTCTAAGTAAGCGAAGCTCCTTGCCTTGAAGCTTGCTTACATCAGACTGACCAACGAAAAGTTCACCACTTGTGATGGGGTGCATTTTATTTATTGACCTTAGTAGTGTTGATTTACCAGCACCACTAAGACCAATAATCGCAATAAATTCACCACTATATATTTCTAAGTTAACGTTTTTTAACGCTTGGAAACCATTAGGATAAGTTTTGTTAACATTTTTAAATTGTATTACGACTGTTTTAGAAGTTTCCAATTTCTACTAAGCTTCTTGTTCTCTTTTGAAAAGACAAACTTGTCTTTCTCCATCATAATCTTTATCATTTGCTTTTAAATAACCAGTATGTGAATAAATATTGTATAAAGCGTCTTTAACTTCTTTAGAACCACTTTCAGCTATTTCAATAAAAGCATCTGCAATTTTTTGTTTTAAAGAAGCTTTTAGATTACTTCTTACACTAACTGTGTCGTTATAGATACCAGGTGTCATAGCAACTACTTTAGTTTTGTTGAATATTTCTAAGTCATCTCCTGTTACATAAAAATTAGCATATCTAACATCTAAGAATATCCATGCAGCGTCAACTTGACCTTGTAATAAAGCAGTTACTGCAGATGCATAAGGTGCAATTGTAATAGCTTTAACTTCATTAGGACCAGGAACTTCATTAGTAGTAAATTTTAAACCAGCATTATGTAAAGCAACACTTGGATAAACATAACCTGCACCGCTTGTAGAAGCTTGAACAGCTACTGTTTTACCAGCCAAGTCAGCTATAGTAGCTATTTTACCTGCACCATAGTTTTCTGTTTTTACGATACAAATTGAACTATAAGAAGAAGCTTTTTCAACTGCTTGTTCTCCGTGATATGAAGGTAAATTCATAGCAGCAATTTGAGCTGGAAAATCATTAGGGTGATCGATCTGAACTTGGTAAGCATCTCTTACACTTGTCAAAATAGCTTCAACTTTACCCGCTTCATCAATAGAAGCTGCAGCGTACTGTTGAGCAGTTAAAAAACCAACATCGATTTGATCAGATAACATACCTTCTAATACTGCATTGTAGCTAGTACCTGTATCTACTACAACTTTTTTATTTAGTTTAGCAGCAAGCGCTTCTTCAATAAAAACTTTGTTGTCACTAATAATTTGTGCACTTCTTGAAGGAACAAACCAAATATTAATCGTATCTGGATCATCGCCACCTCCACTACATGCAACACCAAAAAATAATACAAAAATACAACAAATTAATAAAAATACTTTTTTCATCTTTTTCCTCTTTCTTTGTTTTTTTTAGTACGCAATCAAAATAAATCTTAAAAAAAATAGTTATCATAGTCTCGTTTTAGGCAACGAGGTAGAGACGTTTGAGCCATCAATTCAAACATATATGATTGTTACTAATATCTAGTATACACTAAATTGTGATACTTTGTCAAAGGAAATGCACAACTAAAAATAACTAAGTTTTTTGTTTATGATTCCCTATTATATATTAATATATAGAGAACTTTTTGGATATAAAAAACTTATATATTATTGTTGTTAATTGACAAATGTATTAATTTTATAGTTTTATAAATAAAATTGGTATAATTTAAGTATAGTTTTATAAATTACTTAACTGTCATATTAATATTAAATAAATCTCTTTATATTTAGTTAAAAAACAGTTATTATAAGTAGAAGAAAAGGAGAGATAGAGATATGGATGAACATACGCACATTAGGATTAAATTTGGGAAGTATCCACAGAAAGAGTGTACTGAAGATGGAGAGGATATATTTGTTAATGATGGGAAGAAATACTTAATACAACCATTAAAATGGACATTGTTATATAGTGACGATGAGTATTATTATTTTATCAGTGATATTATTTTGAAACCTGTTGGTAGTGGTTGTAAAATTTTTTGTAATGATATGAATTCTAAATACACTTCTTTTTATGATAGCAACGCTAGAGCATATTTAAATATTGAATTTTTAGATTATGCGTTTAATGAAGAAGAAAGAAATTTAATTGAACCTGTTATGCGTGGTTGTACAGTAAAAACTGGCTTTAGAGAGAATAAGACTGTATATTGCAAAGATAAGGTGTCACTAATATCAATACATGAAAGTAGTAGTTTAGATATTAGAAATAGAAAATTAGTAGAAGAAACAAACTATAATTATAGTTGTGATCATTCTGTAGTTACTAGGGACTTTGATACAAATGTAATGTATGGAAATCTAATTACTACAAGTGGAGAAACTGTTGGTATTATGTGGTGCTGTTGGGTAGGTTTTAGACCTTATATAGCTTTTAGCAAAAATGATTACTGTAAACTAAAAAAATTTGAATTTATCTATTATTAAAAATAGAATAATAAACTTTTTTATTTTCTAGTATGTTTTTCTTGAAACTCTTTAATATTATATTATTATTATTATTATTATTTTATTAAAAAATGCCCTAAGTTATTTAGGGCATTTTTTTATTATTTTTATTTAGTTAACAATCCGTATAATATTCCTAATGTACCTTTTCCACAATGGCTTGATATAACACATCCTGATAAAGATTCATATACGTTATCAAGTGGGATATTAGCATTAACAAACATTTCTTTGACACAATCTTTTAAATCATATGCATAACAATGAGTAACAAAAATATAACTAGTATCTACTTTCCCATTTTTATAATCTTCTAAAAAATATTCAAATTGCTTTTCTATTACTTTTTTAGTTTTACCCATTATTTTATCTTTTATAACTAAAGAACCGTCTTTCATAACTAACAATGGTTTTATTCTAACTATTTTAGAAATAAAGAAAGTTAAACCACTAGCTCTACCACCTTTATATAAAAATTCTAATGAATTAATTCCAAATTGAGCTGTAACACCTTTTTTATATTTATTAATATAATTACATATTTCTTCAGCACTTAAACCATTATCTCTTAAGTCACAAGCTTTCATAACTGACAAGCCAATACCAGCAGATAAAGATTCACTATCTATTACAAAAATTCTATCTTTATCAAAACTTTCTAGCGCTATAACTGCACTGTTATATGTACTTGAGATTTTACTACTAAGTGATATATAAACTATATCCATATCTTTATCAATAAATTCTTTAAAACAATCTATAAATTTTTGAGGACTTATAGCACTTGTTTTAGGCATAGTTTTAGAACTTTCAATTTTATCAAACATACTTGGTACTGACAAGTCTACCCCATCAGCGTAGTATATACCTGCTATATCAACACCTAATGGAAGTGTTTTAACATTTCTTTTAGTATATAAAGAAAAATAATTAACATTAGAATCATCTATGATTCTTTTTACATTTTTTATATCACTTGTTGAGTCTGCAATTATTTGTACTTTTCTCATTAATCAACTCTCACTGGGATTATTAAGTGAGTTAACTCATTATTATTTAATTCTCTTATAACAATTGGTTTAAAACTACCCACAAAAGACATAACTATTTCGTTAGTTTGTAAACTCCTTAATACATCAACTAAATATTTTGAACTAAAAGATATTTTTAAATTATTACCAATTACATCATTTGATGGAATTAGTTCTCTAACAGCATTACCTACTTCTGAATTATTAGCTCTTATTTCAAGAACTTTATCACTTCTTAAACTAAAATTAATAAATCCTAAATTAGTTCCTGATTCTCTAGTAGCTAATAAAGCAACAGATTCAACACTAGTTAATAAGTCTACTTTATTAAAACATAAAATACAATCAAATGAAGAAGGAATAATTCTAGATGTTTCAGGATATTGACCATCTAAAAGACGAGTTTGAAAATATAAATCATTAATTTTAAATAATACTTTATTAGAAGTTATATAAATATTAACATCTTCTTCGTACGATTCAAGAATTTTTAATAATTCATCTAAACTTTTATTAGGAATAGTTATTTCAAAATCTTTATAATTTAATTCAAGTGCTAATTCTTTACGAGCTAATCTAAAAGAGTCAGTAGCTACTACTGTTAATAAATGGTTAGAGTATTTAAAATTAATACCTGTTAATATAGGTTTCTTATCATTTATAGCAGCATTGAATGCTACTTCTCTAATTATAGTTCTTAAAGTAGAGCTTCCTATTTTTAGACTATCTAATAAGTCTAAAAAGTCTACATTAGGATAGTCTTCTACATTCCATAAGTTAAGTTTGTATTCTAAGGTTCCTGATTTAATTGAAATGATGTTTTCATCTATTAAATTAAATTCAACAGTATAAGAAGATATCATCCTTACACTTTCTAAAAAGTATTTACCAGGAATTAAAACACTTCCTCCTTCAATTACTTTTAAACTTTTATCTTTAAAACTATTTTTAATAGATATTTCACCATTACTAGCAGTTAAGGTAATTGTATCTTCATTTATATCTAGTTTTATACTTTGTAACAATTGATTAACTGTTTTAGAAGCTAATGCTTTTGAAACTATTAATAGATTTGTTAATAATACATCTTTATTTATACTAAAATTCATTTTGTTATTTCTCCTTATTTATTATAGTTATTATTATTAGTATCGGTGGATAAGTGGAAAACTCTAATTTTTGCTTAACTACACTATTATTATACCAAATTATCCACAAGTTATGCTAAATATTTATTTTTTTAGTGAGCATTTCCACTATTTTTTTAGTTTGGTCATTATTTTTAATATCTTTTTCTATTTTTTCATAAGCACTTAAAACTGTAGAATGATCTTTACCTCCAAACATTTCACCTATTTGTTTAAAAGAAACATCATTATTCTTTTTTATTAGGTACATTGAAATGTGGCGGGGTAAAATATATTTAGCGCTTCTTTGTTTAGATATTAGTTCTTCAATAGTAATTCCAAAATAATCAGATACAATGCTTTGAATTTTATAGTAATTACTTTGAGTTAGATTATTTATTTTCTTTTTAGATTTTACTAAACTTTCTAAGCTTTCTTTTGCGTTCTCTAAAGTAAAGCTATGGTTATTAATCATAGAGTAATATATTACCCTTTTTAAAGCCCCTTCTAATTCTCTAATATTGCTATCAAAAAGTCTAGCAATATATTCTAAAATATCATCATTAAGTGTCACTTCAGAAGGATATTCTAATTCTAATTTCTTTCTTAATATTTTCTTTCTCATTTCTTTGTCGGGTGTACCTATATCGACACTTAATCCTTGAGAGAAACGACTAGTTAGTCTTGGCATTATATCTTTTAGTTCTGTTGCTGGTTTATCACTTGTTATTACTATTTGTTTATTATTATTATATAAAAAATCAAATAATTTAAAGAATTCTGACTGAGTTTGTTTAGAACCTGATAATATTTGAATATCATCAACAAGTAATAAATCGCAATTTCTATATTTTTTATAAAAATCTTCCATATTTTTAGAACCTAAAGATTTAGTAAAATCTTCTCTAAATACATCTGATTTAACATATAAAATGTTTAATTTTTCTTTTTTTACTTCATTTTTATCTGCTACGTAGTTGCCTACTGCTTGCATCAAATGGGTTTTTCCTAATCCGACATCACCAAATATATATAGAGGGTTATCACATCCTAGTTGTTCAGCTACTTTTAATGCCATTCTACTTGCGAAGAAGTTAGGTTCTCCAACTATAAAGTTATTGAATGTGTAAGTTTTATTTAAATTAGTATCAATGAATTTATTAATATTAGTAGGATTAGAATCATTTGTTTGCTTTTCTTTTAAAGCTTCTTCTCTAGTTATAAATTTAAATTCTATTTCCTCTTTCGCAAATCCACTAGCTAATTCATTAATTTTGTTAATATAAAGCCTCTCTATTCTATTTTTAGAAAATGCATTTTCAACAATAACTTTAACTATGTTATCTTTTACTGAATAAATATCTTTAATATTTCCAAAAACTTCTTCAAAAACTTCTTCATTAGTATATTCTTTCAAATTTGATAAAATTTTATTCCATAAATCATTAATGTTTTGCATGCTTATTCCTTTTTTTGATATACTTATATGTTATCATATATTACATCCAAATATCTAAAAAATGTCTAAAAGTTATCCACGAAAAATGTGGATAACTTTTATTAAAAATATTTGACAAGTGAATAACTTTTTTCATTTTTATGGCACTTATCATAATATAAAGTTTTCCACTTATCCACTAATATGGATATCTTGTGGATAAGTTATTAACATTAGTAACAAAAAGTAATAAAACGATTCATTTATTATTGTTTTAGGTATAATATAGATAGTATTTTAAAATATTTTTATTAAAAGGAGAAAATACAATGGGTGCTATAGTCAAAGTTGATAATATTAAAAAAACATTTATATTGTCAAGTAAACAAATGAAAATAAATAATTCAAAAGACAAAATAAAAATTGCAGTGAATGAATTATCTTTTGAAGTTGAAAAAGGAGATATTTATGGTCTTCTAGGTTCAAATGGTGCAGGTAAAACCACTACTTTAAGAATGTTAGCAGGTCTTATTAAAAGCGAAAGTGGTAGTATATTAATAAATGATATAGATATAAATAAAGAACCTAATAAAATCAAAGAAAATATAGCTTTTCTTACTACTGATTTAAAATTAGATCCATTTTTTACTCCGTCTTATTTATTTGATTTTTATGCAGATTTAAGAAAACTTACTAAAGAATTTAAAGATGAGAGAAAAAAAGAACTTTTTAATAAGTTTGGGATTAATGAGTTTAGTGAAGTTAAGATAAGCGAACTTAGTACAGGTATGCAACAAAAAGCCGCTCTTGCGATTTCTCTTCTTCACGACCCCGATATTATTATATTTGATGAACCAACTAATGGTTTAGATGTATTAACTGCTAAAGTTGTAACTGATTATATATTAGAATTAAAAGCTAAAAATAAAACAATTATTTTGTCTACCCATATTTTTTCTTTAATTGAAAAAGTATGTAATAAAGTTGGAATTATAATTAATGGACATATGGTAAAAGATGGTCTTATTACAAATATTACTAAAGAAAAAAATTTAGAAGATGTTTTTTTTGATTTATACAAAGAAAACGTACGTGAGGTGTAAACATGAAAATTATATGGACAATAATGAGAAAAGAATTTGCGAGAGTTTTTAAAAATAAAACTTTAATACTAACAGCATTTATTATTCCAGGATTACTTATATTTTTGTTATATACTATTATTGGTAGTGGTCTTACAAATACTGGTAAAAAAACTATAGTAGTAGAAAGTGCTCCAAGTACATTTATTAGTATATTAGAAAGCTCTAATGAATATAATATAGTGGTTATAAAAAATTCTGAATTAGAAGATAAAATTAAAAATCCTAAGGGATGGGATATAGTAATTAGTTTTGAAGAAGATTTTGAAACTAAAGTATTAGATAGTGGTTCCCCAACAGTAAAATATTATTATAATAGCGAACAAATTAGTTCTGTTGAATTATCGGCTCAAATTACTTCTTATCTTAGTATTTATAGAGAACAATTATTACAAATTAAATATGGTGCTGATTTAATTGGATTTAATGTTTTAGACGAGGATGTTAGTACTGGAGATACTTCTAAAAATATGAGTCTTCTAGTAATGTCTAGTATGTTACCTATGCTTCTTATGACTTTCTTATTTCAAGGATGCATGGCATTCGCTCCTGAATCAATAGCAGGTGAAAAAGAAAGAGGAACTATCAATACTCTTTTAGCTACTCCTGTATCTAGAACTCATATAGCATTAGGTAAAATAATGTCTTTAACAGTCTTAGCTAGTATTTCTTCATTATCTTCATTTATAGGAGTAGTTTTATCTTTACCTAAATTAATTGGTTCTGGGGTGACCTTATCTAACGTTTATGGTGCTAAAGAATATATTTTAGTATTAGTTACTCTTTTATTTACAGTTAGTTTGATAGTGGGGATTGTATCAATTATTAGTGCTTATGCTAAAACTATCCAACAAGCTTCTACTATGAGTTTACCAATTATGTTTTTATCTATGGTTTTAGGGTTATCTACTCTTATTACATCAGGGTCAGCTGGAAATAGTTTATTATATCTAATTCCTTTATATAATTCTAGTCAAATACTTTATCAAATATTTACTATAAACGTCAATATAACTCAGTTTATTATAACAATTGTTTCTAATGTTGTTTATGTAGTACTTATTACTTTTATTTTAACTAAAATGTATAACAGCGAAAGGATAATGTTTAGAAAGTAAAAAGATATGAAAAAGAAAAATTTAGAAATAATAAAACAAACACAAAATAGTCATCTTAATATGTATTTGGTAAAAGATAAAGATATGGAAAAATATTATCAATTCGCTTCAAGAAAACCTAAAATAGAAGATTTAGCGCTTAACTTCAAAAATATTAAAAGTGATGCAGTAAGAATATTACCATGGTTTATAAAAGATAATGAAATCTATGTAGTATTAATTGAGGAATATAGAATAGCGGTAGATAAGTATTTGCTTGGTCTTCCTGCTGGGTTAATTGAAGAAAATGAAGATGTTAGTTTTTCTGCTAAAAGAGAATTAGAGGAAGAAACTGGATATATTATAAAGAGAGTTATTAAAAAAGATGGACCATTTTTTACTAGTCCTGGATTAAGTGATGAAAGTATTATCACAGTTGAAGCAGAAGTTGAAGTAACACCTGTTAGCCAACATTTAGATCCTTCTGAACGTATTAATGTTAGAGTTATTAAATATAATGAGATTTTGGATATAATTAATAGTTCTCCTAATATTGGCTATCAATCTAAATTGTTGTTAGAAGCATTTTATTATAAAAACATAAATAAAAAGCCCGAGAATTTTTAATTCTTGGGTTTTTATTTAGATGTACAATTTAATTTATTTTTTTGTATAAGTTACTTTAGTTTGAACTCCGTTAACTCCAAGTTCAGCATATACTGTATAAACCAAAGTGTTATTAGAATAAGTATATTTATATACAGTTACCATTCCGTCATGGCTTTGTTCTAAAGTTAATTCTGTTACACCATCATTTACACTAACAGTGTAAGTTCCACTATCGTTAACAACGTGAGTTTCTCCGCCTATAAAATCTTCTTCATTTTCGTGATAAAGAAAAGTTCCATCTGCTTTTAGTTCAATCCATTCGTCAGTAGCAGCCAACTCTGCAGCTGTCTTTGGTACAAGAGCAGCTCCTGTTGTGTTGTTGTATGTGTAATATAAGTATTCACTAACAGCATACACCCCAGCATATTCTTTATATTTATCTTTTCCTTGGCAGGATAATAAACTAAAGCTTAATACAATTAATAATAATCCAGTAACTAATAATTTCGTAATTTTTTTCATAATTATCTCCTTTATTTTTATATTATATCATAGTAACACTAAGATAAGTAAATGTTTGAACTATTAATTTCCTATATTTTCGCTTTTTATTGTTTCTTCATCAATTTCTGTATTTGGTTTACACTCAATTTCAGGCTTTTTTCTTTTTCGGTAAACAAAGAATTTATTATATAAATACTCAGTTACTAAGTTAGTAAACATTACTATAGCTAAAATTAAATACTCATTCATTTTTGTTTCCATATAGTCAGAAAAGATAGTGGATAATGGTGTAAATACTACGTAATAAAGTGCTACTTCAATCATAGCTATTATTACGTTATTAGCTTCTTTAAAGGTAAATTTACGGTTTAAAGTAAAACTAAATATGACACTAAAAAGTACAGATAAAAATATAGATAACCAAACTCTAAAATGTAATAATTCATTCATTATAGTAAAAGTTACTATTTGGATGATACCAGCACCAGCCATAAACAGCATAAATTTAATAAATTCTAATACTTTCTTCTTTCTTTCATTTTTTTCCATATAATAATTATACCAAAATTTAATATTTAGTTGTAAAAAAGCTGTAAGTCCGTGGAGACTTACAGCTTTTTATTATTATTATTTAATACTTATTCTATATTTTAAAAATTATAAAGCATGGAATACTATAGATATTTGAGTAAACCAAATTTGAGTATTAGCTAAACAAGTATTTTGAAGAGCAAAAGATTTTCCACCTATAACAAAACTAAATTCTTGTGTAACGTAAGGGTCAGCAAGTGAAGTAGTAGAAGCAGCAACAGTTATTTCGCTTTCTTCTTTAGTTTCTTCATTTCCATCAATAGTAAGAGTAAATATAGCATTTGGAGCTGTAGTATTATTTCTAGCAGCTAATAAAGTGATACTATCAATTTCATAACCTTCAGCTATTGTTATAGATAAGATTACGCCTTTTCCACCACTTAAATAATATAAAGCCATATGACCTTTTTGGTTTAATCCAACATGGTTTCCACCACCACCTTTATCAGATACAACAGTGAATACAGCAGGATCTAAACCAATTAAACTTGCAGCATTTGCATCGCCATTTGTATGCATATTAGTAGTATTACCACTTCCACCAGGCCATTTAGCTACAACAGTTTGACTAGCACCATCTTGACCAACTCTAATTTCAAATGTCTTAATAATTGTTTCTTCACCAACAGTAATTGAAGCGCTTAAAATAACAACTATAATAACATTTTCAACAGGTAAAACAACAGCGCCTGTAGCAGCATCAATTAAAGCATTATCACTTGACCAAACAACTGTAGCACCAAATAAACCAGTAGTAGGTAAAGCAATAGTTCCAGCAGCAGAGAATTTAGATGAAGATAATACTAAAGCAGCTTTAGCAGCTTGTGCTTTTTCAGCATCTGTAGCAGCTCTTTCAACTATTACAGCAGCATTTGATAATACTAATCTAGGTTTGTTTCCGCTAGCAGCTAAATGTGAAGTAACAGTAACATAATCACCAGCAGCTAAACCTTTAAGAGCTGTAACTATACTTGCAGGAGTTTCAGCAGTTCCTCCAAATAATGCTCTTGCATCCCAATATAAATTAATACTTTGACCAGAAACAGGATCTATGATTGTAACTGTAATGTTACCATAAGTTGCATTAACATCAACAGCTGTTACAATACCTTCAACTTGAACTAGTCTTCCAATATGATCTACTAATCCAGCAACATCCCAAACAGTACTACTAACAATTGCTAAGTATGCAGGAATACTTGCTTCGCCTTTATCTAAAACTTGTGATAAAGTAATATCTACTAATTCAGGTAATCCACCGTACGGAGAATATTTACCTTCAAATTTAACATTATGACCAAGAAGAGCAACAAATGGAGCTAAGAATGAAGCACCATATACTGCTATAGCACCAGTAGCATCTTCTACAAATATTGTGTCCAAACCATTATGACCAGTAACAATACCTTCTACCCAATAATATTTACTAGTAGTTGTAACTGCGTTTAATGGTGTAGCATCAGGTTCACCAACTACAACATGGAATGTTCTAGTAAATGTAGCACCATTTAATGTAACAACTGCAGTTAATATAACTTCTGTACTTTCGCCAGGAGCAACAGTAACTGCTCCAGTAGCAACGCTAATAGTGCCTTCTTTATCACTTGACCAAGCAATTGAAGTTCCATCAGCACCAGTAGTAGGGAAAGCAAGAGTTCCACTTTCTAATACTGTTCTAGGTTGAGATAATTTAGCAGCTTCAATTTCAACTATATCTTGATCAGTTAAGATTGCAGTGATTCCGCTAGGTCCTCCAACATAATAAGCAGCATAACCAAAATTGTTAGTTCTATAAGTATAAACTACTAAATCTAATGTAACTTGTTTACCAGCAAATGTTTTAATATATGCAAAATCTAAAGTATGATAATAAATCATAAATCCTCTTGCAGGAACTTCAGCAGCACCTTGTACTAATGCTGTAGCAGTTGAATCAATAATCCAAGTGTTATAATTAGTTGCATCTGCAGGAATTAAATATACTTTACCAGTAACAGTTATTATTTGTGGTTGTAAACTACCATTTATAATATCAGCATGTTTATGTTCATTAGCTGCATTTAATGCATCAATTTTAGCTTCAACACTTGTTACTACTTCTTTTGTAGGATATGCAGGAGCAGCACCAACTACTTCTGTAACGATACTATCACATATTTCCCATAAACCAAAGTACCATTCTAAAGTACCTTTAACATCATAAACCTTACCAACAGCTAAATTTGTAAATTGTCCACCATAAACTTCAGTTACGCCTGTTCCATCATAAATGAATGCAGCATCGTCTCCTTTAGCAAATACAGTAGCGTTTTTAATAGTTGTAGAAACTACTTTACCATCTAAAGCTACATCTGTAATAGCTAATATTTCAGCAATTGTAGAAATAGCAGGGAATAATACAGTAGTTGCAGGAATTAAAATAGTAAATGTTTTAGTCTCAGTAAGATTACCTAAAGTAAGTGTAGCAGTTAAAACTACAGTAACATCAGCGTCACTTCTGTTGATTGCAACAGTAGCTATATTTGAAGCATTAGGTTCTCCAACATTTGCACTACCTGGTTCACTAGAACTCCAACTAACACTAATATTATTTGGAAGTTGAGTATATACAGTAAAGTCAGATACTACATTTCCAGGGTCTGCAACGCTCAATATTAATGAGTTTTTCGCATCTTGTAATAAACCTGCGCTTGGATCTAAAGCTAGAACTACAACCGCAAAATTTCTAGGTTGACTTTCTTTTTTGCCATAAGTAGCTACAGCTTCTAATGTAACATTTTTGTTTTCTGTAGCCCTAGTAACTTTACCAGAATTACTTACTACAGCTGTGTTTGAAGATTTCCAAGCTATACTAACTTCTTTTCCTTCAACAGTTACGTTTGTAGGTAACTTTAAATCTTTAGTTACACTAGAGGAGTTATCCCCAGTAGCATACGTAATAGCCACCTCTTCAATACCTAATTTAGCATAATCCGTCTTGTTACAACTAACTAGAAATGCAAAACCAATAAATACAAATATCATAAATAAAATTTTTTTCATGTTTTCTCCTTTTTTTTATTTTATTTTATTATAAACCAAATTACCACATAATAGCGTTATAAGCAGTTGTAAACTTATTATTAATTAAAGTTAATAACGCTTGACCAGTTTCTTTAGCTAGGAATACAGTACCAAGTAAAGAACCAACTTCATCTCTTGTTTTACTAGATCTATCAAAACAAGGGCTTGTGAAGAAATTAGGTGCTTCTTCTTTAGCCATAGCTAATACGTCATATATAAGTTTAGTAGCTGCGCTTGCACCTGCTTTTTGTGAAGCTGCAGTATATGTTGCCCATGCATCAGTTTCGTAAGAAGAATATCTAACAGGTGAATAACCAGTTTTAGAACCCCAAATTGAACTAATTGTTGGGTCGCATAAATATTTTAAGAATAAGAATGATGCTATCATTTCTTGTTCATTATCTTTTTTGAAAAGATTAATATTTGGACCTTGTTGAATTATTTTTTTGTTGCTTAAATCAAATTGTGGTGCTGGAGCTACTGCAGTTACGAAATCAGGACTAACGTTGTAACTAGTTCCACCAGTTGAACCAACTGACATAAATAATTTTTGAGCTTTGAATAAGTCAGAAGTATATTGACCGCCTTGTAATTGTTTAGAAGTTAATAACCCTTCATCTACTAAACCCTTAAAATAACTAACCATATCTTTACTTGCTTGGTTATTAAATAAAACTTTACCTTTTCCTATATCATCAAAACCTGTGTAAGGTATTTTCTTTTGTTCACTAGCTGTGATAAATAAGTTATCTTCAGAATCATATCCTAGTGGAACGCTATCTGCAGGAACACCCCATGCTGCAGCATTTTGTTTAATAGTTCTAGCAACAACTTCTATTTCTTCCCAAGTTCTTGGAACAGTTAAACCGTGAAGATCAAAGAAAGTTTTGTTATAAAATAAAGCTTCTGTAGATTTACCTTCACCAGGTAAATTTAAAAATGTACCAGCTCCATCGTATAATTGTCCTTCATTCCAATATCCAGGTACAAAGTCAGCTATTTCTTCTGCACTGTAACCTATATTAGGATTACTAATAAAATTATTTAATGCAAGAGGTTTTTTACTTTGCGCATAAGCAGCTACGTGGTCACCATAAGATTCAACTAAATGAGGTTCTCCGTTTACTGGTAATGCCATTTTAACAGCTTGAGTTAATTCAGGATAAGATCCAGGTTTCTTTTCAGCTACTATTTCAATATTTGATTGTTCAATACCTAATTCTTTTTTAACCCACTCATTGAAGCCTTCTACAGTTACTTTTTCAGTTGCAATGTTGTTATTACCTAAATCGATAGTTCCACCATTAATAAAAGTTTGTAATATTTGTTCATTAACTGCTCCCATCCTGTGCCAGAAATATATTTTTACTGATCCACCTAAATATGTAGCATCTTGGCTCAAATTATACCATTCAACTATTTTATCGCCATCCCAGTTAGCTTTTAAAGTCATACTTTTTTTAACTGGTTTGTCAAAAGACCATCTTTCTTGGCCATTATACCATCCAAAGAAAGTTGCACCTTCTCTTTCTGGAACTTCTAATTCGGCAACTTTTTGACCTTTTTTCAAGATAAATTCTTGATTTTCAGGTCCACCTTCGTAATTAAAGTCGAAAATAACTTTAACCTCCCTTGAACATGCTGCAAATATTCCAAATGAGAATATAAACAATACCATTAATAATAATAATTTTTTCATAATTTACTCCTTTTCTTTTTTTATATCAAATGTATTAAATACATTGACTATCCTTTGATACCGCTTCTTGATACACCACTCATTATATACTTTCTAAAGAAAATAAATAATAATAATAATGGAACTGTAACTATAATAGTAGCTGCCATTTGTAAGTTAACTAATACTTTAGCTAAATCTCCAACACCCGCTGGATCTTTAAAACCCATTCTTAACCATGCAGTTACTAATTTATATTCAGGTTTAGCTACTAAATTAGGCCAAACATAAGCATTCCAAGTTCCCATTAATTTTAAGATGACAATTGTTACTATACTTGATTTAGCCATAGGAACCATTACTTTGACTAAATATTTGAAATCACTTGTTCCATCTACTTTAGCAGCATAATATAATTCATTAGGTATTTGTTTGAAGTTTTGTCTTAACATATATATATGAAATATAGATATTAAAAATGGAATAATCATTGCATAAAAACTGCCGTACCCCGTGTCACCTAATCCGACCCATCCTAAAGCTGCTACAGTTTTATAATTAGATAATACCATCATTTCGCCAGGTATCATCATAGTAGCTAATAAAACAGTAAATATTAATTCTCTACCTTTAAAATTAAGTCTTGATAATGCAAATGCAACTAGTATACTAAATATTGTTCCTATTACTGTAGAAAATACTGCAACTATTAGTGTATTACGCAAAGCAGGAAGAAAACTAATAGAACCAGTTGTAGTTTCTGTGAATACAAATGCATCAGGATAATTTTTAAAAGTTAATTCATGAGGGAAAAGTGAAGGATTAAAATCATTAGCGAAAGGTCCTAATTTTAAGACTTCATCTCTTGACTGTAAAGAAACATTAAACATCCAATAAAACGGAACTATAACTATAATAGCCATTATAGCTAAAAAGATATATAAAATGACATTTTTTCCAATTTTAGTAGTTTTTTGTACTTTTAATTTTGATTGAATACTATATTCTCTTGTCATTTTTTTCACCGCCTAGTAATGAACGCTTTTCTTACTTACAAGCATGTTGATAAGTGTAAAAGCCAAAATTATTACAAATAATATTACTGCTGCTGCAGCACCATAACTATAGTACCCAGGACCAGTTCTTTCAATAACACTATACGTAAATCCAACAACGGTATTTCTATTTGCATAGGCTGCAGTTGTTAAGTTGATATTTGTAAATACACCTATTACCGATTCATAAGATTTAAACGCCCCTATAAAAGATGTAATTAATATATAACTTATCATTGGAGATAACAAAGGTACTGTTATTTTTGATAATACTCTCCAACTTGGAGTAGAATCTATTTTAGCTGCATCATAGTATTGTTTACTTATGTTTTGTAAACCACCAATAAATACTAATATTTTAAATGGTAAGCCATTCCATACAGTATATATTAATACAACCGTCATCCAATGCAATCTATCTGCATTTGGTCCTACCCAATCCACATCTAAATGGAATATATAATTAATTAAACCATTTGAGGCAGAGAGTGTATTTGGTGCAGCAAATAGTGTAGCAAATACCATACCGATAGCTAAAGTGTTTGTTACATAAGGAATAAAAAATATAGTTTGGAATATTTTTTGAAACCATTTAATTGAATTTAATCCTACAGCTATTAATAATGCTAAAATAGTAGATACAGGAACTGAAATGAATACAATTAGTAGTGTATTTCCTAAATTAGTAACAAATTGTGAACCAGGATCGAATAAATGTGTATACGAGTATAAGCTCAATCCAAAGTTCCCAAAACTATCCATTGTAGGTTCATATTCTGGCACAAAAGAAATTAATATTGTTTTTATTAAAGGAAAGAATGTAAATACTCCTAGTAAAAGCAATGGGATTGCCAGATATAACCAAGCTTTATAATCTTTTTTGTTCTCTAGCATTTTTTATAATAGTCTCCTTCCATCTTCTTTAGAAAATACGAAAACTTTTTCTTCTTTAACACTAAACTTAGCACTACCTGATTCATCTTTTACTAAATTTCTATCAGATATTATTATTCTAAAAGGAGAAGTTACTGCTGCTTCATTAGTAGATACTACTGATAAATCTCTACCTATAGTTTCTATAAAATTAACTTGAACTTTTAATGGTCCATTAGGGTCTACAGTGTAGCCTTCTGGTCTTATTCCTACTGTTACTTCTTGGTCACCTAAGTGAGAAAGTTTAGTATTTTTAAGAATTACTCTACCATTTATTTTTAAGTTTGAAGCGGAAATATTTCCGTTATATAAAGCAATAGGAGGAGTTCCTAAAAACTTAGCAACGAATAAGTTATCTGGATTATCATAAACTTCTTGTGGAACACCTTTTTGTTGTTCTTCACCAAAATTCATTAGTACTATTTCATCACTAATTGACATAGCTTCTTCTTGGTCATGGGTCACAAATATAGTTGTAACACCAGTTTCTTTTTGAATTCTTCTTATTTCTTCTCTTGTTTGTAATCTTAATCTTGCATCAAGATTTGATAATGGTTCATCAAGAAGTAATACTTTTGGTTTTTTAATTAAAGCTCTAGCTATAGCTACTCTTTGTTGTTGTCCACCTGACAATTGAGAAGGTTTTTTATCTAACTGGTCTTCAATACCTACAAGTTTAGCCATTTCTAACATATCGTTTTCCATTACTAATCTATAGTTAGTTTTTTTAGCTTTTTCTACAATTGCTATACTTTCTGGTTTAGATGCTTCAGGATTAGTTTTTAATTCTTCTTTGTAAGAACTTACTCTGTTGTTATAAGCGTCTTTGTAAGTTTCTTTTAATTCTTGGATATCTGATGGTGTTAAAGCTTCTTTCCTAGCACTATATTCATTAGACTGTTCTTCTAATAGAGCTTTTTGTTTTGAAGTAAGTTCTGTTTTTTGTGCTTTGAATTCTTCTTGAGTTATTTCTTTACTTTTTGATTTAGAAGTTAATAACATTAAATCATATTTATAGTTTTTAACTAAGTCTTGTTCTTTTGCTCTATATATATTTTTTAATTCTTCTAATTCAAATAAATAATTATAATATCTAGCAACATTTTCTCCGCCTTCTAAAATATAAGCTTTCTTATAAGCTTCATTTAAAGATTGTTTTCTAATATTAATGTTTTCTAAAGGAAAAAGTATATTTTTTCTAACAGTTAAATGAGGATATAAAGCATAGTTTTGGAAAACTAGTCCTATACCTCTTCTTTCTGGTGATAATTCAGTTACATCTTCTGAACCAAAAAATATTTTACCAGTAGTAGGAGCATATAATCCTGCAATCATATATAAAGTTGTAGATTTACCACATCCTGAAGGCCCTAACAAACCTATTAATTTACCAGCTGGTATCACACAGTCAAATTCATTAACAGCTTTTGTTATTTTTCCTGTCTTTTTATCTAGAAAGTGTTTTGAAACACCTTCTAACCTAATTTCTAATCCTTTTGTTTCTTGTTTTACATCCATTGATATAATACTCCTTATTTATTTTTATTGCCAAGGCAATTTATTGTGTGGTACCCATACAGGGCTTTGAGTTGCAGTCTTATTAGTTACATAGTTCCAATCAGGTGATTTTTCACCATCTGTTTTTGTAGGGTATCCGTGAACTCCCCATCCATGTTCTATTGCATTACTTTCCGCAAATCTTAAAAATGTAAGATATGGTATATTTTTATAATTCATAGCTATATCAGCAGTTCCGTAATTACCTGATACTACTGATAAGCCTTCAGCAGCTATCAAAAACTGTGATAAATATCCATTTATCCATACTAAACCTAAGCATCTTCCGTATCCTTCAGTAGTTTGTACACCTTTTAGTGATTGAACTTGAAGTAGTTTTGAAGAAGCATTGTTTAATAAATATTCTTTATTATATTTGCTAGCTACATAACCCCAAGGTTGATGTACTACTGTTCCACCATTAACTTCAGGAGTGTTTAAGTAATAATATCTCATTGAACTTCCACCAATTATAGTTCTAGAAGGAAATGAGAAAGTTGCGGTATCTCCGTCTGCTATACCACCAAGGGTAGCAGTTTCAGCTCCTCCTCCTCCAATTGTAGTGCTTCCAGTTTCAACATATGGCATTGTAAGATACTTGTCTTCTAGTCTAGGACCTTTAAGTATATCTTCAATAGTTTTTATTTCATAATCAAAATTTTTTAAATATTCAAAACATTCAGGAACGTAAGAAATGAATTTAGTACTAGTGTAAATATTACTAGGTTGGAAATCATTAGGTTCTCCTACACGAATTAGGGTTAAATTCTTTGAAAAGTCAACATCTTGTCCAATAAAACCAACTGCATCCAAAAGTTTGTTTGATTTAAATAAACCAATTGCATCATTTCCATTAAATGGTAAGTAATTATCTATTTTGAAGTCACTTTTTTGATTAATTGATTCAACTGTAGCAGAATTTGTAGAGATGAGAAAACTAGATTCGCTACTTAAAGTACCACTAAGGTTTACTGTATAGTCTTTCATAACAGTAGTACTACCATTTTGATAAAATCTAATTGAATACTGTGATAAGTTAATATTATTGCTAGTTGGATTGTATATTTCTATACAATTATTATCCATACTAGATGCAGTATATACTTTTGATATTACTAATCCGCTCACAATTCCCCAAGATGCATAAAGAGTTTCATTTTTTGTTGGATAATAAGGAAAAACTACTTCATTATTTCCATCATTATCAAAATACCAACCACTAAATGTTTCTCCATCTTTAATTGGGTCTGCGGGTTTAACAACAAACTTGCCTTCTTCAATTATTTGTTTCTCTACCAAACTTCCACCATTGCTATCAAAAGTTACTGTAACCTTGTTAGTCTTGCATGATACAAGAGTAGAGATTAATAATATTTGAAATAGAATTATAATTATTTTTTTCATTCATTATCCCCTTGTTTTTAGATATTACTAAATATATTTTTTCTTCTTAATTATATGCTGTAAGTTACACATCAAAAATTATGTGACAACTTAATAACAACTTTATTATATCATAAAATATGCTTTATGAGTTTATGATATACTTAATTTGAATATTGAATTTATAAAATGTTATTTAATTTTAAATACTTGTTGTTTTACCTTAATTATATATTGTTTTGTAGTTTATATTTTTGTATATATTTGTTTTATCTTAATAATGAAGACCTTGTTACCCTTTCTTTTACTATATTAAAAAAGAGGCTAAAACTTAATAACAAGTTTTTAGCCTCTTTTTGTTTTATTTTTTAATTATTACTCTCTTCTTTCTTCCTGTTTTTAGAATAAAAAACGTAGCTAATCCTCCTATTAAAACAGTCGCACTTACAACTGCTATAATAGTTACAATATTATTACCACTATTTCCACTTACACTAATAGTAGCTTTAGCTACTTTTAGTTCATTATTATCCATATAAGAATAAAAGACATTATAATCTCCTGCTTTCTTTTCATTTCCTATATATTCATTGTGTTCTATATTAACGTTTCTTAAATTAACTGTCTTCTCTTTTAAATTGTTAATTATCCAATCCCTTATTTCTTCAGGTGATTTACTTTTTTTATTGCTTACTTGCATAGTTAAGTTATCAACAACTACTGTTGGATATTTAATATCCGAAACTATTATTAAAACAACATAGGTTTCATAAAGATTATTTACTCCGCTTTTATACCCAACATCAATACCATAACTATAACTACCTTCATTACGATTATATCCATAGGTAGTATTGTTAAAGTTGTTGTTTATAGAAAAAATATTTATACCTAGTGATGTATTTTTACTATATAAAGACAATATTTGCATAGATGTTAATGGATAATCTGCGGTAGTTAAATGGATAACTGCAGGACCTATAATAAGCGAATTAGTAGGTATACTAATATAAGAAATACCAACATCTTTTAAAGTGCTATTTCCACTAGAATCTGTTGCTTTTATTTTAACTTTATTTGTGTTAACGTGTTCTACAATTACATCAACATTTTCATCATAATTGTCAGTTATTACAAATTGTTCTAATATTTTATTGTCATCAACTATGTCTGTATCCATAAAAGTTAATTCATCAAGACCAAATATTGTTGGTGAAACAGTATCTATTACATTTACTTTAACATTGAAACTAATTGTTTTTAAATTAGTATAAATGTAATATAAAATATTATGTACACCTATATTAGTGTAGTGTGAAGTGTATTCATCTCTTGCTACTTTGTAGGTACTACTAATAGGATTAGATAAATAATAAGTTTTTAAGTGATTAGCTATTTCATTAACACTTAAAAGTTTCTCACAAGAAGCTTCAATTACTATGTCGGTTGTAATTCCTTTGTCACCAACATAAGGCTCAAATTTAGTAAATAAAGATATGCTTCCTTCATACAACATTATCTCATTCTTTTTCATATTGCCTACTGGCAATTCTGTAATAGTTATTAGATTACTAGTAAATACTAAAGTTCTATAATACATATAACTATATTGCATAGTTATTGGATCTTGTTCATAGGGTGCCCTATGGTCTAAAATCAACCTTTTTGTGATGTTATTATCACTATATACTATATACGCTGGTTCATCCTCTCTAAAACAAACCTCATTTAATACATTTTGTCCCATAACAAAAGTGTATTCAATTTCTGGCTTAACTTTAATAGCCTTGCTTACTAAAGCAGTTTGATCACCTATGTTTTGTACTAAATCTTTAATATCAAAGTAATTTACTCCAATTGGATAATTGTTTTGAGTATTACCTTTTACATAACTCTTATTATTAACTACTAAAAATCCTAAAAAAACTACAACAAATATAAACATTATTTTTTTCATATTTTATATCCCTCCTATTATATATAATAGTAAAATGGACTAAAAATTACTTTTTTTATTTTTTATAATATTTAAGTAGTGTAAAAAGGTTATTATAATTGTATGGTATAATTAAATATAGATAGTAAATAAGGAGAATAATGAATGAAAAAAATTATTGTATTATTGTTTAGTGTATTATTAGTATTAGTATTAGTTTCTTGTAAAAAAGATCCACATAAAAATGAAGAGCCTTCTAGCGTTATATTTGAAACTCTAAAGAATCTTGATTCGCTAAAAGATATTAAAAAAATAGATGTATCTATAAAAGGTACTTCTGGTGAATACAGCGTTGATACTGTTAGTCTTGATAGTGTAACAGAAGATATAAGTGCTACTTTAACAGCAGGTTATGAAAATAACAAGTTAAATGCAATAAAAGTAGAGTCTAAAGGGCAATTAAAAATTAAAGGTGTAAAAGTTCCTACAGGAATTGCATTACTTCCTAATATAGTTGTCTCAGAAATCACAATTGATATTATTAAATTTGATGTAATTATTAATTTTTCAAAAGGTCTTTATTATTTAGATTATAACTTAGTAGTTTCTAAAGAAAAAAGTAGTGCTAAATTTGAAGATAAGTTTAAACTTTCAGATGAATCACTAAAAGAAAACGCACCTGAAAGTTTATATGATTATTTAGTTTCTTTAACTAATAGTGAATTTTTGTTGCCTGTAGTAACAGACGATAACAAAGATGAATTTTTAAGTGAATTTTATAAGTATTTTACTAATGAAACAAGTTCTTTAGATGGTTCTTCATCGGTTTATTCTTATAATGTAAATGAAGAATATGTTTCTTCTGACGAAGCAACTTTAGAAAATGGTAAAGTTAGTTTTTATGTTTTAAAAGATTATAAATTTTCAAGGATAGACTTAGAAGGTATTCTTACTGCACAAGGTTTATCTTTAGATACAGAAGTATCTTTTTTGGTTAATTATGACAATCAAAAAGTTAGCTATAAAGATTCTGATTATCCTACAAAAACAATTGAAGAAGTTACCCAAATGATAACTTCTGAATATTACCCTAAAATTATGTTACTATTTGTTGATTTAAGTACACTATTAAATTATGGTGGATTATTCTAAAATTTATTAATTTTTAGTCATTTAAATCTAATTTTAACAAAACATAGATAATAAAAACAATATCATTTGACAAATTCTCATAAAAATTATATAATAATTTAGATTTTAATAAATAAAAGGAAGGTGAACGCCACATGGCAATGAAGAGAACGTATCAACCAAGTAAAATCAAAAGAGTAAGAACTCATGGTTTTAGAGAAAGAATGTCTACTGCAAATGGAAGAAAAGTCTTAGCAGCTAGAAGAGCTAAAGGAAGAGCTCAATTAACTGTATAATTAAATATTTGATACTTGAAACTACCCGAACAAATATTATAATGAAACAAACTTCATTTTTTGTATGGGTAGTTTTTTTATTAGAAAAAAATGAATAAAACTTATCATTTAAAAAAAATAAAAGAAATAGATCAAATCTTTAAGAAAAGAGTAAGTAAAGGTTCTTCTAACTTCGTAGTATACGTTGGGGAACCTTGTTTAGTGCATTTTAGGTTTTGTTTATCTATAGGTAAAAAATATGGAAATGCAGTTAAAAGAAATCTTTGTAAAAGAAGAGTTAGAGAAATAATTAACTTTTATAAAGAAGAGTTAGATAAAAAAGATTTTGTGGTAGTAATAAAACCTGATTCTAGAAATTTAACTTATGAAGAAATGAAACAAGAACTGTTTACCTTGTTTAAAAAAACCAAAATTATTGTCAAAAAAGGAGAAAATAATGATTAAAAAGAATTTTAAGTATATAGTATTGTTTGTTATATTGGTATGTGGGTTTTTAGTACTTACAAGTTGTTCAAAAACCGTAGAGCCTAGTTCTATTATAGTAAGACCTAAAGAGGTTACTTCTTTGGTAAAAGATAGTAGTTCAACTTTATCTACTAATGATATAGATGTATATTATTTATATAATAATGCGCAAGCCCCAGCTATAGTAAATGATTACAAGCTAACATCAGAACTATTACATGGCAATGTATGGATATTAAATGTAACAAGTTCTAATTCTAAATTAACTACTTCTATTAAATATTTAAAAATAGATGGTGGATACACAGACACTAGCAAAGGAGATGCTACACCAGTTATATTTAATGGTCTTCTTAATAAAAATAAATATACTCAAGTAAGAGGCGTTGAATTTGATTTTGAAGGACTAAGTGCAGAAGACCTTAATTTTTATATAATTTATTCTAATGGTTTTATTGAAGGTTATACTAAAGACGATAAAGGACATTTAAGTGTACCTTCTATGCCTTACAATAAACAAACAATGAGTGTAAATAAAGATATAAGTAAAAATTCGAACCCTAGTGACCCACTAAAAACAATTTTAAGAGGTGGAAGTTCTACATATGTATATAGTTTACACGAATTAGAAAGTGATAATAACCAAAATGTATCTCTTAGCGTGTATAATGCAGGTGGTGAAGAACCTATATATTTTGGTCATGGATCTCCTTGGTTTGATACTATATTAATCGCTCCTTTTGCGTTTCTTATGAGTGTGTTTAGTTTAGGTGATATATTTGCATTAGGTATTATATTATTAACAATAATAGTTAGAACAATAGCTTGGCCAGTATACGCTAATTCTAATAATATGAGTTTTAAAATGAGCTTAGCTCAACCAGATATTCAAAAATTAGAATTAAAATATCAAAATAGAAAAGACCCTCAAGCTGCTCAAGCTAAACAAGCAGAGATGATGCAATTGTATAAAAAGCACGGAATTAAGATGACAGGTTGTTTGTTAATGCTTGTTCAATTACCAATATTTAGTGCTATGTGGCAAGTAGTAAGAAGAATAGGTGTTGCAGGTGGTCAATTTAGTGCTGGTGTTAAAAATCATTTTCTATTTGGAATAGATTTAAACATAGGTAATTCTCAATGGTCATTTGGTCATATATTCTTAGTAGCTATTATGGCTATTACTTATATAGCTTTAATGCTTATTGGTCAAAGAAAACCTAGATATATTAAGAAAACTCAAGCTCATCATAAAACTCAACAAACTCAAAAGAGTGGTACTCCTAATCCGATGGCTAATATGGGTAAAACTATGATTGTAGTTATGAGTATTATGATGATATATATGTCATTTACTAATAATAATGCGTTAGGATTTTATTGGATAATAGGTAATATTTATTCTATAGCTCAAAATTTACTTATGAAGTTTTTAAATGATAGAAAATATCACAAAATCAAAGCAGAAGAAGTATTAGGAAAAGGTAGTACTAAAGAGCAATATAAAGCATTTACTTTATCTAAAGAAATAGAAGAAATAGATAATGAAATATATGATTTGAAAGAAACTATAGCTAATGCAAAAATTAAAAAAGGATTGTTTGGCTGGTTTAAAATATTTACAAGTAATGTTGGAATATATTGGGATGGTTTATTAAGAAAAATTAAGACAAAGAGATTACAAAAAATTAGTGGAGGTGTTGTCAATGGGTAAAAAAGTAGAATTTTATGTGGAAAGTGATAGTAAAGCATTAGATAAAGCTGCACAATTGTTAGGTTTACCAGAAGATAAAATTAATTTACGTCAATTAGGTAAAAAACTTGAAAATGGAGTATCTTTACTTCATTTTGAAGCTACAAGCAGTATTAATTTAGCATTAGAAGGTAAAAATTATCTTAATGGTATTTTTGATGCTTTTAATTTAAAAGTTCAAATGGAATTTAGAATGGTTAGTGATAACGAAATATTGTTTAGGGTTACTTCTAAAGAAAATCCGTTATTAATTGGTAAAGATGGTAAAAACTTATTATCTATTCAGCATTTATTAAAACAATATCTAAATACATTTGCTGGAAGTGATGAAAATTTATTAGTTAATTTAGATATAGGTGGATATCAAGAAAATAGAAAGAAACAATTAGAAATGTTGGCTGTTAGAACTGCTAAAGAAGTAATTAAAAGCAAGATATCAGTTAAACTAGACCCTATGAGTCCTTACGATAGGCTAATTATTCACAATAGACTTTCAGATTTTGAAGGAATTTCTAGTGATTCAACTGGTACTGGTGAAGATAGAGCAATCGTAATAAGTTATAAAAAATAATGAAAAAAGTGTTATTTGTTTATTTAATACTCTTTCTAAGCTTATTTATTTTTTATACTGGTGTGGTTACACACGAACAATTAAAAATAAAAAATGATGTTAGAGAGTTTATTAAAGATGCTAAAAAAGTATATGAAAGTGATACTAGAGTATATTATGAAGTTGACAAAGAAAATCCGCATCCAGATATGAGTATTTTTAATAATAGAAATAAAGAATATTTAGGATTACCTGGTGATGTTTTTGTTAATTTTCATGGTCCGTACCCTGAAAATCCAACTTGGAATGCTATATTTTCCTATTATGTAGGAGGACATACTGCTTTAATAGGCCAAAATAATATTGTTTATGAATCTACTGGTTTTTCAGGTGAGGATGAACCTCCTATTGATTTTATTTTATACCCAAACAGTGGTTATGATAAGTTTTCAGATATTGGTGCATCTGATAGTGGAAATTATTGGAATAATCCAAGATATGGAGATACTTCTATATATCACGGGTATTATACTAATGAATGGGCTGGTTTGAGAGTCACTAATTCTTCAGCAGAAACTCAGGCCGCAGCAGCTGCGGAAGCTAAAAGAATTGTTGATAGTAAAGACGAAGGATTATATAATTTTGTAATATTTCTTAATACAAAAAGTAAATATTATTGTGGTGATTTAGTTTCAAGAGCTTGGGGTGCTATATTTAGTACTAAAGACGAAAATAGAAAAATTAACATAGCTAAAACAAGTCTTTTTGTATCATCGTTTGATATGATGTTATCAAATCAAACTTATATGTATTTGTATGTTAAACTTGATGATGCAGGTAGACAAAATGTATATTACTTAAAAAATAATATTGACAAGTGGGAGGTTTAATGGATTATATAATAATAGTTCTATTAATAGCTGTTCTTTTAGCAGCAATTATATTAATAATAATAGTTATAAAAAGAACTAAAAATAAAAATGAAAACAATTCTGATAATTCTAAAGAAATAGTTTTATTAAACGAAAAGTTAAGTAAAAACTTAGCTGATTTTAGACTTGATATCACTAATGATATCAATAAATCAAACATTCAAAACAATAGTAATTTTTCTGTTTTATCTAATAATTTAATTGATAAAATAAATAATGCAAATACACTTAATCAAAAAGAATTTGGAGATTTAAAAAATAATATATCTAATTATTTAAATAATAGTATTTCTAAAATAATTGAAGATAATGCGTTAAGGCATAATAAGTTATCTGAAAATCTAATTCAAAATATAAATTTAAGAATTGATTCTATTGATAAAAAAGTTGACGATAAATTAAGTGAAGGATTTAAAAATTCAAATGAAACTTTTACTAAAGTTATTGAACAGTTAACTAAAATTGATTCTGCACAAAAAAATATTGAAAAGCTTGGGACTGATGTTGTTTCATTAAAAGACATATTAGCTAATAAAAAACAACGTGGAACTTACGGAGAAACCGCTTTATACCAAATATTAAATTCTGTATATGGAGATAATGACAAATTATATTCTAAACAATTTAAATTAGATTATAAAGTTGATGGAAGTGATGTTGTTCCAGATGCAGTTATTCATTGTCCTTCTCCTATAAATGATTTATGTATTGATTCTAAATTTCCCCTTGAGAATTATCAAAATATGTATAATAACGCTTATAATGACATAGAAAAAGAAGGTTTTAGAAAAGCTTTTAAATTAGATATTGAAAAACATATTAAAGATATTTCTAAAAAATATATTAAAAAAGATAAGACAGCTGAATTAGCACTTATGTTTATACCAAGTGAAGGGATATTTGCGGAAATAAATGCTAATTTTCCTGAATTAGTTGAAAAAGCTAATAATTCTAAAGTATGGCTTACATCTCCTACTACATTGTTAGCTGTAACTGTCTTAATTAATACTGCTGCTAGAAATATTGAACTTAATAAGAACACTAAAATTGTTAAAACAAGTTTAGATGAATTATCTAAACAGTTTGAAGCATTTGGTAAAAGATGGGAAAAATTAGTTTCTAATGTTAATAATCTTTCAGATACTACTAAAGAAATAAGTACCACAAGCATAAAAATTCAAAAACAATTTGATAAAATCAAAGATGTTAATATATTAGAATTAGAAAATAAAGAGGAAATAGATGATGAAAATAACTAATAAAGAATTACAAACAAAATACGTTAAACTAGAAAATAAACAAGTTGTATTATCTGGTTGGGTTAGAACAAATAGAGATCAAAAATCTTTTGGATTTTTGACTATCAATGATGGTTCTACTTTAGATAATGTTCAAGTAGTATATGCAGAAGAAGACTCAGATTTTGAAACTTTACGCCATATTAGAGTTGGTGCTGCAGTTGTAGTAGAAGGCAATGTAGTAGTAACTCCTTTGAATGCTCAAAAATATGAATTAAGAGCAACAAATGTAGCAATAGCTGGTGATTCTCCTGAAAACTATCCAATTCAACCAAAAAGGCACACAAGAGAATTTTTAAGAGAAGTTGCTCATTTAAGAGTTAGAACTAATCTTTTTAACGCTGTTTTTAGAGTTAGAAGTAAAGTTGCTTATGCAATACATAAATTTTTTCAAGAACAAAATTTCGTTTATGTGCATACTCCTATAATCACTAGTAATGATGGGGAAGGAGCTGGTCAAATGTTTAATGTTACGACATTTGATTTAGACAAAATCCCATATAATGATTCTAAAGAGGTAGATTATTCAAAAGATTTCTTTGGAAAAAGAACAAATTTGGCTGTAACTGGTCAATTAGAAGCAGAAAGCTACGCTCTAGCTTTTAGTAATGTTTATACGTTTGGTCCTACATTTAGAGCAGAAAACTCTAATACGCTAACACATGCTTCTGAATTTTGGATGATAGAACCTGAAATGGCATTTTGTGATCTAAAAGGCGATATGAAAATTATGGAAAATATGCTTAAATATTTAGTTAAGTATTCATTAAAGGAACTAAGACCTGAATTAGAGTTTTTTGATAAGTTTGTAAGTCCAGGATTAATTACAAAATTAGAAGCAATTCTTAAAAAACCATTTGCTAGAATTACTCATTATAATGCAATTAAGTTAATTCATGAAGCTTCAAAAAATGGAGTTAAGTTTGAAAATGTTCCCGCTTATGGTGAAGATATTGGAAAAGAACATGAAAAGTTTTTAACAGAAAAGCATTTTAATGGTCCTGTTTTTGTTACTAATTGGCCTAAAGAGATAAAAGCGTTTTATATGAAATTAAATAAAGATAATCGTACAGTTGCTGCTGTTGATTTATTAGTTCCTGGAAGTGGTGAATTATGTGGTGGTTCTCAAAGAGAAGAAGACTACGATAAATTAGTTGTTAGAATGAAAGAACTTAATATGAGTGAAAAAGGTCTTGAATGGTATTTAGATTTGAGAAAATATGGTGGTTGTGTACATAGTGGTTTTGGTATGGGTTTTGAAAGATTAATTATGTATTTAACTGGTGTTGAAAATATAAGAGATGTTTTACCTTTCCCTAGAACTCCTAAAAACGCTGAATTTTAATTTATAATTTAACAAATAAATCGTCTAATTCAACAAAAGAACTTATAGTACTGTAGCAATATTTATTTAATACTTCAAATGTAGTAATATTAGTTAGATTAATAGAACATTTTTTATTTATTTTTTCTCTTAACAAATTGATTTTTCTGTTTATTTTTAAATACATAGGCGGAATTCACATTTTTTATCCACTTTCCGCCCGTATTGTGCAAATATTACACAATATCCAGTCTTAAGGAGTGTGGTGTTGAAAAATTGCACATATGAATTATTACTTCTTCTTCTCTACAATACATTAACATAAATTCTCTAGTGCATAAAACAAAGAACTTATAATTATAAGATCTTAAATGTTATTTAATATTATCTGTTTTTAATTCATTAGTTGCATATTTTATCATCTTAAATATTGTTTTTCTTACAACTTCTATATTTTTAATTATTGCCTTACTTCTAGAAGAACCTTTAAAATAAGAATAATATTCTTTAATTTCATCAAAGTAATTGCTAATTTCTTCTTCTGTGTGCTTTTCTTTCAAAAAGGACACTAGTTTAGTACTGTACTCAAAATCATCTAGTATTTTTAGTTTCATGTTTTTATCTCCTAATTTAAGTTGTTTTTTTTATTTAGTCAAAAAGTGAAATAGTTAGCACTAAATCAAGTATTTCTTTTTTTAGTTTTGCAGGGATATTTAGCATTAATAAAGGATAAATCGAATTTGTTTTCTTTGTTATAATTTTAGCATCTTCTATTTTATTTATGTGTCCTATATTTTTAACACTGCTAGGAATATCTAAGTTAATAAATTTGTTTAATATTATGTATCTAGTTTCTATATTTAATAAATCTTTTGAAAGAAAATATTTTTCATTATTATTATTTGATAATATAAATTCTTTTACAGTATGACTTATTCCGTCTATTTTTTTTAAATCTATATCTGTTTTTATATTATTTATATTTTCTTCGATCATTAAAGCTTGTTCTAAATCAATTTTGTCTATTTTAGACAAATCCATTTTAGACAAATCAATATCTAAATTATTTTCTGTATATATGTGTTCCTCTTTACAAGAGAATATATCATCTATTGATTTTTTGTCTTTAGATTCATTAATTGGAATTCCACCAAAATCATTAATTAGTTCAGTATTAGCACTGTATTTTAGATTATTCCAAACATAAGTGTTTGGAAACTTACTATTTAGATTTTCAATTGCACCATTCCAAGTTCCACCAGTTTTAATTCCTTTTTCATTTTTTTTATAGGTAGCTACAACCACAATTGTTTTAGAAGATATAGAATATATATATTTATTCCTAGCCATAGCGAAACCGGGCTCAAATTTAGTATATGGAAGTGTTTCTGATAACAGTAAAGTTTTACCTTCATATATTGATTTATTAATTAATTTATTTTTTATTCTGTCTATCATAGCACCACATAAAAATTCAACCACATATAAATCATTTTTTATAGCTTCAAACGAGGCTACACTATCTATTCCACTAGCGCCTCCAGATACAACACCATAATTATTATTTTTAACTTGTTTTATCCATTCTTTTGTGTAACGTTCATCATCACTATTTATATTTCTTGAACCTACAAAACCAATAAAATTGTTTTCTAAAATAGAGAGTTTTCCACAGTAATATAATAAAACTGGAGTTTTATCTTTTAACTTTTCTTTTAACTGTTTAGGGTAGTCTTCATCAAATATAGTTACTATAGATATACCCCATTTTTCCAAATCCATATAATCAAAAATAATGCTACCTTGTCTTTGTAATAAACCCCAGATTCTCTCAATAAAGGATAAATCTTTTTCTTTTAAAATATAAGAAGGGTTATAAAACACTAAAGGAAGGTCTTTTTTCTCTACTTCTATTAATAACTCAAGAGGAGTATTCGTTTTTTCTAATTGTATTAGTATTTTATTAAATTCTAATGTAGTAAAAGGTTTGTATTTTCCAACACATAAATTTGAACATAATAATTTTGTTATTTCCGATTTATTCATCTTCTGCGTCCTTTCTAGAACTATCGGCTAAAGCTAGTGGTATAACTTTATCTGCCTTATTATTTTCTAACAAACTTAGTCCTAATATAGCTAACGTATAACCTGAGTCAACCATATCATCAACTAACAGTACCCTTTTATTATACAATAATTTTGATTCATCTTTAATCGTTTGATAAGAATCCACGACATTTTGTTTTTGGTAATATTTATTATACATACTTTTTTGATGTGTATCTTTTATTTTTTTGATTGTTTTTATAAAAGGTATTCCTAATGCATTTGACAACCTTTCACAAAAGTTGTCAACCAAAGTATTGTTTAATGAAGGTATACAAGTTATTATATCAGCACTAGTATCATTTTTTTTAAAATATATTTTTAATACATTAACTGCTTTATCTAATACTTCAGCTGGAAAGTTAATATTTTTGTGTTTACAAGAAGCTACTTCGCCTCCTATACCTTCGTCTCCATATTTAGAGAGAATAATCCCTTCGGTAGTATTATAATGTGAATATTGATTACCACATCCTGGTATATAGTCACATTCATATTTACATTCTAGTGGCATATAGTCAGTATTTAAAAAATTATTTGCTAAAAGTAAATATTCTGGTTTAATATTAGCAGTAAAATAAGGTTTATCGTTGCAATTACAACACACCCCACATTTTTCAATGCTGTAGTCATCTAATGAATTCAAAACTATTTTATTTATGCATTCACCTGAATATATTTTGTCTAATTCTGCTAACTCCATATTTGATAATCTTGTTATTTCATCATAATGCTCTTTATTATATTTAAAAGTTCTATCTACTCTTCTAAAATATGTACGAGGATGTTCTGAAGAACTCGTTATAAAACCTTCATAGTACAAATACTTTATGCATTTTTCAACCTCCCCTTTTTTTTCGTTTTTACGACTTAATAAAGATTCTATTGTTCTAATTTCTTCATCTGCAATGGCGTTATATACTTTTTTCATATTTTCTTCACTAGGAAACTTATTGTTTACAAAATACTGTAGTGTGCTAATATCATTACTACCTCTTATTATAATTGAATATCCTTTTTCTATATTTCTAGCAGCTCTACCAACTTGTTGGTAATAATTTAGTAAATTTTTTGGTAGATTATAATGGATTACAAAATATATATTAGGCATATCAAATCCCATGCCTAACTTAATAGTAGAGACCAAAACCTGAATATTATTATTAATAAATTTGTTTAAAATATTCTGAGCAATATCTTCTGAGCCTTTATGTGAATGATAACTTTCTGCGTTTATTCTATTTGTCGATAAAAATTTAGCTAAAGAATCACATTCTGCAGTAGTTAAGCAAAATATAATTCCAAGTTTTTTAGTCTTAGTACAAAAATCTAATATCCAAGCATATCTTTGTTCTCTTTTGTTTATTTCTAAAGGTTGAATATAAATATTATCTCTAAACAGCGGGCCTCTTGATATATAAAGATCTTCTCCTATTTGAGTTTTTAAATCATCTATGATTCTAGTGTTAGCTGTAGCTGTAGTACAAAGAATTGGAAAAGAAAGTAAACTTGAAAACTTAATAACGTTTTTGATTTGTGTATAAGAAAGTCTGAAATCGTGGCCCCAATCAGTTATACAGTGACACTCATCTATTACGAACATACCTATAGTAATATTTTTTAGGTGTTTAGTTAATGCACTAAACAATGATTCGGGTGTAGTAAATAATACATCTATTTCATTCTTGATTAGTCTTTTTATAATAGTGTCATGATTTATTTTATTTTTATAGCACATATGCGCTATTTCAAGATTATATTTTTTAGCTTGTGATATTTGGTTTTGCATTAAAGAAAGCAACGGGGTTATTACTATAGTAACACCTTTGTTTCTGTATCTATTTATTTTAGTAGCTATAAAATAAACTAGAGATTTACCCCACCCTGTTTTCCTAACAATTAAAGTTTTTTTCTTTGAAAAAACAGATTCAATAGCTTCTAATTGTGCTTCTCTAAATTCTGCACTACTTCCAAGTGCTTGTTTTAAAATTTTTGTTGATAATTTTTCAATTTCATTCATCTTTTATTTTCCTTTTCAATTTAATTAAGCAGCCACTTTGTAACAACTTGCTTTTGGTATACTTATTTCTTTTAACAATATATCCATTTTTCTATATTTTAGTGATTTTATATTATTATCTATTGCTTTGCATAATGATTTAAAATTAGTATTATCTGTTACAACCTTGCATATCTTAGGTTCTCTAACTATAACTTTGTGATCAGATATTCTAGTAGTTTTAAATATTCGCTTATTATTATTACTAATATAAAAAATCTTTATATAAAAACTCTTTGTACTTTTAGATAATTTTATGCTATATAACAAGTCAGCATTAACACTTCTTTTTAATTGTTGTTTTACATATAATTCTAAACTTTCTATCAATTTTGGTCTAATTTCCATATTTTTCTTTTCTCCTTTTATATAGCATCATAGCTGTAACTATAATCTATATCTTCATATACTTGTTCTTCTATTTCTTCTTCATATATTTCATCATATAAATGTTTAGGAAGATATTCACATATCTCTTTTTGTTTCTTTATTTTATACGTTTTACATAATTCTTTCTTTTCTACTTCTGGATTTAATTTCATAATTTTACTACTTAGGTCTGGGCACATCTCTTTTTGTTCTCTTTTGTTGTGGCACAACAAATAGGAGTTACTATTGTTTTTTATTCTAAGCGAATAAAAATCTTGATAAGAGATTTGTATAACTTCAACAACGGCACCTTTTAAATGATGCTTAACTCTAGGAATATTTTTAGATATTTCTGCAGCTTCCTTAGCACTTTGTGCAATAACAGGAAAATCTACTATAATGTATTTACCATTACCAACATGACCACATTTTGCTTTAACTTTATAATACTTTTGTTCCATTTTTTAAATCTCCTTTTGTTTTAACTCTTTTTTATTTTATAACTAACAATAGTATATCATAGTACATAATCATTGTCAAGCAATAACACTTATTTTTTGTTAACAATATTAATCAAAACACACATATTTATTACTATTTTGTATACACTTTGTACTAAACTTAAATATTTTGGTTATTTTTTGTTAATTATGTAGGAATAAATAAAAATATTTTTTATTTCAAAACCATATTTTAATACTTTAGTGATAATTACTCTTCCTTCAACATCAATATTCCATAATACAAATCTTTTTTATACTAAAAAAATGACTATTAAGTGGTGCTTTTCAAGCACCACTTAAAGTATAACATTAAAGTAACAAAAATGGAAGAATGCAAAAGCATAATTTTTTTGTTAACACTTTTTAACATATTAATGATTTTATATGGTATAATGTATACATAGCGTTACACGGAGGTATGTTATGGCACAAAAATTTGAAGTTACAAGTGATATTATTAATTTAAATCTTACAGAATTAGCTACTAGCACTATAGAAGAGGATATTAATACATTTTTTGCAGATGGGAAAGCTACGTATAATGGAATCATTAATACTATCGTAGCTAATTACTTAAAATATTCTGATAGAGTTAATATTAAATTAGAATTTTCGTATTTAGATTTAAAAGATGCTAACTCTTATAGCAAGAGAAGAATCAATGTTGATACACAAAATATGATTGAATATGCTAACACTTTGAAGGTTAACGATGAAAGTGTTGCTTTAAGGTGTGGCTATAACGTAGCCAAACTAATGAAGTTAATAATTGAGTCTTATGTTAGAAGTCTTTATATTAATAGACAAGAATTATTATTTATGGATAAATTTATAGCAATTGAAAGAGCAGACACGCTAAGTATATTAACAATTGAGAAAGCACTTCTTACACTTCATAAGGTTGGAGTTTTTCCTGCTAAGGAAAGTACCTTTCATTACTTTGTTGGAATCGATCAAAAAAACGATTCTCACTCTATCAAAATTATGAATATGTTAGAAGTATCCGTACCAAAAAAAGGTATAAAAGTAACCAAAGAAATAAAAGAAAAAGAAGAACAAATTATAAAAGAAATATATAGAAACGGTCCGCAATTTATTACATTTCCATCTCATGATATAAAAGTAAGGTTCACAAAACAAGGCATAAGTGATTATTATATGAGGTTAATCAACAGACCATTCTTAAAAAGCAAAGATGGCGATATTTATACATTTTATTGCAGTAGAAAACAAGCATTTGTTTATTTTTCTAGATTTACATATAATGTAGAAATATTAGAACCATCCAAATCGCGTAAAGAATTTAAAGAAAATTTTCAAAAAGCTCTAGCGTTATATGAAAATACAGAAGCTGAAGAAACATCAAACAAATAGATCCTCTAGTGTTAGTTCTTTTGTAACAAGGTCATTGTATATGCTGTTTTTTAATCCAAAAGTAGTAATAAATACTAAAAACAAAGATTTTCTAGTTTTTGTAGCTTCAATAAATGTTTGTAATTTATTTCTTAATTCAATATCGTAAGATTTATCTATGTTATACTGTGATAGTGAAAATTTTATTTCAAAAATATTTATAACATTATCTGCTCTATCGATTATTAAATCTATTTGTGTATTTTCGTTCTTAAACGAATACGTACAAGAACTTACTCCGCCTATTCCAAGAGCTTTTTTTATTTGAGGCACATGTTTTAAGCATATTAATTCGTAAGCATAATTTTTCCAACTGCTTAAAAATGAATCATTATTGTCTAGTAAAAAAGGTGACCTAGACTTTAAAACATTAGTTTCTAAAAAGTTGTAATAAAACAAAGTAAAGTTATCAATTATTTGATATACAGATTCTTTTTTAGTAAAAGATACACTATTATATTTTCTTATGAATCCGTTTAATTCTAAATCACTCAATATTTTAGTAAGTGTTCCTCCACTATTATATTTTATTATTTCAATTATTTCATTTCTAGTCAAACCAGAATTTTTAGTAGCTATTGCTCTTATTACTTTTAAATACTCATCTTTATTATCCAACAAAGATGATGTTATTTTTAAATATTCATTTTTTAATATAGCATCTTCTTTAAATAAAAGATTATCAATGTTTTGTTCTACTAATTTTTCTTTATTAAATAAACTATAATAATATGGTATTCCTCCAAACACCATATATGCTTTTGTTATAGAATACATATCATATTTTATATCTATGTTTTTTAAATATTCATCACACTCACTAAGATTAAATTCATTAATACATATTCTAGAAGCTATTTTGTCATACAATCCGCACGTTTTATTAAATACTTTATTAATTATCCAACTAGTAGCAGAACTGCATATTATTAGTAGTATATCTTTTCTAGAAATACAAAAGCTATTCCAAAAATATTCAAGCGAATTTAAAAAGCCTGACTTATGTTTATCTAAGAAAGATATTTCATCAATAAATATTACCTTTTTACTATTATTATTAGAAGCCTGTATTATTTTTTTTAATTCATTAAACGCTTGATCCCAATTGTTTAATTTAATAAAAATGTTTAATTCTTTAGAAAATCTTTCTAATTCCTGTTTATTAGTTATATTTTTTGAACCAGTATAATTAAAAAAGAATTTGTTATTAAAGAAATTTTCAATTAAAAAAGTTTTACCAACTCCTATCTTTCCATATACTGCTGCTAATTCAGGTTTATTAGAATTGTGTAAAAATTTTAACTTATTTATTTCTTCTTCTCTTCCTATTATTTTCATTTTGTTCTCCTAAAAATTATTACCAGCCAAATCCTCATAAAATATACTACATTTGGCTAGTAATAATGTTATAACGTTTTTATCTTAATAAACACATAAAAAAGAATTTTTGAATTTATTACTCGCCAAATCCTCATAAAATATACTACATTTGGCGAGTAATAATACTTGTGTCTGATAATTTTAGATTAATTTTTCAAACTTTTTAACCACATACAAGCATACTTAGTAATAACAACTTCCATCTTTTAATATATTGATAATTTTGATTATATAATCAAAAGATTTTGTTAAATCTACGGTAAAAGAGATTCCTATTTCATTTTCACCACTATTTTTTATGTTTTCTAACAACTTTTTAATATTATGTAGTTCATTATAATAATCAGATAAATAGTCAACTACTTTCGTATACTTCGAAAAAATATTCTTCAATATTTTCCCAATCATATAACAACGCTTCTTCATTAGTAAGCTTTGTAGAGATACTAATTGTATCTAAAGTAATTTCTAAATCACAAATATTTTCAACAGTTATTACTGGAATATGGTATTCTAACTCTTTCCAATTACCTAAACTATCTTTATATGTATGTCCACTATAAAAGGCACACTTAAATTTATATAATTTTTCTTCAAGTTTTTTACAAATATCCTTAGATAGTTGTTCTAAAATATCTTTTTCATTTTTTAGTTCTTTTTTAGTTCTTATTATACTAATAACTAGTCCCCTCCTTAATTAATATATTATTATTTTATCATCACTTCATATGAAAATCCAAGAGTTTACAAAACAATTTAAGGACTTTCAGTATGGTTTTACACTCAAATAAATGAACACTAGCATTCTCTTATAGTATATCATATATTGATTTTGTTTAATATGATATTAACGTTTAATTTTTTATTTTACAAAAAAATTAGAACGTGTAAAAACCTGCAATTTACTATATTTCTAAAGGTGTAAAAACCTATAATTTTTTATAAAACATATTATAATATTTAAAAGTAGATTATTATAATGGCATTTAAAAGAAAATTGTATAGTAATTTGTTAAAATGGAAAAACGAATCACAAGGCAAGACTGCATTGTTAATTGAAGGTGCTAGACGTGTTGGAAAAACCACGCTTGTAAAGGAATTTGGAAGGAATGAATATAAGAGCTTTTTGATTATTGATTTTTCTGTTGATATTAATTTATTTAAGGAAGTGTTTAAAAAAGGTTTACGTAACCTAAATGAATTCTTTTTTCTTTGTCTACTGTATTTGGTGTTACATTCTATGAAAGAGAAACGTTAATAGTATTTGATGAAATTCAGTTGTTTCCTCTAGCTAGACAAGCCCTAAAAGCACTTGTAAAAGATGGGCGTTATGATTTTATTGAAACAGGTTCTCTTATTTCTATAAAGAAAAATATAAAAAATATACTAATTCCTTCTGAAGAATATAAGATAACTCTAAATCCAATGGATTTTGAGGAATTTTTATGGGCAATAAACAAAGATGTTATTTTTAATAATATAAGACAATATTTTATCAACAAAATGCCATTAGGCGAAGCCATTCACCGAACTATTTTAAAAGATTTTAGACTTTATATGCTTATTGGAGGGATGCCGGGTGTTGTAAAAGAATATATATGTACCAACGACTATGAAAAAGTCGAACAAATAAAAAAGTCAATTTTGGAGTTATATAGAAACGATATAAGTAAAGCAAATGGAAAAATTATTGAAAAAGTAAAGCTAATATTTGAATCAATACCTGCACAATTATCAAAAATAAACAAAAAATTTCAATTTTCTGCAGTTTCTCCAGATACCACAAATAGATATTTTGATACTGCGTTTAAGTGGTTAGAACAATCTAAAATGATTAATATAAGCAAAGCTACAAATTTACCAACTTTAGATTTAAAGTCGAATATTGACTATTCTAAGAAAAAAATATATTTTTTAGATACGGGGTTGTTAATTACACTCGCTTTAGAGAATAAAGAATTGGTTGATAAAGATATTTTTAAATCAATTCTATTAGATAAACTACACATAAATGAAGGAATGTTTTTTGAGAATATAGTTGCTCAACAACTAGTTGCTTCAAACAATAGTTTAGTATACTATTATGGGAATGCTATAAAAGGTTCTAAGAAGTACCACAATACTGATTTTATTATACAAAATAATAAAAAATTATCACTTCTTGAGATAAAATCATCAAGTTATAAAAACTATCCATCGCTTGATGCAATTAAAAACAAGTTTTCTAAATTGCTTGGTGATTCATATATTATTTATACTAAAGATTTTAAAAAAGAATTAAATACTATCTATTTACCAGTATATATGGTTGGTTTATTGTAAAAAATACACCTATTGCACAATGTAACAGGTATATTTTATGATTAATTTTCTTATTTTTTAAAAACTATCCATCTATAATCTAAAACCTAAGTAAGAACTGTAGTCTTTATTTTATTTGAATTATGCAATTTGGTGCGTTTTTCTCAATTTGAATTATGCAATTTGGTGCGTTTTTTATATTGTTTTTCTTTTGTTATGATATAATTTAACTATAGAAGGTGATATTTATGTTAAAGAGAAAAATATATCAGGAATTAGTAAATTGGAAAAAAGAAAGTAATGGAAAAACAGCACTTTTAATAGAAGGTGCTAGAAGAGTTGGAAAGTCTACTATCACTAGAGAATTCGGTGCTAATGAGTATAAAAGTTATATTGTTATTGATTTTTCAATGAAAAATAAACGAATTATTAGTTTATTTGAAGAAGGATTCGATGACAAAGATTTATTTTTTGCTGAACTATCAGCCGTAGTTAACACTACATTTTATATAAGAAATACTTTAATTATTTTTGATGAAGTTCAAAAGTATCCGCACGCAAGAGAACTAATAAAACATTTCGTTGAAGATGGAAGATATGATTATATTGAGACAGGTTCTCTTATTTCTATAAAAAAGAATATTAAAGATATCACTATACCTTCAGAAGAACAGAAAATTACTTTACATCCATTTGATTTCGAGGAATTTATGTGGGCATTATATGATAATGGGGAACAACAATTTAATTTTATTAGGGAATGTTACACAAAACAAAAACGTGTTGGTGTGAATCATGATAAATTTATGAAAGATTTTAGAATATATATGATAGTTGGTGGTATGCCACAAGCAGTAAATGAATACATTAGTAGTAAAGATTTTAGAAAAGTAGATTCTATAAAACAAAATATAATATCTTTATACAAAGACGATATGCGTAAGCTACCTAAAATATCTAGCGAAAAAGTACTAGATATATATAATCAAATTCCTTCTCAACTTTCAAACCCTAATAAAAAGTTTAATATTACATCAATGGGCAAGAATGCTAAAACTAGAAATTTTGATACAACTTTTACATGGCTAGAAGAAGCGAAGCTAATTAATCAATTTTTCGCAACTAGCGTTCCAAACATCGCATTCGCATTTACTCTTGATTATAACAAAAGAAAAGTATTTATAAATGATACAGGATTACTCGTTACTCTAGCATTAGGTCAAAAAATAATTATGGAAGATGAAATTTATAACAAATTACTTTTTGATAAACTTCATATAAATGAAGGAATGATTGCAGAAAATGTTGTTGCACAACAAATAGCGTCTAGCAATCATGAGCAGATATTTTATTATAATTTAGATAAAGAAGAAAACCTAAGACCAGTTGAAATAGATTTTTTATTAAGAATTGGATCAAAACTTTCGCCTCTTGAAACAAAATCATCAGCTTATACTGAACACTCTTCATTAGATAAAATAAGAAAGAAATTTTCTATACACATTGGGAAATCTTATATTATTTATGATCGTGACTATATGGTTAAAGATGAAATAATACATTTACCAATATATATGGTTGGTTTGTTATAAAAAATACACCTGTTACATAATGTAATAGGTGTATTTTATGATTTTTTTTTTATTTTTTCCAGAAAACTAACCATCCAGAACCCCAAACCCAAGCTAGAATTGCAATTACAACTATTATTGCATATAATATTTTCCAACCCTTTGATTTATGTTTCACAAATAGCCAAGCACTCCAAAACAAAGTAAGTAACAAAAATAATAGACTTATAAAAGGTAAAGGTCCAGGAAGACTAACTCCAAAGACTCCTAAAAGTGTTATTATACTCCAAAAAAGAAGTCCAAAGAAAGATAAAAATCCTAATACCATACCTATTGAATTACTTTTTGTATTTTTTTCTTTTGCCATAAAACTCCTTCTAACGTAATACCATATAATAATATCTGTAGTAACAGACTATAAATTTATAGCTACGTCACCTTTCTTATTTTCATCTGCTTCAAAAAATGATTTGCTTTCAAGTTTTAATGATCTTCCTATAATACTTGATGGCCAGCTAACTAACTTTTGGTTATAGTAGCTAACGTTAGAATTATAAGTTCTCCTTGATGCTTGTAAGTTATCTTCACATTCGGATATTTGTTTTTGTAATAATAAATAACTAGAACCAGCTTTTAAATTAGGATATGCTTCTAATGAAACATTTATTTTACTAAAACCAGAACTTATTTCTTTATCATATTCTTCTCTTTCTTTTAAAGTAGAGTTAGTATCAAGTTTTCTAAGTTTAACTATATCCTCGATAGTGCTTTTTTCATAGTTTTTAGCACCTTTCAATACTTCTATTGACTTAGTGAGCAAATCATACCTTTGTACTAGCATTACGTCAATTCCTGACAATGCCTCGTCAATTTTTACTGTACATTTTTTTAATGAATTACTAATAGTAACATATGTTATTAAAACTGCTAATAAAACAAGTGCTATTGCTATAAGTATTATTCCTCCAACTAACCATCCCATACTTAAATCCTCCTTTTGTTATATATAAATTATATCATAATATAAATTATTTTTGATATTGTTTTTGTTATTTTTCAAAAAATCTTTTATATGCTTTCATCATTTGCGTTACGAAGTTTGAAAATATCAATTAAATCTTTGAAAATATCAATATTTGTTCTAAACAATGCAACATTTTCTGAAGTTAGTGGTTTTTTAATACTAAATTCAAAATGATTTTTAAAATCATTAATTCCAATATGCAAATCTTTTCCAACATATCCAAAAGCTATTGTTCCTTTATGCTCTTCTTCAAGAGCAACTAACTTTTCTAATAATACAGGTTTTAATACATAAAAAGCATCAAACTTACTTGTTGCGTATATTTTAAATTTCTTATTAAATAAGATACCTTCAACTTCTGCTTTCTCTAACCCTTTCATACTACCACTTGGAAATCCTCTTTCTAAAACTAAAACACTATTGTTTTCATTTCTTATTTTTTTTAATATTATCCATAAACCATTAAAATATACAGTTTCAGTTGTATGTCCTTGACCATCTGTAGAAGTAGTTTTAAGAGTTAAATCACAAGATTCAAAAAATATATTATTATATATTCCTTTGATATAGTCTTCACTCTTATGGTTAGATGGTGCATACACCATCTTAGTCATAAGAATATCTTTTAATGGAATTCCTCCGTTTAATTCATAACAAGAATTTTTATAAACAGTTTTTAGCATCTCTGGAAGTGCTTGTGATTTTACATTTTTTGAAAACTTATAATTTGTTACTATCGCCATAGCACCAAAAACTATTGTAGGTACTATAGGTAAGGTAAATGATACGAAAGGTAATATTATTAAGAATATATTTTGTCTATTACCAAATATTATAGTAAATAGTGTTATAAAGAAACCAATAACAGTAAGTCCTAAAAAAGAAAACATAAGAAAAATATATTTTTTATATCGCTTATATTTTTCAATTCTAATATTTTCAAAGGTTTCATTTAAGTTATCCATTTTTTTATTCAGCAGGATTATCAAATAACTGGCTTATTGCTTCATCATTTACTATATGTACTATAGCTTCTCCTAATATTTTACCTATAGATAGTTCAACTATTTTATCAGATTTCATATTTTCTTCTAATTTAATAGTGTTTGTTATCACAACTTTATCAACTTTAGATTCATTAATTTTAGTTAAAGCATCCCCGCTTAATACAGCATGAGTAGCAGCAGCATATACTTTTGTAGCGCCTGCATCAACTAAAGCATTACTTGCTGCAGCTAAAGTTCCTGCTGTATCTATCATATCATCGATAATAATAGCAGTTTTACCTCTTACATCACCTATTATATTCATAACTTCAGCTTCATTAGGTTTTGGTCTTCTTTTATCTATAATAGCTATTGGTGTGTTATCACCAAAGATTTTAGAAAAACTTCTAGCTCTTGAAGTTCCACCATGGTCAGGACTGACTACAATAATATCTTTAGTTATTTTGTTCCTTATAAACCATTTAGCTAGTAATGGTCCAGCTGGGAAATTATCAATTGGAATATTAAAAAACCCTTGGATTTGAGCAGCGTGTAAGTCAATAGAGATAACTCTATTAGCCCCTGCTGTTTGTAATAAATCAGCAACTAATTTAGCAGTTATTGGTTGTCTTGATTCTGCTTTCTTATCTTGTCTTGCGTAACCATAGTAAGGCATTATAAGAGTTACACTTTTAGCACTAGCTCTTTTTAAGGCATCACACATAATTAATAATTCCATAAGATTATCGTTTGCTGGTCTACTTGTAGATTGTACCACAAAACAATCATGTCCCCTCACTGTTTCAGTAATTGAAATATTAATTTCACCATCTGAAAATTTAACAACTCTTACCTCAGACAATGGAATTTTTGAAGCTAAACTTATATCATCAGCTAATTTTCTATTAGCATTTAACGAAAATAATTTAATTTTTTTACCAGCAATATTAGCCATAAAAACACCCCTTTTTCTTTTATTATATCATTATACTTATCAAAGATTTATTAAAATAGATTATATATCAAAATTAAGAGTAACTTCTAATAGTTATTTACGTTATTAGATTTTTTATTTATCTAAAATATTTTGCATTTTAGACAAAGTATTAATATTACCTCTTCTCTTCCTATGATATAATTTAATTAGTAAAGAGTGTGGTACTCAAAACCATCACCCAACCAATATTAGAAAAGACAATATACATGCAAAAAAGATGAAAGAAGAAAAAACATTATTTTCAAATACATTTGGTAGTCTTACGCTCATTAGTTCACAAAATAAAGGGAAAGGACTTTCAAATGAAAAAAAATGATATTTGATAAAGAACTAAGTGGCATGATGAGAAAAGAAGTTTTTCCTGATACAAAAAATCTAATTAAATCTAATTATAGTAAGAAAAATGCGTTAGCATGGGTCAATAAAAGGTTATCTCATTGGTTTTGGTCATTGTTATACACCTTTTATTGGAATATGTATGAATAAGAATAAAACTATTTTTATTTTAATTATTATTTCTTGTTTATGTTTTATTAGTTCCTGTTTTGATTGGAACCATTTTACTTATAAATATTATGGAAAAAATATAGAATTATGGGCACAGGCTGCAAGTGAAGTTCCTGCTTTTCAATGTGACACAAGCAAAATTGAAATTATTGAAAACGACGAATATGGTAGAACTCTTTTTTATTTAATCGCTAGTTTTGATAGCGCATTCATAAGTGATGACACTATAAAATATCAACGCTCGATTACTTTATTTATTTGTCAAAACTACGATGATAAATATACCTACTACTATCCAAATATAAGTTCTATTAGAAAGAATTCAAAAGAAGAGCTAGAAGGAACTCTAACTAAGCAACTAAAAAATATAAATGACTGGGGTTTACCTATAGATTTAAAAAAGTGGAAAGAAAACAAATTACTAATGAGCGTGATATTCCTGATAACATATATGATATGAAAACCAAGCTTAAAAATGAATCATCATTAATTGTTAATGAAATTGGATTAGAAGAAAAATGGAATGGGATGGTATATTATCTATCTCAAGATGATTACAAAAGACATTTAACATTTTATACTTTAGAAACAAAAGACCATATTTATGTGTTTGTTTTTATTATGTCTCCTGATTTTAAAGTCATTAAAGGAAAATTAGTAGAAGATACCTATAATTTTACTAGCGTATTACTAGAGTTAAAAATTGAAAGCGGCTGGAACGTTAATCCTAATATTTAAAAAATAATCCTAAGTTCAAATATATGTCTTTTAATGATTTAATTTTGTGAATATATTTTTATTATATGCAAAGCATATGTGGCATTTTGACGGAGGCACAAGGGAGGGGGAGAATGCCACCAACTTTATCCAAAATGCCACCAACTTTATCCAAAATGCCACCAACTTTATCCAAAATGCCACCAACTTTATCCAAAATGCCACCA
>JAITXV010000120.1 GCA_031284605.1 Acholeplasmatales bacterium | reverse complement strand
CATCATACCTTGAAATTACCTTAATAAGTTCAAAATATAAATCATCCATATATAGTTCAAAATCTATAGTCAAATCATTCAAATCATAATTTTTAAGTATAGAACTAATCCTTACTGATGTATATTGGATGTATGGTCCTGTTTGACCTTCAAATTTAAGCATATTTTCTAAATCAAAGTCTATATCTAATATTCTTTCATTTTTTAAATCATTAAAAATAATCGCTCCAATACCAATTGTGGAAGCTATCTCTGTAACATTACTAATATTAGGGTTCTTTTCAAGCATTTGATTTTCAACTGCAGATATAGTATATTTTATGATATCATCAAGTTTTGCAAATCCTCCCTGTCTAGTACTCATCTTTTTACCATCAATTAGAACTAAACCAAAGTTAATATGTTCTAAATCAAAATCATACCCTATCTTTTTAGATAAAAGTTTTAATTGTTCAAAATGAAACTTTTGTTCATTACCAACAACGTATAATATTTTGTTAAAATGATAGGTATTGTATCTATATAGAAGCGCAGTTAAATCTCTAGTAAGATATAAAGTAGCTCCATCACTCTTTTTAAGCAACGCAGGAGCAATGTTTTCTCCTAAATCTACAATTAAAGCACCATCATCTATTTTAGATAAACCTTTACTATTAATATCATCAAGTACCTTATCCATTTTATCATTAAAAAAAGATTCTCCTGTAAAATAATCAAATTCTACGTTCAAGGTTTTGTACATTTGTAAGAATTCTTCTAAACTTTTTTCTTTAAATAATTCCCATAATTTATGGTACACTTTATCGCCTTTTTCTAAAGCTAAAAATACTTCTCTTGCTTCAGTTTCCAAATTTAGATCATTTTTACTTTCTTCATGAAAACGTACATATAAATTTTGTAGTTGAGAAATAACGTCATTACTTTCTAAAATGCTAGGATTACCCCAATGATTATAAGCAACGATCATTTTACCAAATTGGGTACCCCAATCTCCTAAATGATTGATGCCAATAACTTTATACCCTAAAAAAGAATAAATCTTTTTTAAACTGTTTCCTATAATTGTACTTCTTAAATGACCAATACTAAAATGTTTCGCAATGTTAGGACTAGAATAATCAATTACAATAGTTTGAGGATTTTTAATATTTATTTGTTTGTAGGAATTTTTAATATTTTTGAATACTAAAAGTGAATATTCAAATCTATCTAAAAATATATTTAAAAAACCATTTAGAAATTCTACGTTTGTAACATATTTGTTTTTAGTTAATAAAGTATTTAAATCGTTATACAAAGAATTAATATCTTTATTTAGATTTTTAGATATATTAAAAAGGGGTATTGCTAAATCAGCATATCCCTTTTTGGGTTCTTCAATAATTATATTGTCATAATTAAGATTTTTAGATATTAAAGTTTTTAAATTATTTTTTACTATTTCTAGCATTACTATTTAATAGTTAAATATAAATCTCTATATAAATCTCTAACAAAAGCACTTGAACTTTGGTTTACTTCGCTAAGTTTACCAACTAATGCTTTATCATTAAATGTAAACAACCAACTATGTTTCTTTTCAGCAGCTGTTAAAGCAATATTATAATCATTATGAAAATTTTCTAATATTTTTTTATAATCAGATAAATCTTTAGCTTCGATGAATAAAATGTTTTTAATAGAACTAGATAGTTTAGGTTCTTTATCACTTGCTAAAGGTTTATTAGTTTCAGGTGAAACTGTATAAACGCATTTACCAAATTGTGAACTATATAGTTCCATATTTTGATAATAAGAAGGTAAAATAGGTCCTTTATCTACTGTAGGATCACTAAATGCTCCACCTACATAAACTACTACTGGATTTCCCTTTTCTATTTCTTTTTTAACTTTTGAGTATGATGCTTTTTTATAATTGTTTTTTACATCTAATGCAGCACTAGTTTCTAAACCATTATATTTACTAGCAAGTTTAGCTGCAGCTGGTTTAATGTTAAAAACCACGATAGCTACTATAATTATAACTACTAAAATACCTGAAAGTACAAATACTAAAGGATGTACCTTGTTTGTTTTAACCTTGTATTTATTTAATTTTGTCTTTTTTAAATGTGTGTTGTTCTGACTATTAGCGCGTGCCATAAAATATCTCCTTAAAATAGTATACTCTATAAATTATAACATATTTAAAAATAAATATTATAATAATGCTAAAAAATAAATTAAATATATTAAATTAGTCATTTTTCTATGTATTTAACCTTAAAATACTTATATTTTGATATAATATATGTATAGTTTTAAGTAGAGGTGTATAATGAAAGTTTTGTTTTGTACTAGTGAAATATATCCATTTAGTAAAACAGGTGGGCTTGGCGATGTAAGTTATAGTTTACCTAAAGAATTAGTTAAAAAAGGTGTTAACGTTAAAGTTATCACACCATTATATTCGGGAAAGATTAATTATTCTTCTTTTGAGTATCTTGCTTCTGCTAGCGTAGATATTTTAGGAAGACATAGAATAGTTGATTACTATAAGTACTTACACGAAGGTGTAGAAATTATATTTGTAAAAAATGACGAACTTTTTTATAGAGATAATATTTATGGTGAGGGCGATGATGGTGAAAGGTTTATCTTCTTTTGTTACAGTATTTTAGAAGG
>JAITXV010000072.1 GCA_031284605.1 Acholeplasmatales bacterium | reverse complement strand
TAGAGGTAATAATTTGACTCTTTCAGTTAAAAAGTTCTTTACTATATTAGAAGAGCATTCAGATGAATTAAATGAAGAGATATTAAAACAATTACCAGAGAAGATAGCTAATCCACTAGCTATAATAAAATCTAAAACTGTTCCTAATTCTATAGTAATGATAATAAATTTAGATAATGAATATGGTCATAAGTTAGTAGTACCTATATCCTTACAAAACAACCATGAAGAAATAGATGTGTTAGGAGTAAGTAGAGTGGCTAGTATAGATATATCTAGCGTGTATGGAACTAATGATTCTAGTTTTAAATCAAAAGCTAATGCACTACTAATAGATGCAGTAGAAGATAAAGAAATAATTTATATAGATAATGAGTTAGATGCTTATGACATTTTAGAGAAACTGGCACCAGATATAGTTTATTACAAACAAGGCGATTTGTATGATTTTAAAGGTAATGAAGTTAAAACCTTCTATCCACAGCCCATACAAAATAAGACATAAAAAAAGACTTGGTCTTCCCTTTCCAAACGGACACGGCTCCAATTGCCTTCTCCTATGGGATGCGTTACAAGTCTATACATATATTATACACTATTTTGAACTAAATGTCAAGTAATATAATAATAAAAAAAGGAGCAAATTAAATGAAAAATGAAGAAAAATTTTTAGAAATAGTAGATGAAAAGGGATGGAGTTACCTATGTACTAGAGAACAATTAAATGAGGAATTTATAGATAAATATGCTAGCGAAGTAGACTGGGAGGATATATCACAATATCAGAAGCTAAGCGAAGCTTTTATAGATAAACACATAGAAGATGTGGATTGGGGTGGCATATCACAATATCAGAAGCTAAGCGAAAGTTTTATTGAAAAACATACTAAAGATGTGGATTGGGGTGATATTTCATCTCATCAAACACTAAGCGAAGCTTTTATAGAAAAGCATATGGAAGATGTATGGTGGAGAAAAATAATACGCAATCAGAAGTTAAGCGAAAGTTTTATAGATAAGCACGCAGAAGATATGGCAGAAGATATAGATGTGGAATATATATCACAATACCAAACACTAAGCGAAGCTTTTATAGAAAAGAATGCTAAAGAAGTTGATTGGGTGGAAATATCTAGAAAAAAACTTAGCGAAAGTTTTATAAACAAACACGCTAGTGAGGTAGACTGGGAGGATATATCACAATACCAAACACTAAGCGAAGCTTTTATAGAAAAGAACACAAATAATGTGAAGTGGTACTGGATATCAAACAGTCAAAAACTTAGCGAAAATTTTATAGAAAAGCACGCAGATAAGGTTGTGTGGAGAGGTGTGTCAGCTTGTCAAAAATTAAGTGAGGAGTTCATTGAAAGGCACGCCAATGATGTGGAGTGGGAAGAAATATCAAAACACCAAACACTAAGCGAAGTTTTTATAGAAAAGAATGCAGATAAGGTAGAGTGGGCGTGGATATCAGGAAGCCAAGTACTTAGTGAAGAATTTATTGACAAGCACGCAGATAAGGTTGACTGGGTAGAAATAATACAAAATAAACATATTACTTTTGTTTCAAATAAAGAAGAATTTTTGGGAAAGCACAAAGAAGATATAACTAACTGGGTAAACAATATAGATGACGAATGGAAGAATTATTATGAAAATAGTGGCAATTATTATAAATTTAATTATCTTGTTAACAAATATTTAAACAATCACGCTGAGTTGAATAAAAATGAAGAAATATCTTCTTTTATACCAAAGAAAGCAACTAATAAAAATGAAGGTCAAAGTAGATAAAAGGAGCAAGCAAAATGAAAAGTGAAGAAGAACTATTAAAATTAGCAGAAGAAAAGGGATGGATTTATCTATGCAATGAAGAAGAACTTAACGAAGAGTTTATGGATAAATATTCTAAAAAAATAAAATGGGGATGGATATCAGCTTGTCAAACACTTAGTGAAAGTTTTATTGAAAAACACATAGAAGAGGTGGATTGGGGTTTTATATCAAGAATGCAAAAACTTAGTGAAGTATTTATTGAGAGGCACGCAGATAGGGTTGATTGGAGTGATATATCAATGGTTCAAACACTTAGTGAAGAGTTCATAGAAAAACATACTAACAATGTATGGTGGGGTGGCATTTCAAGCTATCAACAGCTAAGTGAGGGGTTTATTGAGAAGCATACTAAAAAGGTAAACTGGAGCTGGATATCATATTATCAAGTACTGAGTGAAGAGTTCATAGATAAACACCAGGACAAAGTCAATTGGAAGTGGATAAGTAGTAAACAAAAGCTAAGTGAGGGATTCATTGAGAAATACGCTAAAGATGTGGATTGGCAACAAATAATGAAAAATAAAAAAATAAGTAAAGATGTTAAAGACAAACACATAAGAAACACTGAAGCTATTAAGAATAACAATACTCAAAATGAAGGATTTAAAAAACCAAGCAAAAATGAAGGTCAAAGCAGATAAAAGGAGCAAGTGAAATGAAAACTGAAAAAGAATTATTAAAATTAGCAGAAGAAAATGGTTGGGATTGGCTTTCTAGAGAGCAGGTACTTAGTGAGGGGTTTATTAAAAAATACAAAAGAAAAGTCAATTGGAAGCTTATATCAATTAATCAAATACTTAGTGAAGAATTTATTAATAAATTTAAAAGGAAAGTAGACTGGTGGAGTATCTCTGGCTACCAAAAGCTAAGTGAAAAGTTTATTGAAAAAAATAAAAGAAGAGTCAATTGGGAACAAATATCATATCATCAACAACTTAGTGAAGAGTTCATAGACAAATACAAAAGAAAAGTTGATTGGGAGTGGATATCAAGAAACCAAATTTTAAGTGAAAGTTTTATAGATAGTCATAAAAGAAGAGTTAATTGGAAAGAGATATCTGAACATCAAATACTTAGTGATGAACTCATAGATAAGTACGCTAAAAAAGTAGATTGGGAAATAATAACTTCTAAACAAAAACTTAGTGAAGAGTTTATAGATAAGCACGCAGATAAGGTTAATTGGGAAATATTATCGTGTAATCAACAACTAAGTGAAGAGTTCATAGAAAAACATAAAAGAAAAGTGGATTGGGCGTGGATATCAGTAAAACAAAAATTGAGCGAAGAATTCATTACTAGGAACGCTGAGAAGCTAGACTGGGTAGGAATATTGCAAAATCAAAAAATAAGCGCAGATACCATAAAAGAAAACGAAAATACCATAAGAAAATGGTGGAACAAGAACAGAAAGTTTTATGATAACGAAAGTGTGGCTAATTTTGAAAACTATTTCTTCAAAACTAATCAAAAGCTTGATTTAAAGAAGGAAGATGAAGCACCTAAGAAAAAGGAAGCTAAAAAAGAAAACGAAGGTCAATTACACTAGAACTAGTAACAATAAAAAAGAGCAGTCAATGACTGCTCTAATGAATAGAAGTTTGTGCGTTTGTTAATCCTTCTCGTATATAAATCCCCACTCTGAGGAATTAACAATTTTAAGTTCCCCACCTAAGACATAAAAACTATATTCCCCAATTCCTGGCAAAGCTAAATCAATAATTTGAGCAGCAGCCTCATTAAATATAGTTGGTTCTGCTACTACGACTGTATTTCCAGCAGATTTAGCTAATGAAGAAAAAGGTTTTGGACTTAATTTAAATATAGAAAGTGCATTTTTTGCTTTAGACTTTTTTAATTTTAGGTCTTTAATACTAGCTATCTCACAGATAGAGACATTCCCATGTTCTAAAGGATTGATTAAAATATAATAAATGTATAATCTGTCATCAACAACTTTGATGTAACCATCTGTATATTCAAAAAGGACTGTGGTAGGTTTATTAGGAGTTGAAAAAGTATAATATCCTTCATATTTTTTATAATCTTCAACAGTAGCCCTGCAACTTGAAAGTAACCCAAAACTAACAAATATTAACAATAACAGTAACACAAATTTTTTCATTTATTTATCTCCTTAATATATATATTTATATATATATTATACCATAAAAACAAAATATTTTTAATAGCAAATATTAAAAATTGAAAGGAAAACACACATGGACATAATACAACATTTAGGCATAAAAATTTTAATGTTTTTACTACAAATTTTAAATGGACTTTTTGAAATTTTTGGTTTTTTAACAGGACTAGAACCAGGCACAAAATCAACTTGGAATGAGGCAACGGGTACAGTCATAACTACAGAAGTTCCTATAGAACAGTTTTTTTTAAATTCACCAAAAATAATGAATATCTTTTTCTTATTATTGGGAATATCATTTATACTTCTAGCAGTAATATTAGCAGCAGTAGCTTTTAAAGCGATGATTGGTTCACCTTCTGGAAAAGATGGAGTTAAAGACCCTATCAAAGCTTTCGGTCAAGGACTGTACTCTATATTTACAACAATGTTTAGCATACTATTTGTAGTTATAGGAATTGTCTTTTCAAATTTTTTATTAAGAAC
>JAITXV010000001.1 GCA_031284605.1 Acholeplasmatales bacterium | reverse complement strand
TAGAAAATGATGAAAAAAACTGCACTACTATTGAAGTTAAGAATTCTAAATATGATAATGATTATAAATATAAAAAACCATTAGGACGACCCAAAACTATTATTGAAGTAGATTCAACTCCATTTTGGGAGCAAATAGAAAAGGTTGAAAAGAATAAAAAAGTAATTCTAATCAACAGGGATGTTTTGTATGGTAATGATGAATTATATAAGGAAAGATTATTACCATTAGACGAAGATGTATTAGAAAAACGAATACAGAATTTCTGTATACCACTTACTAAAAAAAATGCCTATAGTTATTTTATATCAGACAATGTTAATGAATTCTATGAGAATAGAGTTTTAGAATGCTATAATCTTAAACAACAATGTTTTACTATGAGTCAAAGGGAAAGATTAGAAAATGCACTACTATTAATTAAAGAAGCATTAGAAAGTCAAAAGTTTGCATCAGACATAGAAATACATCAAAAAGCAGTAGCAAATGCAAAGTCAAAAAGAAAATTAGTGGAAGATATGACCCAAGAAGAATATTTAGATTTTTGTGACGAACGAGACAAATATAAAAATAATGAGGACATAGATGACTTCGGAGACATACTACCTTAACCCAAAATACCCCACTAATTATTAAGTCAGTCGGGTTTGTTTAGTTTGATTCATAATATAAAAACAACAAATTACTATATCCGTATACCTTCCGTATCATTATTATCTCGTAATGCCGTTTGTAATACAATAATTAGATTAAGATATCTTATCAATGCCTCCGTAGAAACTCCTTGACATCCTATTCATATATAATATATAGATTTAGTATTAGATAACTTCAATAGTGAATTGGTTCTTAAAACAATCTGGTGTTTCTCCATCTCCACCTAAATTAGATTTTACCTTTAAACCTTGATTGAAAGTTGCTTTTTGAAGTATAGCAGCAGTTTGATTATTCTTTAACATTTCTATCTTATTATGTGTAGTATCGTTAATAGTTTTAAGACATACCTGTGCCAATTTAACTATGGTGTCTCCTTCTAATAGTTCAAAGTCAATATGCTTTTCTATCTTCTTTAACATATTAAAACAGAAATTCTCCTTTGCTAATTCATTATCAACCATATTAGTTAATTGTGTATGGTCTTGTTTTTCTGTTCTTGTTACTGCTTTAAGATATATAGGGTTCTTTTGAAACTTTCTAAAGTATCTTCTTATTGTTGTCTTACATATTTCAGGTGTCCTTCTTACAGTTTCAGCAATAGTTAAATCATCATTATAACATCTTAATAATTTCATTTCAAGTTCAGGTGTTACCTTCTTTTCAAATAATCTCATTCAATCCTTATTTTTATTATATAGTACCTAATATATAGTAATAGTATAGGACTTTTTGAAAAACCAATAGGTCTTTGTTATAGTTTTACTATGCCGTAGATTTTTTTTTTGATGAGACTAAATATTTTTTTTTTGATGTCTTATTAGTGTTATATTTTTGATAATATTTTATTAAATACTGCACTACTTCATTTTTAGAATAACTTCAAACCCTTACCTTTGAAGTACCTTAAACCCTTACCCTTAAGGTTATAAAAAAACCACTATGAGATGTAAGCATAGTGGTTAAGGAAAAATTTGATTGTCTCTATTCCTAATGATTGTTAAGACCAAAAATACAGAACTCTAAAAGAGTTGTAATGGTGTGATAGACACCACTACATATAATATATAAGTTTAGTTAAAATATATCGTTTTGAACTCCTTGTACTATTACCCCTTTTAATATTGTTGATTGATTTATGTTAGTGTCTGTAGTCAATATATCGGTTGCAAAGCATAAAGCAAAACTATCTGCCCTATCTGGTGAACGACCTAATTTCTGCTTGATTAGTTTTTTTTCTACAAGTTTAATTTTGCCGTGCGAGTTATAAATATCAAGCATCGTATTGGTTAACTCAACATAGCATTCTTTTTGCATATTTTCTAAATCCATACCATTCTTTAGACATAGCATTAAACTATAATACATTTCTGTCCTTTTATTATAACAATTATACTTGATACTATGTGTAGACCCAAAATCAATGCCATTACATATATTACAGAATAAATACTCCTTCATCTCCTTGATAATTGCCCACCCTATGTTGCCCTTATCAAGGTTGATAATTACTACATTCCACTCCTTTGATACATCATAGATTGCCTGTGCTATTTTTCTTGGGTCTGTTTCCCTAATTATGTCTTGCTTCATTATCTTATATCTACTTGCTATTGTATAACAGGTTGTATCAGATGCTTCTCCAGTGGCAATATCAACACCCATATATAATACTTGATTATGATTCGTTTCATATTTTTGACTAATAAGCATAGTGTTATTTATAAGTGTAGCACCCTCTTGATAAGGTTCACCATTCCAGTCGTGTTCATATCGTTCAGGTGTTAAAGTTGCCTCATCAATCTCTCTCTCTTTTTGTAATGATAAAGGGAATTTAGGGTTATCCATCCAATTCAGTTTAACAGCAGTACAATAAGTAGTGTCCTTTGCAAGTTCTAATACAGCATCAACAGGAGTTTGTGGATTCATAGTGTAGAATATTCTACAATCATCTTTTCTAAATGTATTCTTTAGTAATCTTAATGAATCGTCTTTTAACCTTTGTGCCTCTTCAACCCATACATTCCTTACATTTTCTGTATACATTGACTTAACTGATTGGTCTGTTCCTGTTGAATCGCTTATACCAAAGAAAAGAAAAGTTGAACCATTATCTAACACTATACTATTATTAAGACATCTATAACCTATATTTAAACCATTCCTTACCATTGCTTCTAAATTTGCCTTAACTTGGCTATATGATGACTTTTTAATAGATACTTGGAATTCTCTTAAACAGGGGATAATTTGATTAGGGTGTTGAATGGCATCAATGATTAAGCAGTCGCAAATGCCCCAAGATTTTCCACTTCCTCTTCCGCCAAACAAAACATTATGCCTCGTTTTCTTATTGAAAAACAAATCTTTAATTTTAGGATTTATCCAAACTTGAACTTTATTATTTTCCATAATTATAATACCTTTAAATATTTTAAAAAACTTGTTACATTGTTTTTAGTTTTTAATACTTTTATTTTAGAAGGCGGAATTTCCACTATAAAAGATAAAGTGTCAAATTCAATCATATATAAGGCAAAATTCCTTCTACATATTTTACCATTATATCCTATTTTTTCTATGGTAAAAAACCCATTAGTGAACGAATAGGGACTTCTGTTAACTATATTATATTTTCCACGAATAGAATCTAAATCTTTAAAACTTTTATTTATAACATTCTTTAAGTAATTTTCTGTTCGTAATAAATTCGGGTACAAAATATAAGATATCTTTTTAAACTTTTCTGTGTAAATATTAGGGTTATTTTTATCTAATAACTTAACAAAATTGTAAATCTCGGTAAGAATTTCTTTAGGTAACTTAGATAAGTCAAAGTTATCATTTTTAAGATATGTAGTAATTAACTTATCTAAATCATTATCAACACCTTCAATTTGTTTCTTTTCCATTACATTGATATTTGTAACTAAATCTTTTAAACATTCACCTATTTTAAACTTGGGTTCTTTTTCACTCATAGATTAAACTCCTTTTAAAATGGGTTTACATTGTTTTCAGTAACATCTACCGGTCTTTTAGCATTAGAACATCTTTTTAAAAGTTCCAAAAATAAAGTAGTTTTGCCTAAATCAAATTCGCTTATTCGTTCACTACTTATTTTATTAGTGGTTTCGGTAAAAAGAGTGTAGAGTAAATTCTCCACACTATCTTTTTGTAATTCCGCTAATAATTCTTTTTCATTCAGTAACTTCATAAAATCTCCTGTCTCCATTATTAACTCTACTAAAATAGTCACTTAATTGTTCTATTAGTGTAGTTTTTTCTTTATCATCTTTTACTAAATCATTTATTCTTTTTAG
>JAITXV010000128.1 GCA_031284605.1 Acholeplasmatales bacterium | reverse complement strand
TACTTGGCTTAGTAGGAGTTTCTCCCTGGTACACTGGTAAAGTGCCATATTCTACTTCTGTATTTTGTAATTGAGTTAAATCATAGTTTTTAAATACTATACTGTAACTTCTTCTTATTTGTGTAAATGTAGCTTCGTAAGTTTGATCACCAACAACACTAGATATTGTTGGATTCCAAGCATCAAATGTATAATCAAATTCATCGTTACTTAGAATAACTAAAAGGGCTCCAGTATATTCAGGCAATGATCCGTATTCTAAAACTGTACTTTGTACAACTTCTAAATCATTATCTAAAAATGTAATTGTATAATTTCTTAGCAAAGAAGAATATGTTGCAGTATAAACTGCATCTTCACTAACGGGAAGCACCAAAGGAGTAAACTCTATAAAGCTGTAATCAAACGCTATAGAACTTTCTATAGTTGGTACACTACCTAAAAATGAAGGTAAGGTACCGTATTCTACTAAAGAACTTTGTAATATATCGCCGTTACTATTGCTAAATGTAATAGTATAACTTCTTAGTATAGGAATATAAAAAGCAGTATAGGTTGCATCGCCAGTTACTGTTTCAATTTGAATTGTCCATTCATCAAATTCATAATAATACATTTCATCAGGTTGTTTTGTTGGGGTGTCTCCTAAGTACTCAGGTAAAAATCCGTAAGAAACACTAGAAGACTGTAGCACAGTGTTATCATAATTTTCAAAATTAATTATATATTCTCTTAAAATAAAATAATATTCTGCAGTATACAGTGCGTCTGAAACAACAGTTGTTATTTCATTGTCCCAAGAAGAAAATGTATAGTAGTACTGCTCTGTTGTAGGTCTATAAGGAAGTTCTAAACTATAAGAAGGTAGTTCTCCATATAATAACTCAAAACTTTGTAATAATTCTCCGTTATAATCTACAAATGTTACATTATAACTTCTTACTTGGTTTGTATATAAGGCTATGTAAGATGCATCTTTACTAACTATTGTTATTTCATTATCCCATTCATTAAATGTATAATCAAACTCTGCAGATGAAGGCTTAATAGGAGTTGGACTTTCATAAACGGGCAAAGTGCCATAATCTACTAAAGAGTTTTGTAATACAACAAGATCATAATTAAGAAAACTAATACTATATTTCCTTATAGATTCTATAAATATAGCAGTATAAGTAGCGTCAGAGGTTACAATAGTTAATTCATTATCCCATCCATCAAATAAGTAATTATATTGATAAGTAAAAGGCTTAATAGGAGTAAGTTCAGTGTAAACTGGTAATGCTCCGTAAGCCACCAAAGACTTTTGTAAAACTTGGTTGTTATAGTTAACAAATGTAATATTATAGTTCCTAATTTCAGAACTAAATAAAGGAGTGTATGTTATATCTGAAGAAACCGGATTAAGAGCTTGATTCCAAGATAAAAAAGTATAATCATAAAGTTCAGTACTTTCTTTAGTAGGGGTTTGTAAGTTATATGAAGGAATAGAACCGTAATATAAAGAAGTAGTCTGTAAAACAGAGTTATCAGAATCTAGAAATGTAACTGTGTATGACCTGATAGTCAAAACGAAAACTGCTGTGTAAGTAGCATCTGAAGTTACTTCTTTTATAGATGGTGACCAAGATGAAAAAGTATAATCATATTGAGCACTAGATTGTTTTGTAGGAATAGAAGCGTTATATGTAGGTAAAGTTCCATATAAAAAATCACTAGATGTTTGATATATTATTCCATCAACTTCAAAATTAACTGTATAACGTCTTTCAAATTTATCATCATATTCCCAATATGAGTAAAGTGTAAAAGAATGTTCTACAATTGTATCAAAATCGTATTTGGTAGCATGATCAGTATTTGTGTACCATCCATGAAATATATATCCATCTTTTGTAGGATCTTTTGGTTCAACGACCTTTTCATTTTCTCCTAATATTTGCGCACTTACTAAAGAGCCATTATCAGTATCAAATGATATTGTATATTGAATGGGTTTAATTGTACAACTGCTAAATCCTAATATTGTAAAAAACAATATTGGAAGTGTAAGTAAATATAAAAACTTAAATAATTTCTTTGACTTATTTTTCATATAAGATCTCCTTTTTTTATATAGTTATATTAGGTTAACACCTAAAAACAGAATTGAATAATAGCGGTATAGAACAAGTTTAATAGAGGTTTTGAAAAAAACTAAAGTTATATTATAATAATAGAATTAAGTTTATATAAACTAAGAAAGAATATATTAGATAATTTGTTTGTTTTGTATTTAGTGTTCATATTAAAACTCCTATGGTTTTTACTAACGTACCTAAAAAAACCATAGCGAGGTAAAAATATATTAAATTTATTCTAAAATATAATATATTTATTATACCTTATTTTGGTATTTTTTTTGTTAATTTAGTTCTTTAAAATTCCTAGTAACTTCTAAAAGTTGCGTAAAAGGATTAAAGTTACTATATTTAATAGTATAAATATTAATAAGAGCCTATAAAATAGGCTCTTATTTTATTATTACTTAAATTATATATAAGGTTCAGGTTCACCGTTATTTAAAAACCAAGTACCATTATAGTAAACAACAAATTCTTGAGAATATGCCCATCCAGCTGGTTTAGAGTTAAAATAAGTAAATATAGTAACATTGCTTAAATTCATGAATGCATTTAGATTGATAGTTGTAACGGTATTAGGTATAACTATTTTTCTTAGCGCATCACAACTTCCAAATACACCTAGTCCAATGTTTGTAATAGATGACGGAATATCTACGTGAACCAATCCACGGCATGCATAAAACGCTGAATTGCCTAACTGTGTAAGAGATTCTGGTAAACTAATACTTCTTAAGTTAGCGTTTGATGAAAATGCTAAAGAACCAATATGTACTAAATGACTAGGGAATGTAAAATTTGGAAATCTAGTATTAAAAAATGCATAGTCGTCAATGTATGTAGTAGTATCAGGAATATTTAATTCTAATATGTTTGTAATATCACTAAATGTACGATAAGTAAAATCAGTACTTCTTGTTACAGTAACTTTAGTTAGATGAATTGGTATATTACCCATCGTTTGAGCGTACTGGTTTCCAAAAATATATCCGTAATGACGGTTATCACCAGTTTCTGCTTTACCTACAAATGGAATAGATAATTCTAAGAGTGAACTACAATTTTGAAAAGCACCAAGACCTATACTAGTTACCGAATTAGGAACTTCTAAAGTAGTTAT
>JAITXV010000113.1 GCA_031284605.1 Acholeplasmatales bacterium | reverse complement strand
CCAACCATTTGTCCTACAACATCGCCATTGTTTAAAACGCCAAAGCATAAAATTCCTTGTTTGTGCTTGTTTAAAATAGCACACATATCTTTTAGTGCCTCTTCTATTTCAGAAGTAGTTTGTTTAAATTCTGTAGTTTCATTTTCAAATCCAAGATTCATTTTAATTACCTCTATATAATTATATCATAAAAGTAATAAGTTTTTTAAAATTTGGACATTCTGCGTGTCCATTTTGGACAAAAATTTGTCCATTTTGGACATAATTAACATTTTGAGACACTATTTTGTCCATTTTGGACATTTTGTTGTCTATTTTGGACAAATATTTGTCCGTTTTCTATTATCAGTATTTAGTTATTTTTTTTGGATTGCATCCACTGCATGACCCAGAACAGTTGTCTCTTCCTTCGCAACAAGAACTACCCTTCAATTTCTTTTTAATTACTAAGTTAAACACTATGCTAAATGCAACAATTGATACCGCGATTACGCCTACTAATATACTAACCCACATAAGAAGGTACTTCCTTTGTTTTATTTTTATATCTTAGTGCTAAAAATGTAAATAATCCTCCTAGTATTGCAACAAATATAATACCAACAAACCAAAATCTAATTCCCCAATATAACAAAAACGCCATTATATACGATGAAGATAACCAGAAAATAACAGCCTTAATAAAGTCTTTTTTACCTAATTCTGCTCTTGCTGTAGAGATTGCTGCAACGCATGGGAAGGTAAGTAGATTATAAGCAAGAAACGCAAATATACTAGCATAATTAGCAATTCCTTCAATTCCTCCCATTGTTTTAATTAGTGATGCAAAATCACCACCAGAAGAAGACAAACCTGCTAGTGTATCCATTGTTGCAGGCACTAATTCTTTAGCCAATATTCCTGTCAACGTTGAAATAATAAATAATCCACCATTTTGACCCATACCAAATCCAACAGGAACAAATATATAGCTTAAGTACTTAGATATAATTCCTAACATTGATTCATTGATTTCAACCATTTGAAAACGGAAATTAAATGTTGATAAAAACCATATAACTATAATAACTGCAGCAATTATTGTAGCTGCTCTTATTAGATAATCTTTTAACCTTTGCCACAAAGCTTTGCTTACATTTATAAGTGATGGTCTTCTGTATTCAGGTAATTCCATAATAAATGGACTTGTCTCTCTTTTTGGATTTATAAATTTTAAAAATAAAGATGATAATATAGCAGCTATTATTCCAAATAGATATATACCAAATACAAATAAATCAGCATGTGATGCCCAAACTGCTCCTGCAAATGCAGTCCAGATAGCTAATTTAGCACCGCATGAGAAGAAAGGTGCTAAAAATATTGTTAATCTTTTTTCTCTTCTATTTTCTAAAGTCTTAGTATTCATTATTCCTGGCACTGCACATCCAAAACACATAAGTAGTGGCATAAAGCTTTTACCTGATAAGCCCAATCCTTTAAATGCTCTATCTAGAATAAAAGCGCCTCTAGCCATATAACCTGTATCTTCTAACACTGTCAAGAACGCAAATAAACACAATATTGGAGGTATAAACGATAAAACTGTGCCTATTCCAGTCCATATGCCATCTACAACTAGGCTAGATACCCACTGCGGAGCATTTGATAGCCAGGATGCTAAAGCATTACCTATAAAATCAAGTAACATATTCATAAGATTAGATAATATAACACCTATACTGTTAATACCTTCTGTATCGGCAGCGAATATAGGATTATCTAATCTACCTTTTATAAAAACTCCTAAAAATAAAAAATCAGCAGAAAAAGTAAGATGAAATATAGCTAACATAATTAATAGAAAAATAGGCAATCCAAGCCATTTATGTGTTAATATTTTATCTATTTTTAAACTTTTGCTTTCTTTATGCAAAGAGTCATTTTTAACAATTATTTTATCCATATGATTGGTTATGAATTCATATCTTTTATCTGCTATTATTTCACTATAGTCAGCATAATTGATATTTTGATAATTTAATCTTTTTTCTTCATTTATTAATTCATATGTTTCTTTGTGATGAGATATCTCATATTCATCATCTTCAATTAATTTAAGTGCATCAAATAATGCATTTTTGTTGTTTTCTTTAATTAGTAAGTCGCATGCATAATTAATAAGAGGGTTTATGCTATCATCTTTTACGGTAAATAGTGGTTCTCTAGGTAAGGTAGCAGCTAAAACTACATTATCCATCAATTCTTTTATTCCATCTTTTCTAAGAGCACTTATTGGACATACTTTTACTTTTAACAACTTTTCTAAATATTGACTATCTACTGTTATCCCTTTTTTAATAATTTCATCATTAAAGTTAAGTGCTATAACTGTAGGTATAGATGTTTCTAATATCTGTGTTGTTAAATATAAACTTCTTTCAATTTGGGTTGTATCTACAATATCAATAATTACATCAATATCTTGTGTCATAATTACATCTCTAGAAACTATTTCTTCGGGTGAATACGGTCTTAGTGAATATATACCAGGTAAATCAACTATTTCTATTTTTTCATTATTATATTTATAAAAACCACTTTTTTTACTAACTGTTACTCCAGGCCAATTGCCAGTACGAGCACTTAAACCAGTAAGAGCATTGAAGAGGGTGGTTTTTCCACTGTTTGGATTTCCAATTACACATATTTTCATTATTCAACCTCCAGCAGGATGCGTGAAGCTTCCTTTTTCCTTAAAGATAAATAATAACCTCTTACGAATATCTCAATTGGGTCACCTAGTGGAGATATTTTTGAAAAAACTACCTTAGCACCTTTAGTTAAACCAATATCAAAAAGTCTTTGTCTGACCTCTGTATCACCATTTACTTTTATTACAGTTCCTTTTTCATTAATATGACATTCTGACAAAAGTTTTTGCATAAAACCTCCATAGTTAGCATATGCTAACTTTATATACCTTTAATTATATAACATATAAATTACTTTGTCAAGTAATATAATAAAAATATGCAAAAATTCGAATTTTAGACTCATTTTAAGTTTCTGATATTTTAAAAGTCTAACATAAACCTATTTTTTTTTATAATATTAAATAGTTCTTTTAAGATATCTAAGCAGTGTATATTTTATAGCATAGCAATATAATTTTTACTGTTAATATGGGTTTTATTATAAAACTAGTGTTATTATGCAAAAAAAATGCTAAAATAAATATATAGAATAAGATAGGAAAAAAGTTATGAGATATATATCTGGAATTCAAGCACTCAATATGCACTATACAAATCAAACAACTCCTGGAGATTGGCACGGACTTTCTGTTGACTTTTCTAATCCACAGTGGTATTATACAGAACAATCACCCTTTTTAGATTTTGATATAGAGTTAAGAAAATTTCCTGGGATTAAAGAAAAGGTTTATGTCGCTAATCATACAAGAGCTTGTTTAGATTTAATATATGAATGTAAATATTCTGTTATTGCAGGAATGAAAAACACGCTTATTGATGATAAGCTACTAAATGAATTGTTATTACAAAAGTTATTGCTTCTCATTAAAGATAATAATTTTCAAGTAATTTTTAACTTAATACTAAAGGAATATAGGTTAGATTGGATTAATGTATTAGAAAAAAATGGTGTTATATGGCAAAATCTAATCCTAAATAAAGA
>JAITXV010000087.1 GCA_031284605.1 Acholeplasmatales bacterium | reverse complement strand
GTTACAACTATCGCAAATAGAGCTTTTTATCAATGTTTAAGTTTAGATGGAATAGTTCTTCCATACGGCTTAACAGTTATCGAGGAATCAACTTTTTACTATTGTCGTTCATTAACTGTTATTAATTTTCCTAGCATATTAACTACAATTAGAACTGAAGCATTTGCTAGTTGTACTGGTCTAAGGAATTTTACATTTCCTAGTAGCTTAACTACTATTGACTCTTCGGCTTTTTCTTACTGTGGTACTCTAACCACTGTAACAATTCCAGGAGGAGTTTATACTATAGGCGAACGTGCTTTTTCAAACTGCAGCCACTTAGAGACAGTTATTATCCAAGATGGAGTTCATGAGATTGGAAGCATAGCATTTGCTAACAACATTGCTTTAAGAACTGTAACTATGGCTAACAGCGTAGTTGTTCTTGGATATAGTGCTTTTCAAGGAGATGTTTCATTAAATAGTATAGTTTTATCTACTTCACTTCAAAGTATTGGTCAAACTGCTTTCCTTACTTGTGCAAGTTTAACAGAAATAAACTTACCTAGTTCTTTGTTATCAATAGGCTCAAGTGCTTTTAGCAATTGCACTGGTTTGACTGCTATAACTATCCCTCTTGGAGTAGTATCTATAGGAGCAGGTGCTTTTGCATCTTGTAGTAGTTTAACTATTACAGCTTACAATGCTAGTGATAAAACTTCTTGGAATGCAAGTTGGAATGGTGGTAGAACTGTTATTTTGATTTAATTATTATTTTTATAATACTTTATTTTTTTGATTTCTAAAATATAATAATTTCTATAAGTCTTAATTCTTTAATATAAGAAGTTTTTATTATGTCTTATTAATATTTATAAATCGATCTAATTATAGATTCTATTACTATATTTATAATAGTTTAGAATATTATTTTCTCTGCTAGAAAGAGAATATATTAGATATTTCGCTATATAGTCAGCTAAAGTAACATAGCAAAGAAGCATCTAAAAATACGAATTAACTTGGAGTATATTTAACAAAATTAATAGTTATTATACATCATAAGGATGAAATATTATTTCCTTTTTCAAATTAATAGTTTAAATTTGCTGAAATATATATATTTTTTTGATAAAATTCTTCTATTAATCAATATGCCAATGAATATAAACCTTTTTTTATCAAACTTTGCGAAACTTCTGCGATTTATGATACAATTATAGTATTAAACTAAGAAGGTATTTATGTCAAATAATCTAAATCTAAATAAAGCGAAAGAAATAAAAAATGATGAATGGTATACTAAAATGACTGATATTTCATACGAACTATCTTTGTATAAGGAACAACTTTCTAATAAAAAAATAATATGCCCTTGTGATTGGGATGAAAGTTTTGATGAAAAAGTTGTTTATGATAGTTTTGAACTAGTTTCTAGAAAAGAATTGAATTTATTTGGAGAATCAAATGCTACTATAAAAAATATAAATACAGATGCTACTAATAAGAATTTAAAAAATTCTAGCGAGCGTAAATGTGGTTTTATTACATTTTTGTCGCAAGTTGCTAACGATTGGAATATCAAATCCGTTAGTGCTAGCGGATATGATCCAAATACTGATAAAGGCGTAAAATTTCAGGACATTGACTATTCTAAATATGATGTTGTTATCACCAATCCTCCGTTTAGCTGTTTTAGGGAGTTTATCGAAATACTATTAAAATATCCTAATCTTTCATTTATTGTTATTGGACCAATTGGTGCATATTCATACAAAGAGTTTTTTAATTATCTTAAATCTAATAAAATATGGAACGGGTATACTCAACCAAAGGGTTTTATTGATCCATTTGGCGTTGAAAAAAAATTTGGAAATATATGCTGGTGGACTAACTTAGATGTCTCGTATAGGCATGAAAAAATAAAAATGGAATACAGCTATTATGAATCTCCATCTAATTATCCAAAATATGATAATTACGATGCTATTGAGGTTAATAAAATCAAAAATATACCATATGATTACGAGGGATTAATGGGAGTATCTGGAGCTACATTTTTATCAAGATTTAATCCTTCACAATTTGAATTATTAGGAACTACTGCATCACTAGGTTTTTCAAAAGGGAGACCATATATCAATGGTCTTAGAAAATTTGATAGATTAATAATAAAAAATAAATTCCCAGTTAAAAAGCAGGAACAACAATATGAATATTAATTTAAAAAGAGAGATATGCACAATTAAACAATTTCTTGAACTTCTTAGCAGTATAAACTTAAGTCCACAATATCAGCGTGAGTTCGTCTATACTGCGGAACAATCTTCCAAGGTTATTGATAGCATACTTTTAGGCTTGCCGCTTAATATACTGTATTTGAATGAAAATACCGATTCATTTTATAAGTACGAGGTTATAGATGGACAGCAAAGGTTGAGATCAATTTCTAATTTCATAAATCATTCACATTCGCTAATAAAAATGTCATATACAGAGTGGAATGACAAGGTATGGAATGGTTTTTCTCCTGAATTAAAACAAAAAGTTCTTGATTATAATTTAGAATTCTATATAGCTACTAAAGACAATGATTCAAGTGTTAAATTAGATTTATTTAAAAGAATTAATACTGTCGGAGATAAATTAACTACTATGGAACTATTAAACGCTACTTATCCTGGTATTTTTATTGAAGAAATCAAAAAGTTTTGTCATGATAATGAAATGAAACTAAATACTGTCACTGGTAAAAACTGGAAAAGGGGTGACACTGAAGAAATATTATTAGAATGGTTTTCACCGAATATTCCATCACTATTGGCACAAGAGCAACATAATTCATTCGATAACAGTTTGTTTCCTCCGAAAATTATTAAAGTCATAAATTGGATTATTAATAATGTTGACGTAAAATATAGAAATAAAATATATAACAGTAAAGACTGTTTAAGATTGTATGAAAAATATAATAGCAGCAAGTATGATACTTTTACTTTGTTTAGACTATGTGAAGAATTCTATTCTAACCAAGAAATTCAGAATAGAAATGGAATTTTCGAATATGCTCTCGAATTAGTAAACGGATATAATCCTAATGTGCAACTTTTAAACTTAAGGTATTTCCCTTCTGAATGGAAACAAGAATTTTATCTAAAACAGGATAAAAAATGTGCTATATGTGGTTCATCACTAGATGAAAAATTCGTATACGCAAAAGCTGAATTAGACCATATAGTATCTTGGAAAAATGGTGGAACTACCATAAAAGATAATTGTCAATTACTTTGCCAAAATTGTAATAGAACTAAGTCAGGAAACTAGAATATGAGAACAATTGATGAGATAGCTGTTGGTTTTTCAACAAAGGAATTAGTTTCAGTTATAAATAAAGTAAAGAACGTTACTTACATAGATAATTTGAGAAATAGAAAACAATTTGTGTCTCTAGATTCTAAAATTCGTGGTTTATTAGGTGAATCTATGGCAAAACGTTTTTTAATTGATTCCGGAATGAAAATAATACAAACCAATATTTTTGATAATGGTAATTCCGCTGATACAGATATCATAATTATGAATAATAACGGACGTAGGTTTTCAATTGAAGTAAAAACATCATTAGTTCCTGATAAATGGAATTATTTAGAGGAAATAATACAAAATGCTGATATTAAAATAATTAAAAAAGAAGGAAGTTTTATTGAAACCAAAATTGATATTTATATTCAAATTTATTTTAACAAAAAGACAACGGCAAGAGATACGTTTTTAACTAATATAATAGGAGATGCTAATAATTTTTCGGCAGAAGAGTTAATTAATATTATGAAATTAGACACTTTGAAAGGTGTGATAGTTGGATGGATTGACAAACAATCAATTATCAATTTTTTAGAAAATGAAACTGTAAAAACTTGGCATTATGCTAAAAGAGATTTTTGGAAGAGTCCGCTTAGATATTCATTATCACCTGAAAGTTTTGGTAAAACAATTAATAATTACGAAAACAAGAAACCTGTATCAAAAAAAGAAGAACATACAAGATAGTCTATTTAAAATAATAATAATAATATACATTTTAAAATCCAGAATCTCACTACTATACAAATCTTTCAAATTATTTTATTATATCAAGCAATATTCTTTAAAAAGTGGTATGATATATAGTATGGAAAAATTTATTAGTAGAGTTTTATTTAGTAAGAGAAAAATTAATAGAATTGTAAAAAAATTAGCCAATAAGATAACTGCAGACTATAAAGATAAGAATCCAGTATTAGTAGGTATGTTAAAAGGATGCAATCCTTTTATATCAGACTTAGTTAAAAAATTAGATTTTCCTCTAGAAATATCTTATATGATCGCTAGTTCTTATAAAGGAACCACATCAACAGGTTCTGTTGATATAAAGTTAGAAACCGATATTTCTTTAGAAGGTAGAAACGTTATTATTATAGAAGACATAATAGATACAGGAACTACTCTAAGCAATATAAAGAAAATTCTTAGTAAAAGCAGACCATTAAGTGTTGAGTTATGTACTTTGCTTGATAAACCTTCAAAAAGAATTACGACAGTTGATGTTAAATATATAGGAGCTTATATAAATGATTATTTTGTTATAGGATATGGTTTAGATTATAATCAGAAATATAGGAATCTTCCATATATAGGAATAATAAGCCCCGAGTATATCTAAAATATGTTTTATACTAAGAAATATATTATTAGTCCGCACGACTGTGATAAAGATAAAATAATTAAGCTTGATAGATTATGTTCTAAAATGTCTATTACTGAATTTCATCAAGTAAAAAGCGACGCTTTTTATAAAGAATATTTAGAAATAGAGAATCTATTTGTGGTACTTACGTATAGATATTTTAAGATATATGAATTGCCAAAAATTAACACAGAGATTACAGTGTCTACTGGAGTGTATTATATAAACCAAATTATTGGTTATAGAACTACGTCAATTAGAGATACTGCAGGTAAATTGTTAGTTATGAGTTATGTTGAAGGTGTGTTTGTAGATATTGAAAACCACTTTCTAAGAAGAGTATCTAAAGATGCTCTAAAAAAGGCAATATTATATCCATGTCAGGATATAGAATTACCTTTAAAACCTAATATTGATAATTTAAGTTTTGAGTATGTAGGAAAAAGAAAAGTATTAAGTTCGTATGTTGATGAATTCAATCATATGAATAATGCTAAATACTTAGCAGTTACTAACAAATATGTAAAAACAAATGTTAAGGAAGTTAGTATAGTTTATAAAAAGGAAGCTTTAGTAGATGATATATTAAAAATATATAAATACCAAGATTCTAAAGAAATAGTTATAAAAATTGAAAATATTAATAAGGATATTTTATGTATTCTTAGGTATATAATATAGGAGAAAAAAATTATGAAAATTAAAACATTTAAAGGAAGTTTTACACCACTAGAATTACATAAAGTAAGAATAGTTCAAAAGTTAAACTATCCAACATTAGAAAGAAGAGCTGAAGCTCTAAGAGAAGCTGGAAATAATATGTTTTTGTTAAAAAACGATGATATATTTCTAGATATGTTAACTGATTCAGGAGTTAACGCTATGAGCGATAACCAAGTTTCAGCTATGTTAAGAGCTGATGACTCATACGCTGGAAGTGCTACCTACTTTAGGTTAGAAAAGACCGTATTAGATTTTTTCAATAAAGATTACTTTTTACCAGCACATCAAGGCAGAGCGTGTGAACATATTTTAGCTAAAGTATTTGTAAATAAAGGTCATTATTCAATAATGAACTATCATTTTACAACTACTAAAGCTCATATAACAGAACTTGGTGGAATTGTAGTTCAATTCTATTCAAAAGATGCCTTAAAAACTAAATCTAATAATCCTTTCAAAGGTAATATGGATTTAGAAAAACTTGAAGATTTTTTAAGTAAAAATCGAGACTTAACTGATTTTGTAAGAATGGAAGCTGGAACTAATTTGATTGGTGGTCAGCCATGGAGTTTAGAAAACTTAGTAGGAGTACATAAAATTTGTAGAAATTATAATATTCCACTAATTTTAGATGCTTCTTTATTAGCTGATAACTTATATTTTATTAAAGAAAGAGAAGAGGCTTGTAAACATTTAAGTATAAAACAAATACTTACAAGAATATCTGATTTATGTGATATTATTTATTTTAGTGCTAGAAAATTATCTTTTTCTAGAGGTGGAGGAATTGTTACTTCTGTTAAAGAGTTTCATGAATTTATGAAACCACTTGTTCCATTATATGAAGGTTTTCTTACTTATGGTGGAATGAGCGTTAGAGAAATGGAAGCTATGGCAGTTGGTTTAGAAGAAACATTAGATGAAGATATTATTTCTCAAGGACCTTTATTCATAAAATATATGGTTGAATCTCTTGATAAGTTAGGTGTTCCTGTTGTAACTCCAGCTGGTGGACTAGGATGTCATCTTGATGTTAAAAAATTCTTACCTGATGTTGATTCTCACTCATATCCAGCGGAAGCTCTAGCTTGTGCACTATATTTAATTAGCGGAATTAGAGGTATGGAAAGAGGAACTTTATCGGAACAAAGAGATGAAAACGGAGTAGAAGAGGTAAGCGATGTTGAATTGTTGAGATTAGCATTACCTAGAAGAGTGTTCACATTAAGCCAGGTAAAATTCGCAGTAGATAGAATATATTGGTTATATCAGCACAAGAATCTAATTGGTGGATTAAAATGGGTAGAAGAACCCAAAGTACTAAGATTCTTTTATGGTATTTTAGAGCCTTCTAGTAACTGGCAAGAATTATTAATTGAAGCACTTAGAAAAGATTTAGGAACAGAAGAATAACAATTATTTATTATATTTATATCATTTATAAAAAGACAGTCATTAGTGTGACTGTCTTTTTATAAATATTATACTAGTAAATATTAAAATAATTGTGTATAATATATATATAGTATTACTCTTTAAAAGGAATAAAATGAACGGATAAAGTTATGGAATATATGACATTTTAGAAGCAAGTAAAAGATGGAATATTGGGGAAAGAAGAATTAGAACACTTTTAGCTAGCGGCAGATGTGAGGGTGCAATTAAAAGTGCTGGCATATGGCTTATTCCTAAGCATTTAAATAAGCCAATCGACAATAGATGTTTATATAAAGATAAGTTATTTTTTAAATTAGATACTGAGTTGTTAGTAAAAATAAGTGAAAAATTGGCTATTTTAAACAAAAAGAGACCTTTTTCACAAAATACCTTAATTAGTTTGAGAGAAAATCAAAATTTAGAGTGGACTTATAACTCTAACGCTATCGAAGGTAATACTTTAAGTTTAAAGGAAACGAAAGTAGTACTAGAAGGTATAACCATGGGAGGGAAAACGGTTATTGAGCATTTAGAAGTAATTAATCACAATGAAGCAATTTGTTTTTTAGAAGAACTTGTAAAAAATCGTTCTATAGTATCTCAAAGAAATATTAATGACTTACATTTACTAGTTTTAAAAGGGATTGACACACAAACGCAGGAAAATATAGGGAAAACGATGTCATAATATCAGGCGCTAATTATAAACCTCCAGCTCATTTTTTTGTAGGTGAACAAATGGAACAACTCGTCTTACGTTATAAAAATTGGGAAACAGTGCATCCTATTGTTAGAGCTGCGTATTTACACACAGAGTTTATAAAAATACATCCATTTTTTGATGGAAATGGGAGAACTGCAAGGCTACTTATGAATTTTGAATTAATGGCAGCAGGATATCCTCCAATTGTTATTAAAAAAGAGGATAGAATTGAGTATTATAAACATTTAGATTACGCTGCTAAAGCGTGCGACTATACTTCTTTTATTACTTTTATTTTAGAAATTGAAAATCAAACTTTAGATTTTTACTTAAAGTACTTAGACTAAAAAAGCGTTCATAAGAACACTTTTTTAAATACTAAACTGTTTTATATAATCTACTAATTTGAAATAATTACTTGGAATTCTGTAACTAAAAAAACGTATTTGATATCGTTAATTAAAATAATATTTCCTATTATTTAATAAAGTGTCTTCTTATTAATTTATTTATGTATTTTCAAAGATAAATTAGTTTACAAAAAAATAGAGCCTATATACAATATAGGCTCTTAAGTAAGAATTTTAAATCTTATTTTCCTCATATTTTTGTGAAATTAATTTTCCTAATTTAATATTTACTACTATTACTCCAACAACTGAAGTGATGGCAGTTACCATCTCTAACAATATAAAAATCCAAGGTGTAAATGGCATTATAAATATTATTAAGGGAATAAATAATATTGTTTCAATAATTCCGCTATAAAAGAAAATTTTCCCAAACAGATTATTTGAATAAAACCAAGTGTCATCGTTAAAATATGCTTTTTTTGTTCTAAAACCAAAATAACGATTCATCTTTGGAGTTTTAAAATATAAAATGCTTCCAAGAACAATTTTTATAATTGGGATAGGTAAAATAACAATAAAGAAAATAAAAATTAAAAATAACATTTTTTCATAATTATCGGGGGTAAAATTGCTGCTAATCATAAAAATCCTCTTTTTTAGCTTTTAAAATCTAAGTAAAACTATTTTTATATAACGATTATTTATGCTATACTTAAATACTAAGGTATTGGAATAAAAATACTAACACTACCATCGGTAATAACTTGTGGTAATACACCATTCCAAGTTTCAAGATATGCAATATACTCAACATACTTGCTAATTAATGCAATATCTTCAGCAGTCTTACTAGAAAAATCTATATTATAAACTAGCACAGTATTTCCTTCATCATCTACATAAGAAGTCTCAATAATATCAAATCCTAACATTCTAGCAACTTCAACAGTTTGAATTTTTAACGCATCTGCTTGTGCGGTAGCAGCTAATACAACTGCTCTTGCTTCACCTTGTGCAACTGCAATAGCTTTTTCAGCATTTATTTTAGAAATTTCTAAATCTTGTTCTGCTTTAATTATTGCAATTTGTTTTTCAGTTTCAGCTTTTAACTTTTCTTGTTCCGCAATCATTTTTGCTTCTACAGCAGCTTCAAATGCATCAGAAAAATCAAAATTTGTTAAATATACAGCACTTAACACGATAG
>JAITXV010000042.1 GCA_031284605.1 Acholeplasmatales bacterium | reverse complement strand
TTATTGCAAGTTTGTTAATAGTAGGATTACTAGGAACTACAAAGCACATTAATGCATCCGATGATATTTCAAAAAATGACGACAGTTTATATAACAACTACGATGGTTTTGAGAAATTAGGATTATTAACAACTATTTCTGATAACCAAGTACTCCACGGGAATAAAGTGTATGTTTCAATTGTTTTCAATACTAGAAAATCTAAGTATTTATTTGAATATAATGACGATTCATTTGTTTGTTCTATTAAATCTGGAACATTGATTACCGATTCATTAGATGGTTTTTATGTAAATGCGCTAGACCATAGTTTGTCAACGTTTGTAATAACTATTTCTAATAACGATAGTTATTACAAAATATCAATTTATGTCGATTCTGTATCTTCATTTGATTACTTTTCTAACATTTCTTTAACTTCCGCGATGGAACTTAGATTTAATTATTTGCTATCCGAAAAATTTTACACTGAAGATGACAGACAAAATTTTTTGTATGGGGATTCTATTACTTCTACCGTTAATGAAGTATTTGATGATACATCAGAAGTAAAGTCCTCTCCTTCTGGTAATATCACTATTCGCGGACACGTCTATTGGATTGATGATAATAATGTTACAAGACCAGCTGTAGGAGTAAAAGTAGAAATATGCACACTTAGTTTTGGCAGTTCTGGATTTGCACTAGCGAGCATATACACTAATTCAGCTGGATATTACAACACTGTTTTGCCCTATTTAGGACTTAGTATTTTTAGAAAAATATATCCAAGTGGTGAAAATTTTACTGTTGCAGACGCTTCAGGAAACCCATATGAATTGAATTCAAAACTTCTAGATTTAATTGTAAATATGACAAGTGGAACTATAAGTGACATAGATTATTCAATAAATATGGTACATCCTCTAGGACAGGCTTTTCAAATCCACCAAGTCATATATTATTCAATGAATTACTCTATCAATATATTAGGTGGAACTACTTTACTAACTAATCTTAAAATAAATTATCCTCAACCAGAAACTTATAAGTTAGGAGGTGATTATAATCTGAGCAATAACACAATTAGCTTGCAAGATAAATATTACGATCTATGGGATGCAATAATGCACGAATTTGGGCACTATTTAGGACATATGATTGGTTTTTTAGGTTCAAACATTGGAGGTCAGCATAATTATTACGATTCTTTGCTAGATTATAAATGGAGCGAAGGTGGAGTACAAAAAACAAGAACAAAAATTCAAGCAATTGAAACAGCTTGGTCAGAAGGATGGGCTACTTGGTTTGTAATTGCTTGTCAATTAGATAATAATCTCTCTAATTTAGGTATAAACGGGGTAGGAGATAAAAATATCGACTTTAGTCATTCTACTCCTGTGAATTACGAAGATGTTTATCCATATATTCGAAAAGGTGAAGCTGGCGAAGGAACCATTACCGCATTTCTTTTAGATTTAGCGGACAGTGAAAACGAAGGTGCACACGATAGTTTATCTATTGGTTATACTTATATCTTCGATATCCTCATTTCTTATCAGCCTATAAATTTATCTAGTTTTGTTTTAGCTATCGTTAATGAGGGAATAAATCAAGTAAATTTAGGGTCTTTGCTTTCATACTATGAAATTGCTCCATTTAATATATTAGTTTCATATGTAAATAACGCTACTGGTCCTACGATAAGTTGGGATTTGGGAGGAGGTAGTTTTATTCCTTCGAAGAATAATAATTACTTTTATGTAGAAATTAAAAATATACAAGGGAATACTTTATTATATTATAGTGGCACATCTGCATATTATCAAATATTAAATTCAACTTGGACTTCTTTTATAAACAACACTTCATCACCATATCTAACTGTTACAATTAAAGGATATCAGATTTCATCACCGATAACAGGAGCATATGTTTCAGAAACAATAATAATAGAAAAGATTCACTCACATAATTTTAGTTCTTGGGCTGGTATACCTAGCTCCCATTATCACACTTGTTCTATTTGCAGTTTAATAGAGTATTGTCCATACGAGTCTGTACTTAATAACCATCCCACTTCACAGCATTTGTGGAGCTGTGTATGTGGATATAGTAAAGCAGAAGATCATACTTATGTAAACGGGGTATGCAGCGTATGTGGACATACACAAGTGCATACACATTCTTACACAGATCATTATGTAGATTATTCAAGCACGCAGCATAAAGCTTATTGTGCATGCGGTACATATTCATTAAAAGCACATATTGGATTTGGAATGGAACCAGGTGAACCTGTATACTGTGTTTATTGTAATCACAATATGGGTACTGGAGGCGGTGGTCATTTTCTAGCATTACCACCTGAAGATAACTATGAAAAAGAGGAGGAATTATTATGAAAAAGTTATTTTTATTATTATTAAGTGTTATATTAGTTACACTAGTTTCATGTGCTAAAGATGATTTAGAAACAGAAAGTAGTATATTATGGTTTACAGAAAATTCTGGAAGCCTACCTTATGAAGGCGTTAGCTGGAATGTAAGATTAGGTGTAGATAGCGATTGGGATTTAGATATGAGTAATATTCCTATTAAATTATTGTTTTCTCAAGACGGGATATACGATGCAGACGGAAATTGGATAGCTGATAAAGGAACATTTGCGGATGTACATCGTGATGATATGGACCTAAGTAAAGACTTATATGAAGGTCGTATTTTTGGTTATCAAATAATTGATGAACTAAACACAGTTTTATATAGTGGAGTAATATCAAAATTTTGGGAAACATTTGAATTATTAGAAGAAGAAAGCAGCGAAAAATATCTAACGCTAAATGTTAGTTTTCCTGAATTTGTCCCTATCTTTAATGTTTCAGAAAACCGCTATATTATTCCAGCAGTCCATTTATGCTTAGTTGTAGTTGACACTATTAGCGACTTAGAAGTATCTAAATTTCCTATAGTTGAGTTTAAAGACATGTCCGGTCAATCAATGGGTTATTGGATGAGTATTATTGGATATAGAGACCATGTTTTTGGCGATTATGTACTTAGAAAACTTAATTTTTCTGAACTGTTTTATTATAGATATTTTTTAAAATACGGTATCCAAGTAACCCAAAATCCCGCTTACTATTACTATCTAGAAAATCAAAAAACGATTTATTATTTTTGAAAATTTATAGTTATTATATATTTTTTACAAAAATTTTTAGAAACCTTACGAAAACTTATATTTATGAGTTGCTTATTGCATGGATTATTTAATACCAAGCTTAGGAGGAGTATTATTATGAAAAAGTTATTTTTATTATTATTAAGTGTTATATTAGTTACACTAGTTTCATGTGCTAAAGATGATT
>JAITXV010000074.1 GCA_031284605.1 Acholeplasmatales bacterium | reverse complement strand
ACTATAATGATGGTTATAACATCTCTACCGTCACTAATTTGGTATCTCCTGATGCGTATACAGGTGTTTATCAAACTGGTAGTATGGAACACTTATATGTAAGAGAAGAAGGTGAAGATGCCGGAGTATACGTCATTGAGACTATTAATTTTGATACTGCAACTGGAGGACTAACTATAAGTACTATTGCAAGTATGAATAACTATATCTTCATTATTGATCCTGCGCAAGAAGCCACACTAACAATTACCAAAGTTAATCTAAACATTGCTTTTGATTCAACCGAAACATTCCCAACTGAAGCGTTAAGTGCTATTACAGTTGAATACGTTAGTGGTATAGTTAATAATGCAGTAGTTCAAGATACTTTTAGTACTAGTTTATTTTTAACAGGTGAGATTCATTTAGAAGAAATACCTATGGAAAATGGTTTATATTTACCAGGATATTATGCTATTACTCAAGATTATGTAACTACTAACTATAATGTTATAGGAAGTGGAGTGTATCATGTTAAAGGTAAAGAAGTATATGTAACTCCTCTTACTAACACCAAAGTGTATGGCGATGCAGATCCATTCTTAGAATATTCCTTAACTATAGTAATACCAGAAGAAGGAATTACACCTTATTCTACAGGTGATATTGCAAGAGTTGCTGGAGAAAACGTAGGTTCATATGCTTATAATATTGGTGATGTAGAACTAGCTGATAGTGGAACTTTCATTGCTAAATGGTATGAAGCTATCTTTATTACTGGTTATAACTTTACAATTACTAGAAGAAATTTAGTAATAACTCCAAATAACACTTTACAAAAGACCTATGGTCAATATGATAGTGGAACATTTACCTCAGGTTGGACATATGAAGGTTTGCAATTTAATGAAACAGTTTATAATATTCATGACTATTATACATCTGTTAACCCAATGGTTTTAACTAGAGACCCTGGACAAAACGTAGGTGAATATGATTTGCACGCTAGTACAATGTTGTCATACTTGTTAAATGAAAATACTGGTATTGCTACTGGTATTGGTTATTATCGTGATTTTGTAATATATTATGGTTTTGCAACTTCAATAAATCCTAAAAACTATAACATTACATTTGCTGGTGGAACATTTAAGATTAATAAAGCTACTATTTATATTGCAGTTCAGAACAAGAACAGTTTCTTTGATGAAGAAATAGTTCCATTAACTTATACATACACTAGTGGTGTAATAAATAACACAGTAGTTCAAGATACTTATGAAATGATAGACGGAGTACTTTATATTAACAGCGTAGCTACTAACATATTACTTTCAACTATAGCTGCTCCTTATCCTAGTGAATACTCATTACCTGGAACATACCCAATTACTTCATCAGGTACTCATCAAAATTATAACTTCATTGGTTCTGGTACTTATACAATAAAAGCTGGAATTATTTACATAACTCCAAATGATGGTACAGAAAAAGAGTACGGTAGCACAGACCCTGCATTTGGTTATACTCTAAGTACAGATAGAGATGGTAATACAGTAACAGTAAGTGGTGCTTTAGGAAGAAATATTGGTGAATCAGTAAGAACATATAACTATACATTAGGAACAATTGCCCTTGTAGATACTACAGGAACATGGGAAATGGCACCTTGGTATACTATATCTTTAGTTACTGGTCATGTATTTACAATATATAAAGCCCAACTTGTTATACAATTACAAGATAAAACTAAAATATATGGTGACCCAGTAGTTCCTGGATACTCATATGTATACGTAAGTGGTTTACAAAACGGAGATATATGGTCTAGTTTAATAATAAACGGAACAGCTTCAACTGCTGCTACAATTAATTCAGATGTAGATGAATATCCTATAACTGGTACATACACTACAGCTAATTACACTATCACTGCATATGATGCTATATATTATGTTACACCTGCTACAGTAATAGTAAGACCTAATCCAAATCAACAAAAACGTTTTGGTACCGCAGACCCTGTATTCTTATACACTTGGTCTAATGGTAGATTTGGTCAAGTTCCAATAGTTGTAGGCTTGCTTGGTAGAGAAGCTGGCGAAGAAAGAGGTATTTATGAATACACAGATGTATCATTAGAACTTCAAGATAACGGTCTATTCTTAGCAAGCAACTATATCCTAGTTTTAGAATATCAATACTTTACAATTATCCAAGGTATAATATATGTAACTCCTGATGCCTTAACTAAGACATTTGGTGATGCAGATCCAGTATTTACTTATATACTATCACTAGGAGCTGCGGGCGAAACTGCTTTAGTAACTGGTGACTTATCAAGAATATCTGGTGAAGCTGTAGGTTACTATGCTTACACAATAGGAACACTTACTTTAATAAGTGGTACTGACTTTGTAAGTGAAGATTATATCTTAATATTAAACAATATCAATTTATTTAGAATATTAGGTAATATTATTTACATAACACCTATCTCTTTAACTAAAGTATATGGTGATGCAGACCCTGCAGCACTTACATACACAGCAACAGGCTTCCCTGCAGGTGTAACCCCAAGTGATGCTTTAGCTGGATATTTAGTAAGAGCAGTAGGTGAAAATGTAGGAAGTTACTTAATATCAGTAGGTACATTAACTCTAGTGGATGCTGATGGATTTATAGCAGCTAACTACACCTTATCTTATAGCACATTACCTACATATTTTTATATCACTCCAAGACAGTTAATAATAACTCCTACTGGTGATAACACTAAAATTTATGGCGATGATGAATTCCCAATCGACGAATACATAATAACAGGTTCACTTCCTACTGAAGACCCACAAGCTACTGGTGCTTTAGATAGAGAAGACGGTGAAAACGTTGGTGGTTATCCTATCAATATAGGTGGTGTAATCTTAGTACCTGGTGGAAACTTTGATCCTTCTAACTACGAATTAGTTTTAGATGATTCTCAAATTTACTACTTTAACATCACTCCAAGAGACTTAATCATATTACCATTATCTATAACTAAAGTATTTGGTGAATTAGATCAAGATATCCCTTATATGTATTATAACTTAGCAGACTCACTAATCCCATTATTTGAAGGTTCATTAGGAAGAGAAGCTGGAGAAAATGTAGGACAATATTTAATTAATTTAGGTGATTTAGTATTACTTGACAATGGTTTATTCTATAGTGCTAACTATAATGTTATTCTAGATCCATCTTTAGCTTATTACTTTATAACTCCTCGTCAAATATATGTAATACCTTCTTCAGTATACCAAGTATACGGAGACCCATCAATTCCAATCCCTTACACAATTAGTGGATATGATATACCTAGTGAAAACATAATAGGTGAATTAGGAAGAGAAGAGGGAGAAAATGTAGGACAATATTTAATTAATATTGGTACTCTAGGATTAATAGCTACTCCATCATTTGATACAGAAAACTATATATTCACTATCTCTACTATCCCTTCATATTATTTCATTACACCTAGAAACCTAGTAATAAGTGTTGTAACAAATCAACATAAAGTATATGGCGATCTAGATACTACTATTGCATTTAATATATTAAGTGGATTATTAAATAATGAATTAGTTGGCTTTGATGGTCAATTATTAAGACAACCTGGTGAAGATGTAGGAAGTTATAAGATTAGTTTAGGTACTTTAACTTTAGTTAATTATGGTTTATTTGATGCAAGCAATTACTTATTAGATTTTGATAATAGTTCTTCTTCATACTATACTATATTACCTAGACAATTAGTAGTAACACCTACTGATAGTTTAAATACTAAAGTATATGGTTCTACATCAAACGCTATAGTATATACATACTATAACTTAGCTAATGATGAAACTCCTGTATTTATAGGTTCTCTAACTCGCTTAAACGGTGAAGATGCTAGTAAATATCTAATTAGTTTAGGAACACTTGCTATAATATCTCAAGGTACTTTCAAATCTACTAACTATAAATTAGTTTTAGAAAATAATCATTATTATACTATTACTAAGAAAGATATAGTAGTTACTCCTTCAACTGATACATTTAAGTTTATTGGACAAAAAGATACAGAAATAACATTTAGTTACGTTGGTGTATTATTTGGTCAAACCCCTGTATTTATTGGTTCATTAGCTAGATACTCAGGTGACTCTGAAGGTTCATATCTAATTAACGCTGGAGATTTAACTTTATTATCTAGTGGATTATTTAAATCTACTAACTATAACTTGAAATTAGCTGAGGGTGATTATTATTATCATATCATATTACCTTCTTACTTAGAAGTAGCATCTTCTGCAACAAGAAGCGATAGCGACTATATATATTTAGAATCAGTTGTTACCGTATCAACAGTATTAGATTTATTTACAAATGACAATGCTAACTTAAAAGTAACTTCATCAAATGTTGTATTAACATTAGGTTCAAGAACAACAACTGGTGATAAAGTAGGTTTATATGTAAATGGTATTTTGTTAGACTATAAATATATCATAGTATCAGGTGATATTAATTCTGATAAAAATATAGACAGATCAGATTATCAATTATTAGTCAATTATATCGAAACAGGCGCATCTTTAAGCCCATTTGGGCTTAAAGCTTGCGACTTAGATGTAAATGGATTAGTAAATATTCAAGACGCTGCTATACTTAATGTATTATCAGATCCAACTAAAGTAACTTCTTCTGGAACTGCTTTTTATCCTGCTATTGATGGTTCTAAAATGTATTTAAAACTACTTGTTAATGACGCTACTAGTTATGATGTATCATTTGCTTCTAAAGATGTAATCAAAGTTGATGTAGTATTATCTTCTACTAACTTAGAATTATATGGATTTAGTGCTAATATTGTATACAACTCTAAAGATTTAACGTTCTTATCTGGAACAACTAATTATGGTACTGTTACAGATAACTTTGATTCTACAGTTTCTTTATACTTAGTTGATAACTCTTCAGGTATTAAAGGAAATGACACTAAAGTAGCACAATTATTATTTAGATTAAATAACAGTGCTAGTAAAGGTGAAACTGAAGTAGTTACTGAAGACATACTAATTAATGCTCTTGATTCAAGAAAAATTGCGAATGTACAAACTCCTGTGCTAACTATAAACATAAAAGGCGAAGCTAAAAATATTTCAAATATGATAATAGCTTTATATGTTGTATTAGGCGCTACAGTTTTAGGATTAGCAGTGTTTGCGATTATTAAAAGATACGTTTACGGAGGTAAGAAATAATGAAAAGACTTAACTCTGTAAGCTTAGCTTTAATTATAGCTTTTATAGTAACTAGTGTATTTATAGCTTTTCTTGTAAGTATGTCTTATATAAATAATAAGCCAACTTATACCTTAATTATACATACAAGCTCTTATGCAGAAGAAAAAATATCTTTTAAAGGTGAATTTGATATAAATACCTTACAAGATAACAAAAAAGAAGGTTATGAATTTGAAGGATTTTACTTAGATAGCAAATTTATAAGCAAAGTAAATCAATTTGTAATAACAGGATCTGCAGATATATATGCTAAATATACCCTTATTCCTTACACCATTTTCTTAAATACTAATGGTGGAGTAATGTTAAGTTCTAACGTTATTTCTTATAACTTTGAAAGTGATACTATAGAATTGCCTACTTATGTATATAAAGATGGTTATACATTTGTAGGATGGTACCAAAATTATGTTAGTTCTAATGAATTTGGATTTTTAGTAAAAACCATCAAAAAAGGCAGTATAGGTGATGTTAGTTTAGTAGCTAGGTTTGTCCAAAGCAGTTTAATCTCTCCCGTATCTAGCACATGCTTAAATTTAGGAGGTGTCCTAGTATGAAGAAAACAGTATTAACCGTATCATTAGTAGTAAGTGTACTTATAATATTTGTAGTAGCAGTCATAGGTATTTTAAGAAGCAATATTAAATATAGTGTAAGTATCAATACATACAATGATGAAGGAAGTTATAATTTAACTGTTAGAAAAAATGATTATGTAGTTTTACAAACACCAAGTAAAACTGGATATACTTTTTTAGGGTGGTATACAAATGAAACTCTTACTACTGAATTTAAGTTAGACACTAAAGTTAACAGCAACTTAAAGTTATATGGAAAATGGGAAATTAATACTTACTCTATAACTTATGTATTAGATTCAAACTCTGTTAATTCAAGTTCTAACCCTACTTCGTATAACGCATCTACCCCTGTAATAGTTTTACAAAACCCTACTAAACCTTCAAGTGTATTTATGGGTTGGTATGATAACTATAACACAGAAACTAGCACATTAGGTAATGAAGTAACTATTATTAATCCTTTAGAATTAAAAGATATAGTATTATATGCAATATTTAGTGATTATTACGCTTCTTACACTGTAGAACATTACTTAGAAAATAGTAATGGAACTTATGATATAACCGAAGTAGAACATTACGCTGGTTTAATAGGATTTGTTTCTACACCTGAAGAAAAACAATATCCTAATTACCATATCGATAATATTCCAAGTGAAAAAGTAGGCAGTCACACTATATTTAGATTATATTATGATTTAGATACATATTATGTAAGATATTATAATTATGATAATTCTTTATTAAGAGAAGTATTAGTCAAACATAACGAAGACAGTTTAGTAGTGTTAGTTCCTTTTAGAACTGGTTACATTGCAGATGGTTGGGACAAAGATACTACAAATGTAGTAAGTGATTTAAATGTATATCCTGTTTACATTGCGAGAGATGATATACCTTATATAGTTAATTATTATATTACAAGTGAAAGTGGAACAGTACTTTATACCACTTCTTATTTAATTGGTACGGCTGGAGAATTTGTATTTCCTATATATATAGAAATACCAGATGCAACAAAGCCTATCAATATAGACAGTTTTTTAGTATCTCCTGATGGTACTACTGTTATTAATGTATATTACATTAGTACACTATAAGGGGGATTATTATGATTAATCAAAGATATTTAATTAAAATTTTAGATAAAACTTACACTTATCGTGAACTTATCGATAAAGTAAAATATGCAAATGTGCTAAAATATGTACAAGCTAATTTAAATAAGAGATATTTTTATTTAACTTGGATGAGAATAGAAGAAGTTAAACCTTATTTATTAGAAAAAGTTAGAGCTTATATTGTAGCTTCTAATGAAGATAATAGAGAAGAAGGAATTAAGTTAACTTATTTTAACTATTTTTCTTATCATATTTTACAACAATATTTATTCTTACTTGATGAAGATGAGTTAGATAGTTATTTAGACAGCGAAATGTCAAGATTATATGATTGTATCAATTATAATATAGATAATGTTGATTTCTTTAAAGAAATTGAAGCACTAAATTCTTATGAACCTTATAAGATAAGTAAAGATGAACATATTAACAACGATATAACATTAAATCCCATTTGGGCTGATGATTTAGGATATATAGATGGTATAAGCGTAGATATTTTTAGACCACTTGCATATGTATGTTATAGTGAAAAAGATATTTTAGATATAGGGGTTCGTTATGGTATTGAAATACCACAAGAACTTTCAAAACTTGATAAAATAGAATTTTTAATTTCTAACTATCCTCCAACTAGCAAGTTTTATGCAAGACCTGAAACTCTTGATGCTTATTCTAAAGATTTACTTCCTGATTTATTATATATTCCTGAAGAAATCCATAAATTATCTAAAATAGAAAGACTTCAAGCAGAAATATTACGTCTTGAACAAGAGATAATTTCTAAAGAAGCTTCTAAAGAAGATATGTATAAATTTGAGTATCAATATATAGATAACACACCACCTGCACCAAAGAAACGTAGTAAGATTGCTACACTATTATTCGCAATTCTATTCACTGTTTTATTCTTGCTTGCGGTATTAACTATATTCTATGTAATAAGTCAATATATCACTACTAATTTTAGTAGTAACTTAGATAGTTTCTTAAATAAGATTAAGTTTGGTGGTAAGGGATTTAGTATAATTATTAGAGAATTTTTAAATAGTATAGGGATAGGTGAATAAGATGAAAAGTAAAGTAACATTAAGTGTTTTAATAGCTATCACACTAGCTTTAATAATAACAATCTTAGCTTTAATTATTAAAGCTTCTAGAAATATTAGTGTTAAAGTTGTTTCTAGTGTTAATAGTGAAATTGCTTACTACAATTTAAATAAGTATGAAAATTATAATGAAGTAACTTATGTTAAGGATTATGATGGATATACTTACGAAGGTTCTTATCTAGATCCTAACTTCAAAGAAAGCATTGATTCTTCTTATTTTATTAAAGGAGATGTAACTGTATTTATTCATTATGTATTTAATGAATATCAAATTTTCTATCATAATGTAGATGGTTTAGTTAATAATAACCCTACTAGTTATACTCTTAATTCACCAACTATTGAACTTTTAGATGTAACTAAAGGAAAATATAAGTTTTTAGGATGGTTTGATAATGATGATTTAGTTTCTAGAGTTTTAATTATAGATACTAATGCTAAACAAGATATAAATTTATATGCTAAATTTAGTTTAGTCACTTATGATACATATAATATTAATATTTATCTTCAAGATAGATATGGATTATATGAAAAAGATACTACTATTATTTTAGATATAGATAGTAATCAAGTGTTAAGTAGTTTATTTGATGATTCAATTTATTATTATGAAAATTATCACTATAGTCATATTTCTATTGGTTTAGACCATTTAAATGTTTATTATGATTTAGATACTTATACAATTACTATTATAGATAGTATTACTAGTACAGTAGTTAATACTATTAGTGATATAGTATATGGTAGCACTGTTATTTTACCTGCAATAGTAGAAATACCTGGTTATTCTCTTTCTTACTATACAGACAATGCTTTATTTATAGTAAGTGATACAATTATTTATATAAACAGAGAACCTTTATCTAATATAGCCTACACTATTAACCATATAACTCTTGATGCTAACGGTTTAGAAGTTGATGTAATAAGCGAAATCCAATACGGAGTAGCAGGATCAACAGCTGTAATTGGTTATAAAGAGATTGCAGGATATACTCACGAAGGCGGAATGATATACGTAATTATTTCAGGTAATGGTACTACTGTTGTAAACGTATATTATAAGGAGGCGTAGACGATGAAAAGAAAAATTGTTTTTATAACTTTAGTAATATTTTTGTTGTTACTTGCAGGATTTATATCTTTATTATTAATTAACCCTAATATAAAAGATAAAACAAAATTGAAAGTTAATTATTATTTGCCTTCATTAGAAGTAATAACTAGAACTTATCAAACTAATGCAGAAAATCTTACATACGAAATACCTGGTGTAACTCATTTAGGATGGTATATAGACACTAATGCAAATAAAGCCTATGATTCTAATGACATTCAAATGGATTTTACTAAAATATATTTAGGAGAATTATCTTTAGTTTCTAAATATAACGCTACTTTGTATAATGTGATTTATGATTTAGATTATGGTTATGATTTAGGGAATCCAACAAAAGTCAATACTTTAGATAGTTTTGAACTTTTAAATCCAATCAAACATGGTTATCAATTTCTTGGTTGGTACAACAGCGAAAACCAAAGAGTTAGTAGAATTAATAAAGGAACCCTTTCAGATATTAATTTAAAAGCTTCATGGGCTTCTCTAGATTCAGATGGTTTCTATTTCTATAATGACTTCACAGTTAATCACTATTTAATTGATAGTGCAGGAAATATCACAATTTATATCCAAACTGTTGAAAGAGAAAGAATTGGTTTTGATAGCAACCCTCATTATTTATATTTTAGTGATTATGTGGTAGATGAAAGTTTAACAACTGGTATTGATATTATTACTGCTGAAGTAATAAATGTAGTAAATGTATATTATAAGGTAAGATAGGGAGAAAGAAAATGGAAAAAGAATATAAAGTATTAAATAAAAAATATGATAAAGAAGGATTGTTAGCTCTAATAAAGAAGTTAGATCCTAAATCTTTAGTGGATATTTTAGCAGAAAATAAAGTATTTTTTAAGAAAGATTTAAGGGTTGCTCTTTTAAAAAGCAAATTATATCCTTGTGTTGAAGCATTAAAAGAAGACAGAGCTACTTTAGCTGATGAACTTTCTTACCGCTTAAATTTCTTTGCGATATATAGTGAATATCAATTACAAAATTTGTTACATTTCCTAAGTGAAGAAGACTTAAATAACTATTATGATAATTTATTAGAATTAGTTGTAGATAATTTAGAAAATGAAAATGTTTCTTATCTTTCAGAAGCATCTCAAACTAGAAGTGTATACACTGTAATAGATAAAGATAATCTATTTAACAAAGTGTTTGTAGAAAATGTTGAAAGTGATTTAGATAACTTAGAAAAAGATTTAATTAGACCAGTTTTATATAGAGGTTCATTAAATACTGAACTTAGAGCTTTAGGCTTAAAATACGGAGTTACAGTTCCTAAAAGACTTAAAAAACAAGAGTTAATTGACAGAGTTATTACTTATGTAGCTACTGAGAGCGAAGAAGAAAGAGATGCTTTATCTTTAAAATTAAAAGCATTACCTATTGTATTAATTGAAAGATTTTGTAAAGATAATAATATCAAAGTTTCTAGTATGTTAACTAAAGTAGATGTTATTGAATACATAATTAGAGAATTAGGTAAAGAAGCATTAGATACTACTATTGATTTTAGAAAAGCTTATTCATTTACTGATTTACAAAAGGATAAATACGGTATTGTTGATACAAAAGATTTAACTTCTGCTTCACTTGATGATGATGATTCGGAAGATAAATACGTATTAGTTAAAGTTTCAAGTAATGGAACTTCTAGTGTAGTAGAAACTGCCTCTGTTTCAACAGTAGAAGAAACTAAAGAAAACGAAGAAGTTGTACAAGAAATAAAAGAAGTACAAAATAAAGAAGTTGTAGAACCCGTTATTAAAACTGTATATGTTAAAACTTCTGAAGTTGATAGTGCTGTAGTAGATGAACTTGAACAAAAGGTAGTTTATTTAACTACTTTAACTAAAGATTATAAGATTATTGAAAAAGAAACTATTATCCAAAAAGAAATATATATTAATAATCCTACTTCTGCTGAGTTAGAAGAAAAAGCAAAAGAAGAAGCAGAAGAAGCAGCTGCTAAGAAGCATAAATTACCTTTATGGCTTAGAATATTGCTAGCAGTTATTATCACTTTAATTTTAATAGTATTATTTTTATTTATAGCTTCTGTTATTTACGCTATTATTAGTCAGTATTATAAAGGAGATTTCGTTACTAATACAGACCTAATTCTATCTCATATAAAAATTGGTGATTGGGTATATATTGAATGGCTAAGAGAAGTATTATCATCTCTTAACATTGGCGCCTAGAAAGGAGATATAATATGATTGTAAAAAGACTAAATAGATTTTTTATATTAATTATAGCTCTTTTGTTAATTCTTGGTGTGTTAGCTTATTTCTTTATTTATAAAATAGATTTTCTTGCAAATAATTCTAAAAATACTCTTGAAGTAACTTATGATTATCAAGATAAGATGATACCTCACCAAACTAGCATTACTAAAGATTCAAAAGCTTCTAAGCCTGCTAATCCTGTATATCCAGGGTTTACTTTCGATGGATGGTATTCTGATAAAGAATTAGAAGTTCCTTTTAGTTTTAATCAAATATTGTCAAGAAATACCACTATATATGCATCTTTTATTCCTATAAACTATAGTATTAATTATATTTTAGGGATAGGTGAGTTTTTAAATGGAGATTATAAAACTATTTTTACTTCTGAAACCCCAACATTTTTACTTCCAGAAGCATTTAGATTAGGAAGTGAATTTATTGGTTGGTATAACCAAGTAATTGGTGGAAAACAAATTAGTTACATCTCTAAAGGCACTACTGGAAATATTACTTTATATGCTCGTTTTGCAAGTACGCTTGATCTTAATTTTTATGCAAAATATACTATTAAACATTATACTGAAACAATTGGCGAAAGTGGTGTATATGCATTATATAACACTCAAAGGTCTGTAGCTAAATTAGGAAGTATTGTAAAAGGTTATCCTTTGGAAATACCACTATATTACACTTCCGTAGTTAGTATTAGTAAAGTTTTAGTATACGGTTTAGTTATTGAAATATATTATGATTTACCAAGGTACAGTGTAGAATTTTTTGATAATGGAGTTTTAAGAAGTGTAGTTAGCGTTCCGTATGGAAGCGCTGCTAACCCTCCTTCATTATATTATAACGACCCAGACACTTATTCTTGGGATAAAAGTTTTAATTATATTACAGAATCTCTAGTAGTAAATGCCTTACATAGTTAGTTTATGATTAAGTTAGTCGGATTAGAAAAGGTATACAAAACTAAAAAAAACCAAAATGTGGAAGCTCTAACTAATATTAATTTAGAGCTTCCAAGTAAAGGAATGGTTTTTATAATTGGAAAGAGTGGCTCAGGAAAAACCACTCTTTTAAATATGATAGGTGGGCTTGATAGCCCTACATCAGGTTTAATATATGTAAATGATAAATTAATTAATAGTGCTTCTCAAAGTGAGTTAGATAGTTACAGAAATAGTTTTTTAGGTCTTATATTTCAAGATTCATATTTATTTAACCATTTAAGCGTTTATGATAATGTCATTATCAGTTATAAACTCAAAGGAAGTGCTGTAGATGATAGTTATGTAGATAAGATTTTAGAAAGAGTTGGAATTTTAGATTTAAAAAATAGACTTATAAAAGAGTTGTCAGGTGGTCAAAAACAAAGAGTAGCTATAGCGCGTACTTTAGTAAAAGATGTAGAAATAATTTTAGCTGATGAACCTACAGGAAGTCTAGATAGTATTAATTCTAAAATAGTTTATGATTTATTAAAAGAAATATCTGCATATAAACTAGTAATTGTAGTATCACATGATTTTTATAACAGTTTAAGTTACGCAACCAGGATAATTGAACTTTCAGATGGTAAAATTATTAAAGATTTAACTGCTAAAAGAGGGGCTACTGTTGAAGATAGTGTAGCATTCCACGACGAGTTATTATCTACTTATTTTGTTAAAAATCCTCATAGAAAATCAAGTGACTTAAAAGTTGAAAATGAAGTAAAAGCTACGCTTACTAATTTCAGTATAACTGTAAAAGAGCGCTTTAGAATGAGTTTATCTAATATATTTAAGCGAAAAGTAATGGTTATTTTTACTATTGTTTTAGTAAGCATTATGTTAATGCTTTTTGGAATATCTATTAATATGAAAAGTTTTAACGTTGTTGATTCTATTATTTCTACCACAAATACTGAAAAATTAGGATCTATTGGATTTGCTAATACGAAAGTGGGTAATAGACAATTTGGTAAAGACCAAGTAGTTCAAGCACTTTTTAATTATGACGAACTAAGGAACGTTGATTTATATTTTCCTAATCTTGAATATTATACAGAATTTAGTCAATATTGGGCTTTTTTACCAACAGTTAAAGCATATCCGCTAAAATATAATTACCGAATAGCTTTTCATGATAATTTGATGGGATTTAAAGGAGGAGTTAATGAACAAAATTTAAGTGACTTCTTTAATTCTAAATTATTATACGGAACTTATCCTAAACATAACGATGATTATATAGAAGTTATAGTAAGCGACTTCTTCGCTTACGGCGCTGCTTTATGGGGAATAGCAGATAGTAAAGTTGTTCCTGGAAGTGATATTAGAGATGTTATAGGGTTAGATTATATAGTGTCTTATACAGATTTACCACAGTTTAGAGAAATACCTTACGCTCATTACAATTTAAGAGTTGTAGGAATTTATCAAACAGATTTTAGAAGTAGATTTTTTGGTATTGATGAAGAAGCTGTTATTGATATAGAAACATTTTCTAAAGGTATTGAAGATGCTAAAGCTGATAGTGCACCATATTGGAAAAATGAATATTTTTTAAATATTTATAATAACGCTATGTGTATTTATGAAGATTTAGAGGAAAAAGCTTACCATAATCCATATAACTTTATAAGGACTAACTTAGCTTTAAGTGATGCTTTAGAAGAAGATGACAGCACTATTTGGACTGATTATACATTAGGAATTCCTAATTTTATTAATTATAAAGATTTTTCTACTACTTATACGATGGCAGGTATTTATCCTGATACGAATGAAGGGATAAGATATGCTAATGGATATGATAGTAATAGTGAACTTAAAGATGATGAAATAATAATAGATTATTTAACTATGTATAGGTTATACTATGAGTATTCACCTGAATCAATTGTTCCTATTACGTTTAGTGAATTTGATTTAAGTGTTTTAGATGGTTTATTATTATGGACTAAAGACCATGTTGATGGAACATACGAATTACAATTTAAAATTGCAGGTATAGCAGATAATCCTTGGGGAATAGGGTTCCTACTTGTTAATGACTATCGTTTCTTTTTAGCTAAAGAACACGCTTTTAGGTCTGCTAATTATGTATATGTTAAAAATGGGGATTATAATGATATGGTAGCTTTAGCTAAAGAAATGTTATCACACGGATATATAGTAGGCAACTATATATCACTTAATGTTATGGATATCGCTTATTTATTTAAACTACTTGGTACTGTATTTACTGCTTTAATTATATTATTATTTTTAATTGTAACTGTGTTATTATATTATTTTATCTCTACTAATATAAAAAATCAAGCAGATGAAATAGGGCTTTTAAGGGCTCTTGGTGCAAGCGGTAAAAGTATTATGCAAGTATATTTAATTGAGACATTGATAATGTCAGTGTTTATGGCTAGTATTTGTGTAGGACTAATCTATCTTTCAACATCATTAATTAATCAAACAGTAGTATCAATAGTTAGTTATAATTTAGTTATTTTAACTACAAAATGGTTTAGTGTGGTTATAGCAGTAGTTGTATGTTTCTTATCTAGCGCATTAGCTTCTATTATTCCTTTATTTAAATTAAATAAATCTAAACCAATAGACACACTAAAGACAGCAAAGTAGTTTGAGACCTTGAAAGTGGGGAAAGTTATTATATTATTAGAAAAAAGCAATCTATCAAATATTCTCTATTTAAGAAAATATTTTTTACAAAAATATAAATTTAATTTATATTATAAAGAAAGAAGTATTTAACTAATGCATGATAAAAAAATAGTATTCTTCGATATAGAAGTTAGCGAAAATAGAATAAAAGATATAGGAGCTTTTATTGATAAAGGGAACGAATTTCATAGTGCTAACCCTTATGAATTTCAAAAATTCATAAAAAATGCTCATTTTGCAGTTGGCCATAATATTTTTAAGCATGATTTAAAATACTTACAAAACATTTTCGATAATGCGAATGTGAAGTGCTTTATAGATACACTTACTCTTTCTGTGTTACTTTTTCCACAAAAGCCATACCATAAAATAGAAAAAGACTATAAAAACGATACAGATGATATTAATAACCCTTTAAATGATTCAAAACTTTCTGCAATTAGATTTGAGGATGAAATAGACACTTTTAGTAAGTTAGATGAAAAGCTAAAGTGTATATATTACACTATCTTGCATGAACAAAAAGAATTTAAGGATTTTTTTATATATATTAACTATAATGAAATAAGTACTGAT
>JAITXV010000071.1 GCA_031284605.1 Acholeplasmatales bacterium | reverse complement strand
ATAAATATAGTTCAAATGTCTGTTAATTTTGTATATGACTCATTAGACCACTTTGTTAATTTAGATTATAATACTAGTGTTAGTTTAATTCCAGCATTTGGTAGCGGTGTTCATTTAATTGGATGGTATACAGACGCTTTATTAACCGCACTTTACACTGGTACATTTGAAAATATTACTAGTAATTTAGTAGTGTATGCTTCGAAAGTATCTTTAGTTAAAATATCATTTGATTGGGGTTCTGATTATAGCGGTTCTTGGGATATGGCTAATATTTATATTCATTACGGATATAATACTTCTTTATACGCAGATATCTATTTAGTATTAGAAAGTGGCTATAAATACAGTGCTTATATTCCTTATAACCATAATGTATTTGGTTTAGAAGTAAATATTGATAACCAAATTGGATTAGGAGATAATATGAAATTATCTAATTGGGTAAGTTGCAGTCCAACTTATGGTGATACTGTTGTGTTATATCACTATATTAGTGGTTATTGGGTTAATTCTAAGTGGCAAGTTACTCTTGACCCTAGTAATAATAAAACATTATCATTTTCTACTGAAGACTACAGTTCTTGGGGTGATAAACCTTGGAATTTAAGATTAGTTTTAACATTTGTTGGCGGAGCTACTGCTACTGTAAGTTTATATAATGATGGTTTGACAAGCATAGTTAATTTTAATATAGTTTTAGTTAGTGAACTAAATATTACTAGTGTAAGGTTATGGGTTAGTCAAACCTCTAATCACTTTTATCAAAATGTTATATTATGGAACAACATAGCTTCCTTAGGCACTCTTGTGTGGTCTAGTTGGACTATGGAGTAAGGAGAAATATGAAAAAAATTATTTTATTTTTAATTTTATTTTTTAGTATAAGTTTACTTTTTGCATGTGTAAAAGGTGAGGATGATGTCATCTTTTTAGTTACTTTTGATAATAACGGAGGAATAGGCAATGTAGATCCTATAGAAGTTAAAGAAGGAAAAACTATTACTAAACCGTCAAGTGAACCGTGGAAAGAGGGTTTAACCTTTAACGGATGGGCGCTTGACAAAGCTGGTAATACTATCTGGAGTTTTAGTAAAAATAAAGTATATGAAAATATGACTTTATATGCTATGTGGATAAATGAAAGTTCATATATGGAAAATATTGATTGGGCAAACCCAGGATATATTTATATTCATTACAAAAGATATGATGATTTAGAAAGTGATTATTTACTTTGGAACTTATGGATATGGGCTTTCGCTCCTAAAAGATATGAGGGAGTTACTGCTGAATTTGAACGTTTTGATAGTACTGGAGCAATTGCTGGACTAGATATTAGCAAAAGTTATAATAATTCTGGATGGAAAAGTGATGGAAGTGGTAGTGATTCATTATTTGCGGATTTTAACGGAACTGAAAATATAGGATTTTTAATAGTTTTAAAAGAAAGTAAAAATAAAACTATCGGTATGTGGCAAAGTGATGGAGGAAATACTTATGTTCCTAACATCCAAACATATTTAGATAGTTATGGAAGTGTGCATGTATTTTGTAAACAAGATATAGTTGGAGAATACACTGTAAATGAACTAGGTAGTAGTAGTGATGGAGGGGCATCTAATCCTTATGAAAAAATAGGTCCTCATGAAGGAAATTCTAACTATTCACTTTCTAGTGATACTATGCCTGGAATTGATGATAAAAATGAATTAAAGAATGTAGGAACTTATACTTACCTTAATTCAAGTCTTGATAATAGTAAGTTAAAAACTGCAACTAGTGATGAATTTTACGGGGTAGGTTATCAAATTCAAGTGAGTTCATTTGCGGATTCAGATGGCGATGGATTTGGTGATATAAGAGGAATATACAATAACCTTGATTATTTAGATGATTTAGGAGTTAAGGTGTTATGGCTAACACCTGTACAATTAGCTAATAATTATCACGGATATGATGTAATTGATTTTTATGAAATAGATCCTAGATTTGGTACTTTAAATGATTATATTGACTTACTTAACGCAGCTCACGCTAAAGGTATGAAAGTTTTGATGGATTTAGTTATTAACCATACTGCTAACAACGCTTCTTGGTTTAAAGATAGTGCTTTATTTAAAGATATTACTTTACACGATAAAAACGGTAAAGAATACACTGCTCCTGCTAGAAGTTTATTTACGTGGAGAGATGATCCTTATAAACTTACTGATAATACTGAAACTCCTATTTGGTATCCTTATAGTACTTATGGTTATTATTATTATTCAAGCTTTTCATCTAATATGCCTGAACTTAATTATGATTATCAGCCTACAAGGGATGCAATAGTAGATGTAGCACTATATTGGTTAGAAAAAGGTTTGGATGGATTTAGGCTTGATGCAGTAAAACATGTCTACACTGCACTTGAAGTTCAATCTCCTCAAGATATGGATATATTTGCGGGTGAAAGTGGAAATAGATATGAAGCTAATGTTACTAAAAATAACAATTTCTTCAATGAATTTAGTGCTAGATTAAAAGCTTATAAAAAAGATACTTTTATAGTAGGTGAAAACTTTGATGGAAGTAATGATAATATAGCTCCTTATGTTAAGAGCATAGATTCACAGTTTAGTTTTCCTGCTTTATATTCTATTTCTAGTCAAATAGATAGTAACAATCCTAGTATTGGATATTATGAAACTGGTTATTACCAATTTTCTAACAATAGAACTAGTGGTTTACCACAAGGTTCTGTATTCATTGATTCTCCTTTTACTAGTAACCACGATGTTATTAGAGCAATTAATTTTGTAAGCGGGGCAGCAGAAGGGTTTTACGGTTCTAGAAATATAAAAGCTGTCTCAAGAGACTATTATGAGGCTAGAGCTAAACTATGGGCTTCGATTATCTTAACCTTGCCTGGTTTACCTTGGATATTTTACGGTGATGAGCTTGGAATGACTTCTAACTTATATCCTAATGAATATGGTAACCCTGGAAGTTTTATGGATAGATTTTATAGACAACCTTTCAAATGGGAATATAACAAAAATAATCAAACTACTAACTTCTATGTAGAAGCGTGGTTAGTTGAATGGGATGATTATAATCAAAGTTTATTTGGAGTTAAAGAACAAAATTTAGATAGTAACAGTATGTTAAACCATTACAAACAACTAATTAATCTTAAAAATAGCGAGCAAGCTATAGAAAAAGGTGTTATTCATTCATGGAATGGGTTAAAAGCTGGGATACTAGCATATGAAAGAGAATATTACGGACAAAGAGTTATAATATACCATAATATGCTTAATTCATATAATAATAACTATCAAGTTACTGGAGAAAACTATAGAAGTACTCCTTTGTGGATAGGTAATAATAGTAGTAATAGTGTATTAGCTCCTTATCAAAGTGCGATATATAAACTAAGTTAAATATTTAAAGACTGTAACTATTGTTACAGTCTTTTATATTAAGTTATTATGTGTGCTATTTAAGTTAACCATAAAAAAATGTAATATGATATGATATATTGTGTAATAGGAGTATAAATATGTTAATAAAAAAAATAGATAAAATAATAACTATTCCTTATTTTATGTCTTTTAGAATAAAACGTTTTATAGAAGAATTTGAATATAATAGTTATATAAACAAGGATACTATATAAAAAATTATGAATTAAAAAATAATACTAATTAATATATCTTGAGGTTTTATTACCTTACAATTTTTTTGATAATGCAGGAATAGCTCTAGATACTATAGCATCAGAAGGAACATTTTTTAAATTATCTAACAATAGTTTTATCCCTTCTTTATTAATAGAGTAAAATACAGTTTTGAATGTTACTTTTACTTTCAAAACTCCTAGCTTATTTAAAGCATCAAGGTAATGAAGTGCATTTAC
>JAITXV010000060.1 GCA_031284605.1 Acholeplasmatales bacterium | reverse complement strand
AAGCAGCATCCTGAATAACTGATACATAAAGCTCCGTGAACAAATACTTCAATTTCAAGTTTTGGAATAGCTTTTTTTATTTCTTTAACTAATTCTAAATTTACTTCTCTAGCTAAAATAATTCTACTTATTCCGTTATTAAATAAAAATAAAGCTTCATCTATGTTTTTTACATTCATTTGAGTAGAAGCATGTAAAATGACATTAGGATATACTGAGTGAATATAATGAAGGACACCTAAGTCTTGGATTATAAAAGCATCTACGTAAATACTTACTAATTCATCTATTAATATTTTAAATTCTTCTATTTCAGTATCATATATCAAAGTGTTTAAAGTAATATATACTTTTTTATTTCTTATATGAGCATAATAGACAATTTCTTTTATTTCTTCAAAAGTAAAATTAAGAGTAGTTCCTCTTGCATTAAATCTTTTATACCCCAAATAGACTGCGTCTGCACCATTATTAAGAGCTATTTTAGCATGAATGAAATTACCACTGGGCAATAATAATTCAATTTTAGGGGGGTTATTCAAGGTATTTTGGTTCATAATTAACTACCGCTGTTATTTTTTGCTTGCCTAGAAACAATTTAGAATTGACAATTTGGTCAATTTTGCTTATAGGCATCTTTAATTCAAAAGGAATCTCGACATCAAAAACTACTTTTTTTGTAGTTTTGAAAGGTTTTACAAAACGTAAATCATGAAATGTTAGATTTGGATGGATATCACTAAGTATTATTTTTAAAGTCGTAACTATTTCCTTCATCTCAGGACTATTTATATCAACTGGGTCTAAATGGATCAAAACCTCGATATTATATTTAGCTTTTATTTCGTTTTCAATTTTATCAGCCAAGTCATGAGCAACCATTAATGAATCGGTCTGAGATATTTCTAAATGGAGGCTCATAAATATTTTTTTATTTCCATAACTATGCACAAGACAATCGTGTACTCCAAACACTCCATTATATTCTTTTATTTCTTTCATTATTGCTTTTATTCTATCCTTATCAGGGATTACTCCTATAAGTGGTGAAATAGCTTCTATAGATAATAATGCTCCGTTTAATATTATTACAAGACCAATTATTATACTTAGATAAGAGTCTAAACTTAAATTAAACTGCTTAATTATTATATAAGATATTAAAATTAAGGTTGTACTTATAGAGTCTAAAATGCTATCTCTAGCTAAAACTTTTAATTCCAAAGTCTCTGTTTTTTTATAACTAATTTGGTAATATAAAAACATTGACAATTTTATAAGTATGCTGAATCCTGATACTATAAATGAATAAATAGTAACAATTGTAGTATTAGGATTTATCAAATCAGATATAGAGCTTTGAATAAGTTCAATTCCTGTAACTATTAAAACAAAAGCCATTATTAAAGAAAAAATATATTCAATCCTATGATATCCGTAAGGATGACTCTTACTTGCTCTTCTATTAGACATTTTTATTCCAATAAGAGACAAAATACTTATTAATGCATCTGAAAGATTGTTAATACCATCTGCTAACAATGCGATTGAAAAAGTAATGATACCGATTAAAATTTTGAAAATAGCTAATAAAATATTAGCTATTAGTCCTATTAAAGATGTAGTTAGTGAATTCTTTACTTTTTTGTTATCGTCCATATAATTATTGCTTATTTTTTGTTTTTATTTTCTCTTTCTTCTTTTTCTTTATTTTTTAGTGCTTTTTTGTCTTCTTTTTCTTTGTTTTTAGCTTCTGTTACCTTAGCTTCCTTCAAAGCTTTATTAGCTTTTTTGATACCCTTGAAAAATCTATAAATAGTAAATAAAAACATAAATACAGAAAATCCAAATGTGATATAGTTAATTACTGTGGCTCCGCCTTCAGTTCTTATTTCTCTAAATATACTTACTGCGTAATAAACCATTATAATTGCTTTTAATAAATTAAGTACTAGGTTTAGTTTGTTTCTTCTTGCAGCCATTTTATCATTAGTAGTTTTCTTTCTCGCTACTATTAAGATAAATAGTAAGGAAAGAATTGAAAATCCTATAATTGCGATTGATATTATATCTACTATAGTATTTGACTTACCTATCCAAAACATTAATACAGCTATTGCTAACTGAATTAATAAAAATAATACATTGAGAAATTGAAAAAATTTTGTAGATTTAGATACTTGTCCTTTATTTGACATATTACACCTCTTTTTTGTTCTATATATATTTTAACACATATTTTATATATTTTATTCAAATTGTGAATTAAATAGTTCTTGATAAAATCCTTTTTTATTTATTAGTTCATTGTGAGTTCCAGTTTCTATAATATGACCATCTTTTAACACTATTATTTGGTCAGCACTTATTATAGTTGAGAGCCTATGTGCTATAATAATTGAAGTTTTATCTTTTGTAAGTTCGGTTATGGCATCTCCAATTTCTATTTCTGTTCCTGTATCGACATTAGAAGTTGCTTCATCAAATACTAATATTTTAGTGTCTGATAATAAAGCTCTAGCTATAATAAGAAGTTGTCTTTGACCTTTAGAAATGTTAATCCCGTTCTCTGTTAGAATAGTGTTATATCCATCTTTTAATGAAATGATATAGTTATGAATTTTAGCTTTTTTACATACTTCTATTATTGTTTCCATACTCGCATTAGAAGTACCGTATCTTATATTGTCTAAAATAGTTCCGCTAAAAAGCCAAGTATCCTGTAATACTAAAGTAAATGCTTTTCTTTCGCTACTTCGTTTTATATCATATATATTGTTATTATCTAAATTAATAACACCTTTGTTAATATCATAAAACCTTAATAATAAACTAATTATAGTAGTTTTCCCACTTCCAGTTGGTCCTACTATAGCTATTTTCTTTTTTAAAGTATTGCCAAAAGTTATATCATATAAGATTTTTTTATCAGTTTCATATGAAAAATCAACATCTTTAAATTCAATATTACCATCTATTTCATTTAAATTTGTATCGCTAATTTTATCAGGAGATTCAGAAGCAGTGTCAATAACACTAAACACTCTTTCTGCTGCGGCTATAGCACTTTGAATTTCTGCATACATAGTACTTATGTTATTTATTGGTCCAGAAAAGCGTCTTGAATATAATAAAAATGAAGCTAGAGGACCATAAATTATTAGGTTATGTAAAAGTAATAGAACGCCTACTATACCAACTAACGCAACAGATATATTACTTGTAACATTAGTAACAGGACCAACAATAGTAGAATAATAACCTGCCTCACTAGAAAGTTTAGCTACATTATCATTTATAGAATCAAATTCTTTAATAATTTTTTCTTCCCTAGCATAAGATTGCACAGTTTTAACACCACTAATATATTCTTCTGAAAAACCATTAATATTTCCTAAAGCAGCATTTCTTTCTCTCATTCTTTTTCTAACTATTGAAGATAGTTTAGTAGTAATGAATACAGTAAGTGGAATAGTTATAAAAAATATTAAAGATAAATAAAAACTCATAACAATCATCATCACAAATGAAATAACTATAGTGAATATACTTGTAAAAATAGATACAAAGTCAGTAGACAAACTTACAGACACGGTATCAATATCATAACTCATACGAGCAATTATGTCTCCTATTTGATTATTATCAAAGTATTTAACTGGAACAATTGCTAATTTATTAAAAAGATCGGCTCTCATTTTATAAGTAACTTTTTGACTTATTTTAGCCATAATTCTTGATAGTATATAATTAAAAATAGCACTAATAACATAAAATACAGCGAGTATTAAACATAGATATAATACCTTTTTTATTTCAAAATCACCTTCTAATAATCCTAAGGCTTTTCCTGTAATGTATGGTCCAATCAGACCAAGTACATTACCAATTATAGATAGTATAATACCTAATATAAAACTAAATTTGTAATACGAAATATATCTCCACAATTTCTTTAGAGTGTGGCGTGTATTTTTAGGTTTTGCGTTACTATAAGATTGTTCTTTTTTTCCGTTAACACTGTTTTGTATCATAAGTGTTCACTTCCTAACTGGTGTAATATTAGTGTTCGATAAAACTTAGATTCTTGTTTTAACTGAGAGTGTGTTCCACTTACTATTATATGGCCATCTTCTATAAGTAGTATTAAATCACAATCTTTAATACTTGATATTCTTTGAGCAATTACTATTTTAGTAATATTAGGGAGTTTTTGTTTAATCGCTTCCCTCATTTTTTGATCGGTTTTATAGTCTAAAGCACTTGAAGCATCATCTAATATTAGTAAGTCAGGATGACCTGCTAAAGCTCTTGAAACTAATATACGCTGTTTTTGTCCTCCACTTACGTTAGTGCCTCTTTGAGTTAATGTTTTATCTTCGTTGCTCAATATCATATCTTTAATAAAATCAGCTTGAGCAATTTCGATAGATTCAAGATAATCTAATTCATCCACTCTTTTTCTATCAAACGTTATGTTATGCATTATTGATTTAGAAAATACACTATCGTTTTGTAATACCAAGCCTACTTTTTTTCTATATTGTTTTAAATTAATGTCTTTAATATTTATACCAAAAATATTAATTTCTCCTTGGTCTGTGTCATAAAAACGCATAAGCAAATTAATTAGTGTAGTCTTTCCACTTCCAGTAGGTCCTATTATTCCTAAACTCTGACCCTTGTATAATTTGAAATTTATATTTTCTAGATTGTTTACCTTTTCATTGTATGAAAAGGATACATTTTTAAATTCTATAATTGGCAATTCATCTTTTACTACATAAGGAACTGTTCCACTTATAATATCTTTATCTAAATCAAGTACTTCATTTATACGGTTACTGCTAGCTTGTGCTTTACTAATCATAGTAAATATTCTAGTAACAGATAACATGGCATTTAAGATAATAGTAAAAATAGTTACATAGTTTAACAACATTGAACTTGTAATACTTCCATCTAGGTGATTAAACAATTGATATGCTCCTAGCATTATCGCCAAAACTAACCCTAAGTTCATTAATACATCCATTATTGGTTTTGTTTTAGCTATGGAATAGGTAGCTTTTAAACTAGTTTCCATATTTTCTATATTAGCTTTGTCAAACCTAGATATTTCATAATCAGTAGTAGACAATGCTTTAATTATTCTAGCTCCTGTGATGTTTTCTCTTAATATAGTTATTGTTTTGTCTGTTTTAGTTTGAACGGTTTGATATAAGGGAATCGTTTTTTTAGAAATAACTATCGACACTATCAATATTATCGGCAAAAGTGCTATCATAATTGTAGATAATAGCGGAGATATAATTAAAGATATTATAATACCAGTTAGTAGTAAAATAGGTGCTCTTATTCCCATCCTCTGCAATGAGGCTGTAGATTGAAAAATTGTATAAGTATCTGTAGTCATTCTAGAAATAAGGCTAGGGGTAGTTATTTTATCTATTTGTTTACTTGATAAATTCATAATTTTAGTAAACATATCATGACGAAGTGTATAAGTTGCATAAGATGCAATATACTCAGCTTTTCTATTAGCTATAACATTTAAAGTAAAGCCAAATGCTGCTAAAAATATCATTAATATTCCGTATAAAATAATTTTAGTAGCTATTTCGGAAGGTTTTTCAGGACTGTCTTTAACTAAATCTATAATATAACTTATAATAAAAGGTATGACAAGATCTGTTGAAGTTCCTAAAGCTTTAAGAATTAAAGTCCAAGAAAGTGTTTTTTTATATGGTTTTAACAATTTAAAAATTAATTTCATATATATATTATATATTTATTTTTTAATATTAGTTGATTTAAGGCACTTTATTAGACTTACTTGGGGAGTTTATTATTAGTTTTTTCTTTTAACACATAAAATACTGTTATACTAAAGAATAATTTTATATAGCATACGTAACATCAGGATTATTAATAAAACCTAATACAAGACTAGCAAACACAAATGGAACTTCGTACATAGAAGCGTGACCAACTTGTGGTAACTGTACTAAAAATGAGTGTTTTATATTTTGATGAAGGTATTTTTGTTCAGGCATTGGAGTTAGATAATCTTCGTCTGCTGTAACTATTAAAGTAGGAGCTTCAATATATTGTAAACTATCTCTAACATCGTGAGTTTCAGCACTTCTAGTTAAACGTTCCATTGCATCAAGAAATACAGGATTTGAAAATACTGGAGCTAAAACTTTTTCTCTATTTTTCATCCAATCGATTCTACTATGATAAAAATGTGGTGAATAAATAACTGGGATTGTTTGGAAATAGTAAGCTCTAGGATCTCTAGTTTTAGCAGTTATAATCCAACCTTCTCCTATATCTTTTAACCAATCGCTTGTTTTAGCGGTAGTGTTAAATAATAATAACCTATCAACTTTTTGTTTATACTTTATTGCGAAATGAAGTGCTACTTCACCTCCGTATGAAATACCAACCACATTTATTTTAGATATTTTTAGATAATCTAATAAAGCACTTAAAAGATCTGCTTGGGTATCTTGGGTATATTCTATTTTAGCTTTATCGCTAGCTCCTTGATCGATAAAATCAACTCTTAATAATGAATTAGAAGCAGTAAATGAATTTAAAAATGGTTCCCAGCTTTTAGTTGACATCATAATACCATTTAAAATTAAGATTGGTTTTCCAATGCCTTGTAAATCGTAGTAGATATTGTGGTTTTTAAATGCAAAATAACTCATTTATTTACCCTCAAATATATAACCCATACGAATTGCTTCTTTAGTTAATTCTTCTCTAAAATTTGGATGTGCTATACTTATTAATAATTTAGTTCTTTCTTCAATGCTAGTGCCTCTTAAATTAACAACACCATACTCTGTAACAACTCTATCAACATCATTTCTTGATAGGCTCACAGCAGCACCAGGTTTTAATATTGGAACTATTTTAGAAGTTTCTTCTCTTATACCAGTTTCTGGATTTTTAACGCTAGCTGTAGAATATAATGCGATAAAACTAATTCCGTTTTTACTATTTTGTGCACCAACAGCAGTATCAGATTGACCGCCAGTACCACTAAATTGTTTAAACCCAATAGATTCACTAGCACATTGACCTGAAAGATCTATTTCAATACAAGCATTAATAGAAACTTGGTTATCGTTTTGACCTATAACAGCAGGGTCATTAACAAAATTGCCATCTAACATAAGACATGATGGATTATTATCTAAAAAATCATAAAGCTCTTTTTCTCCTAATGCGAAACAAGCAACATGTTTGTTTTTATATAGTTGTTTTTGGGAACCATTGATTACACCTGCTTTAATTAATTTCATAGCACCAGTTGTAAACATTTCTGTATGAAGACCTAAGTTCTTTTTAGTTATTAGCGCGTCAGCTACAGCATCAGGCATTCCACCAATTCCTAATTGAATACATGAACCGTCTTGGATTAAGTCAGAAATATATTTACCAATTATTTTATCTTTTTCATTAATTGTAGCTTTAGTTAAAACAGGTGCTGGATAAGATGTTTTAACTAAATAATCAATTTTAGAAACATGCAATTCTACATCTCCAAATACTCTAGGAAAATTAGGATTTTCTTCTAATATTACTACTCTAGCTCTAGATATTGCATCTTGTTCATAAACATTTGATAATGATAAACTAACATAACCGTGCTTGTCTACTGGAGAACAAACTCCAACAAATACATCAGGTTTGTGCGTATCAAATCTTTTTTTACCTGCTAAATGAAGATGGTTAGGAATAAAGGAAACATTTCCGTTTTCACTTGCTTTTCTCATTGAAGGGTTATAAAACCATCCATCTAACTGGAACTTATCTTTATACTGACTGTCTACGTAAAAAGGTACTGGAGTAATTGGAAGACAATTAGTTAGAGTAACATGATTAATTCTAGGTGCTATTTCATGAATGTGACTTACAAATTCTCTTGGTTCTGCACCAGCCATACCAAGTACGATATAGTCGTTATCTTTAATTTTGCTTAAAGCTTGTTTTATTGTTATATATTTTGCATTTTTTGTTTTCATATTTATTCTCCTTAATATTATTATAATGTATTTTGTATATTTTATTATTAAAAATAATAAAATTATCCTTAATAATAAAATATACTTTAAATCTCAAAAAAATAAGAGGGACAGAGGAATTGACCCCTACCCCTCTTAAAAGGTTATTAATTAATAACTATTTTTTGTTAACGTCAGCTAAGCCAGCGATTTCTCTAACTTTAGTAAATGTAACTTGTGGAGAGTAAACAAATTGAGTTAATGCTAATGTGTCAAGACCAGTTCTAGCACCGCCACCCCAATTGATTTCACCGCATAGAGGAAGATCTACAGGAGCACTTTCAGCAGCCTTAATAAAATCACCCCAAGTAACTTTATCTAAATTAACTCTTTCTAATAATGTAACGAAAGCTTTAGCAGCAACGTAACCAGCCATAGCATAAGCATTAGCCCATAAAGATCTAGCAGAAGTTGCACCATCAACTCTAGTACTAGTGTTAACAGATTTAACGAAATCCCAATATTCAGCAGTGAAACCAGCTAAACCAGCTAAACCATATAATTTACCAATATCAGTTCCAGTTGCAGGATCATTCCAACCAAGTAATAAACCTTCTGCACCAACTTGTGCTGCTGTAGGAGCAGCTGCAGTGCTTTCAGCGATATCAACCCATGCATTTGCATATAAATCAAATGTTAATTGAGGAACAGCTGTAGTTAATACAGGAGTAACAACTCCAGCACTATTAACATAACTAGTGAATACTGGTAATGTAGATTGTGCAGTTTGTAAAGATTGTAAAGCAGCTGTAGCAACTTGGTTAGCGCTTAATAAAATAGTACCAGCACCTTGATTTAAACCAGTAGTAACCGCTTGATCAGCAGTAGTAGCTGTAAATGATTGATAAAGCATTCTTGATTCTACTTTAGCGCTTTTAGCTTCATCTTTGATACCAACTAAAATTGATTGTCCAGCATCATCTTCAGTATATAATACTAATATTTTTTTAGAAGCATCTAAATATTCATTTTTAGCTGCGCCATATACTTTTTCATGAAGAGCTCTAGCTAACATTAATTTACCTTCGGTTCTATAGATAGGTTGAATAGATAAAAGTGGATTACCTTCTTCTTTTTCAACATATAAACTGTTAACTCCAGTAACACCATAAACCATTGGAACACCTTTGTCTTGGATGTAGTCAACTGTAGCATTTACAGTGTTAGTTCCAAAATGACCAACTAATGCAAATACCTTATCTTCTTCTACTAATTTAGTAGTTAAAGTTTTTCCAGTGTCTCCTTCAAACTTATCATCATAATGAATAAATCTGATGTCTCTTCCTTCGTGTGAAGCATTGTATTCATCGAATACTACATTCATAGCTAGGTTAAATGGAACACCTACTCCTGCATAACCGCCACTTGTAGCAGCTGTATTACCAACTAATATTTCAGTATCGGTAATGCCTTGTCTTACATTGTTCTTTTTGCAGCTTGCAAATCCTACGACTGCAATGACTGCCACTAAAACTAATAATAATTTTTTCATAACTTTTTTTCTCCTTTTTATTTTTTTGTGAAGTTAATCTTCACATATTTTTTAGATAATGAAAACGATTTCATATTTATATTATACCACATATTTTAAACTTTTGTGAATAAATGTTCACATTAATTTATCTTTCCTAAATATGCACTTATAAGTTCATCATTGTGAAGTAATTCTGATGCTTTTCCTTCTATTTTTACTTTTTACTTTTG
>JAITXV010000009.1 GCA_031284605.1 Acholeplasmatales bacterium | reverse complement strand
GCTATCTCTTGTATATTTTATGTATTAGTAGGTATTTTTTATTCAAAAGTACCTTTAAAGGGGCTGGAACAATGAAAGATATACTAAACATATTTTTTGTAATGTTTTTAAAAAATATAACTTATTTTCCTTTTGTAGTTACACTAGTATTCGAAATATTTTTAGGTTTATCTTGTGTATATTTTGTATATAAATTATGCAAACAATATATATTCGATGGAGCAGATTTTAGGTCTCCTTTCATTATATCTGTAGAATGTATTTTCTTTATTATTATTATTTTATTGATTGTCTGTTTAATAACTAGTACTTATAATATAATTGTTTCAATAATATTAAATTTAAGTTATACAACATTATGTCTTCAATTATTGAATGCTAGATTGTTGGGTTATCAAACAATGTACATACCAGTTAAGATAAAATCTTTTATAGCTATAATAGCAAATATAATATTTGTATGTGTAATAGCAACAAGTTTACTATTTATACTACCAGATGAAAATATTATACATTTTATATCAGATACTACTTATACTTTATTTACTTTATCTTACGAATTTTTATTCATAATGACATTATCCTATACTAATCCAATTATAGTACTAATAATATTATCTTCTAATATGTTATTCTCAGCATTAATACTGGTATTTGATATTATAGAAAAAAGATCCAAGGATAAATTAAAAATAGATATATTTGGAATTATGATAACTTTATTACTTGCATTTATTAATAAAACTAGTAATATAGATACTATAATATTTGTCTTATTAAGACTAGCATCAGGATTTAGTATATTGTTGGTCATTTTTTTCTTAATAAAAAAAGAAGTAGGATCAATATTGTTACATGCAAAAGGTATAAATGTAAAAGTAAATACTTGTATTAATACTATAGATGAAATATATAAAAAAATGAAAAAAGTAAGATACATGGATTATTCAAGAATGGATATTGTTAAAATGACACAAATAGCCAATATATGTAGAAAAGATTTAGTAGTTAAAGAAGCCATATATACTTCTGGAATAAAAAAGTTATTTGAAGATAAATGTAGAAAAAGAATACTAGGTACTATAGCTTCCTTCGAGAATTATTTGGCAGTAGAAATTGATTGTAAGGATCAAGAGAATACTTAATTATAAAAATATCCTTGTATTACTACAAGGATACTAACAAATTTTGATTCATTTATAATTTAACCATAATAGGTTTAGTCATTATTTCTGAACACCCAAGTTATTCCCTCCAAAATATGGCATGTCTACATCAGCGTAGGCCCAATCTGTAGCAAGAGTAATAAAATTAGCATCTTCACGTTTAAATTCTGGTTGACCTATTTTTGTAGGCCATACATCATAAAATCTCCAGATAGCTAATGGGTTATCAGAACCTACAGCAACAGCACCTGCTTTCAAAGGATCATCACCAGCATCTGCTGGTCCTTCTAATTCTGCAGCTAGAGTTGTAGCAAAATAAGCACCTACTATAGATTGTATCTCAATTTTTCCCAAGAATTGTGCTGTATTACTAACACCACCTGTTACAGGGTCTACTACCATCATTTGCCAGGCTGTTAAGCGTCTAAGAATATCAAATCCTGAATCTAATCTAAATGTTATAGAACACTTTCTTTCAAAAATCTGCTCTGTTTTAGGTCTCTGAATAGTAACACCATGATATTTTAAATCATAGGTTCCTACTGCAACATCTGGAATCTTAAATGAATCTGATCTTACTGTCTCAAATAATCCTGCATCAGAATTTCCATTTTCATCAGGAAAGTATATCTTGACATCATACATATTGCTCCGATTTATGTTCAATTAAGTTCGTTAAGCTTAACCCGCTTTATTCAAGCTGCCCTATGTCACCATAGGAGTTCAGACTATATCTTCACCCAATTTCTTGGGGCTATCCATTTCCACCTACTTAGGTGTACTTCCTTTCGGAATAGTCGTTGAACGTTCTGGAAGTTTATTTCCAGCTTCGCTGCTGATTGGCTTTAAGTGTATGAATCTTAAAGTGTTTCCAGCAATTAAAATAGTTTAAATAGTATATTACTATACTAAGCGACAAGTTTATTTATCGCATCCGATCCAGACATCTTGATCGAATTAATAGCTTTGGTCACTAATCCAGCTGACCCACTGTTATATCCACTATAGGGCATAATTTTCCTCCTTTTAATATATTTAATTAGGAGTTTTAATGTATAGATATATTTAGCGACCGCATTAAACTAAATATAAATGAATAATATTATTTATGATGTCAGTTTTATAGACAAGTTTTATCAAGCAGAAAAGATTGATTCATATAGTGATCTTATTAACTTTTTTATTTCCTATACAAAAGACTACTATAAATCAAAGAATATATATTATGAAAAATATGAAAATATTTATATTCCTTTATTTTTTAAGTTTAGATTACATATCTTAAAAGCTAGAGAAAGTAAAGATATAATATCTATGCAAAACGAATATAATAAAGCTATTAATATGCTAACTCCAAAAATACAGTTTGTACAATCTGATATAGATGAAGCTAAAACATTTTGTAATATACAGATACAGCATAAAGGTAAAACAGCAAAAAAAGATATGAGACCTATTATACATCTAAATACTATGGAAGTATATTCGTCTATGAAAGATGCTCATATTAAAACAGGATATGAATATAACAGTATAAGAAGATGTTGCAATAATGTATTTTACCAATGTAAAGGTCAATTTTGGGCTTATTACAATAATACTACTGATTATAAGGATTTATATGAATCTAAAAAATTAAATGTTAGAAAAGGTAGAAAACCTAGTCTCTAGCTAAGTCGTATACATACTTATCAATATCTACAGAAGTATCTAAAAGAACTAATTTTCCTAAACTATCAGTATAATAGACATCTTTTAAGTTAGAGTTTTGTATTTCAAAATAACATCCAGGACAAGGTTTAGATAA
>JAITXV010000070.1 GCA_031284605.1 Acholeplasmatales bacterium | reverse complement strand
TTCTGCTTCTTCGAAATGACTAACAATAGTTATGTTATATTTATTGATGTTCCATCTAGCACTAAGAGTAAAGCTAGTAAGTGGGAAGTTAATATTTACACCTTCGTTATAAATATTACCTGTATTTAAAAACCATACAACAAATGTGAATCCTTCTCTAGATGGTCTTTCTAAAGTATTAATAGGATCTCCAAAATAACCTTTTACTTCTAGTGTAGCAGAACTATTTGATTCAAATAAACCTCCGTTACCAAATAAAGTAATAACAGTTATAATTCTATTATAATAAATATCTATTCTTCCAATTAAAATATTTTCAGTAACTACTAATACGTATTCGCTGTCTAAGATTGGAGTGTCTTCATCTATAACTAAGGAAGAGAATAAATAACCATATTGATTAATAACTGGTTTTAAATTTTCTAAATATTCTAGATTACCAAATGTATAAGTGCTTATATTATCTTCTAATATGTCTTCTTCATCTTCAAAAGATGTTTTTTGTAAATGGATTGAAACTGTAACTGTGTAAGTATCAAGTGATAGATCGTGCCATCTTGATGATAAAACAATATCACTAGTACCAAAATTTTGACCTTGACTAAAATAATAAGGGTTAGAAGCTAACATAAATGATACAAATCCGTTATTTTCTAGGTGAGGTTCTATTACTCCTGTAATAACACTATCAAAATAACCTACTAAAGTTAATATACTCATAGTGTTTTCTATATCGAAATAACCACCATTAGCACTAATAGTTATTGTAGTAATAACTTTGGTATAATATACACTTATTACATCACTAAGAGTATTTTCATTTACTATATAATTTGTATTTAGCAAAGTATCTCCGTCATAAACGATAACACTATTTATAACTATTTGGTATAAATTATAACCATTAACTACAGTACTTCCTAAATCTAGTGAACTGTTGTAGTCAAGTGAGTTATTAATAGGATAAGCAGTACCTGAAGTAACATAGTTTTCATAATTTAAATCAGTTTGTCCAAAAAAGTCATTATACGTAAAATCATAATGGTTTATTTGGTACACTGCGGTTAATTCAAAACCATTAATAGGCATAGTTTCTGTACCTATATTAGTAAATATTATACTAGTATTTTTAATAACGTAGTGGGTGAAAGTGTAACCTGTCTTAGTAGGTTTTTCAAGAATACCAATGTTACTTAAATACGGAATAGTTAAAATAACTGTGTCGCTTGAGTTAGATGCGAACTCTCCACCTAAAGCATATAGTACTATAGTATAGTTATTTACTTCATATAATAAATGGATATCTATGCTTGAAGTAATATTTGTAGTAGTAGCATCTAATCCTACATAATGATATCCACCAATTTGAGGAATTTCAGGAATTGTAGCATTGTTTCCGTGCTCTACATTATATGTAGCGATTACATTTCCGTATAATCCAAAAAATCTTACTTGGTAAGTATTACGTGCATATATTAAGATAATAGTTACATCTTTAGTAACTGGAACATTGTAGTCATAAGAATCAAGAGTGAAAGTATATCCTTCTAAAACAGGATATGATGAAGGTGCACTAAGAAGTGCGCCGTACTCAACATTTTGAGTAAGACCTTCAAATATACTACCTGTACTATTTGAAAATCTATAAGTAACTACAAATGTTCTTACAGTATATACAGGATAAATATGTAATTCCTGTGTTATACTAGAAAAATCAGTAGTATCCCATACTCCGGTATATCCTTCTTTTACAGGAACTCCAGGAATTTTAGAACTAACTAACGAATCACCGTATGAAACGTTAACAGTTTTGTATAGGTCAGAATCTGCGTCATAGAAAAATATACTAAGTATGTCAGCTTGAAAAGATGCATATAGAGTTATATCTCTATTAGTCATATAAACATAACTGTTTGGAGTTTTAAAGTCAGCATCTAAATACCATCCTTTAAATATGTGTCCTTCTTTATAAGGAATCTCTATTGCAGGAATAGCGCTAGCGTATTCTAAAGTAATAGGTTCTATGATAGTAGCAGTGTTAGTAACAAAAGTTATTGTATAACTATTTATACTATACCCAGCATATAAAGTCATATTTCTAAGTAACTCTTCTTGGCGGTTAAATGGAAATTGTAATAAACTATCAGTATACCAATCTATAAAAGTATAACCATCTTTTATAGGAGTAGGAATATTTTCAAGCTTTCCAAATTGAGCTACAGAAACAGTCTCTATCTTGTTTCCTCCAAATGTCTCAAAACTAACTTTAACTTGTTTTGATTTACAACTAAATAGTATTAGCGATAATACTGCTAATATGGTAATAATTAATGCATTAGATAATATTTTTTTCATAATTGACCTCCTAATCAATAATAATTGGATCATCTCCAGAATCGTATTGAATTAATAGTTTATCACTTATTACAGTTGGGTTTGATTTATCATAAACATTTAATTCAAATACTTTTTTATAATTAAATTCATTGAATTTAATATAGATTTCTTTGTATATAAAACTTACATTCGTTATAAGGGGGTTGTTATTTCCACTTGCGAATTTAGCTTCTATACTACTTATGCTTTTTTCGGGAAACATTATATACTTAATAATAATTATATAATCGTTAGCTGTGTCACTATCACTAAGTGTAGCATCTATTAAGTCTTTTATATATAATACTTTTGTGTTTACTATTTCACCTTCCTCGTTTATACTTTGGACTGTTTTTGTATACGTATTTATCTCCACTCTTTCAATATTTGGAGTAGGATTATCAGGTAACGCTCCTATTAGAGATATTATTATTATGGATGCAAATGTTATTATTATTAATATTAGTATTACTGTTTTCTTGTTCATATTGTCTCTCCTTAAAACTCTATCTCATTAAAATAAATTTTAATTATTTTATTGATGTGGTAAAATCTATATGCTAAGAATATAGAAGCTATAACTATAAATATTAAAAAGGCATATGTTTTTAGAAAAAATATAGATCCAACTAATATTACTATAGCTACTAAGGATATTAATACAGAAAGAGTTGATGCTTCTTTTACGTTAGGATTAGATGAACTATTTCCTACTTCGTTATATTCATTAATACGCGGATTAATAATATCTAATTCTGCAGACCATAGTATATGGGATATGTTAAAAAATAAAATTCCAAAAAGTAAATATAATAAAGTGTCTAGACTAAAAAATGTTCTAGCTTTAAAAAATAATACTAAAAATGTAGCAGTTAACATTATGGTAGTTATTATAAAATTAAATAATAGTTTCGCCCATACTATATTTTTAGCTTTAGTTGGTGCGGTTTTAATTAATGAAAATTCTAGTCCTTCTTTTGAAATGATACAAGCACTTTCTGTGTTACTACCAGTTGATACAAACAATATTACTACGACATTAAATATTAAAGTTAAGTTTAATCCTAATTCTGTTAAGCTTATTGAAAAGTATATTTGGTTTAAAGCGTATATAATTAGAGGTAAAAAGATTAATAATACGTAGGTTTTAACTAAAGTAGTTGTATCTCTAGTGTTTAATTTAAATTCTTTTAAAAAGAATGTTGTAAAAGTATTTTTATGGAAGGTATTTTTCTTTACAACACCTTTGTTAGTAACAGTAGATTCATTGTTTCTCCATATTACTTTATAATAAAATGGATATAGCAGTGCTGTAGCTACTGCTATTACACCAAACAAATAGGCTAAAGCTATAAATAGATTTTTGAGTACAGATTTTAAAAAGATTACTCCAACTAGGTTTTGGTAAAATATTATATATTTACAAGCTTTTTCTATAAAAGATGATAAAGATATTATAAATGAATTATATAGTTGTAATATTCTTAATGGATTAGGAACTTTTTCTAAGATAAAATAAAGTAATACTGCTATTAAAGCATATAGTAATATAGCACCAAAAAGTTTTACTAATTTAAATCTTTGTACAAACATTTTTATAGCACTTACGATAAATCCTATTATAGCAGAAATAAGTACATTAAACAAAGGAAAAAATAAAAATAAAGATACAACAAGAAAATAGTAATACCAAGGTGTTTGACCTAAGTGATATATACCATAACCTATAAGTAAAGGTGCTAAAAATAAAAGACATCTTTTTACTTCTTCTTGATAAAATATTAATAATTTAGATATTAATACATCTTCTTTATTAACTGGCAAAGATAGTAAGACATTTAAGTCTCTTGGTTCATAAAGTTCTTTAGAGAGTTCAACGGTTCCACTAATTATAGAAAAGATTTGGGTTAATCCAACTAAAAATATTAATACATTCATATTAATTTCAATTGATATATATTTTTTTAATAAATAGAATAAACCAATAAAAACAGCAGTAACAGCTAAAAATATTAATGCGTTCATACCTAGGGTTTGAAGAGTACTTTTAGACTTGATGTTTTTTGTTTTTCTCCTTGAAGAAAACTGCAATTTAAATAATATTTTTATTCTATGGAACATTATGATGTTTTCTCCTTAGTTAGATGGCACTAGTTTGGGGCTTTTTATTTTCGTATATTTCTTTTATACTAGTATTTTTAACAAATTCTTCTTTTGAATATATACCTTGAAGGTGACCATTGTGGATGATAGCTACTCTATCACAGATGTTGCCTACAACATCTAAATCGTGTGAACTAAAAAATACTATATTTCCAGCTAGAGCGTGTTCTCTCATCATATTTTGAATCTCTAAGGCACTTATTGGATCTAATCCTAGTAATGGTTCGTCTAGTATCCATACTTTAGGGTTATGTACAAGAGCTGATATTACTACTATTTTTTGATGCATTCCGTGAGAATATGATTTGATTTCATTATCTAAGGCTTCTAATATGTTTAGTTTTTTAGCTAATTCTTCTAATTTTTGGTTTCTTACTTCTAGTGGTACTTGGTATAGGTCAGCTACATAGTTAACGTATTCTCTGCCTGTTAATCTTTCGTAGACTGCATGGTTATCAGATACATAGCTCATTTGTCTTTTAGCTTTCATTCCTTGAGTTTTAATAGAATAACCTTCTATTAACATATCACCTTCAGTAATAGATTGAATTCCTACTAAACTTTTAATAGTTGTTGATTTACCTGCTCCGTTATGACCAATAAAACCAAAAACTTCACCATCGTTTACAGTTAGGTTAAAATCTTTAACAGCGAATACTTTAGATAAATTATATTTTTTAGAAAAATTATTTATTTCAATCATTTTGTCAACTCCTTTTCTCTTACTTGGATCTTTTCCATTTTTTATACTTAATTTTAATTCTTTTGCATCTTTTTTAATTTTTGAAAGTTTTTGTTTCATATCTGCACTTAAATCTATTATTCTAAATGTTTGATCGTATATATACCATGTAAAGAACATCAAGAATACGAATGAGATAAGATATAGTATGCAGTATGCATAGTAGATAGTAACGTTTCTTCCAAGCATCCTAAAGTATAGGAAGTTATCATATTGGAAAGCTTTTAGATTGAATTTAGATGTTATGGAATCTGAACTTAAAAAGAAATAATCAACTTTTGTAGAACCATCTGCTAAAATTTCTGAATTATTGATAAGTCCATTTAAAAATACCATAGCTACAAAATATACACTAAATATGGCGATAGCTTTAGACATATCTTTCATTTTAGGTCGTGGTACTACTTTTAAGTAAATACAAAGCAAAGGAATTACTAAAATAAATATATGGTTAGTCCAAAAGCGAATACTTCCAGGAGCAAATATATTGTTGTGTCCTGTAGGTAATAAAATTGCTAGTAATGCACCTAAGACGTTAGCGAAGAAATTGAAATAAAACAGTCCTTTTAAATTAAACATTAAAGCAAGTAGTCCTAGTATTACAGCAGTGTTACATAATTGTAATGGTAAACCTGAAAGTGAATTGATACGGTCGTGGAAATATGTAAAAAATAAGGAAAATGAAAAATAGACTAAGAAAAATCTTTTTACTTCAAATGATTTATTTTTTAGTAATAATAAAGGAACTATAAAGAATACTATAGTGACACCTATCATCATAATATGAAGGTTATTGAATTGTTTTACTATAAAATTATCAGGATTATCACTTATTCCATCATAATAGTTACCAAATAGGTTTCTAAAGAAAAATATAGGCATTGTAATTATCAAAAAAATAAAGAATACACCTATTCCGGCAAGCACATCTTTATAATGCACCATGTATTCTTTTTGTTTTATTGATTTTGTTAAATTAAGTCCAAACATTATAAATAGTAAGATAACTTCTAAATAGAAACCAAGTAGATTTTGAGATAAATGATTTGTGCTATCTATAGCAATTGTAAATTTATCGAAATTAGCTAAAGGTAATATAAAACCAACTATAAAACTGAAATAGTATAAAACATTTAAAAATTTAAAATTAAAAATAGTTTTCATAATTGAAGTTATTAGAAATACACTATAGAACCAATAGAGGATAATTAAAAATATAGATGTGTTTTGAGAAAATATCCAAGTTGAAGGAGAATCAATAATAGTAGTTACATCACTAAGTGTTAGATTAAAAGAATTAAATATTGATTCTTCAGTTCTAGAAGAGAGCCTAATCATCAACGCTAAAAATAACAGTACAGCTACTATTACGGACGCAATTTTAAATTTTTTATTTTTAATGTCTAAAATAAATGCTAATGTAAAAGTTGTAATGAACGAGAACAATGCAATGACTAAAAATCCATATTTCATATTGTCTCTCCTATTTTAATGAATGAACATCAAAATGATAATGTTATCCTATATTTATTTTATCACACACATGGATATATAAAGTGAATTTTGATAAAAAATGAAGTAAGATTGTAAATAGAAAGTTTAAAGGGAATATTTTAAAAATAAAATGGCTGTTTTTATTATATAAACAAA
>JAITXV010000019.1 GCA_031284605.1 Acholeplasmatales bacterium | reverse complement strand
CATAAGAAACACTGAAGTTATTAAAGATAGCAACACTCTAAATGAAGGATTTAAAAAACCTAATAAAAATGAAGGTCAAAGCAGATAAAAGGAGAATTAAAATGCAAACTCAAACACTTACATTTGCACAGCAAATAGATATAGTAATAAAAGAATTTAAAACTGTTGGAAATTTTGATAAATATAAGTGGATGAGATTAGTTATATTAGACAGTCTTCCACAAGTGTTACAAAACATAGGATTTAGGGGAGACAATCTAACTCTTTCAGTTAAAAAGTTCTTTGATATATTAGATAAGCATTCAGATGAATTAAATGAAGAGATATTAAAACAGTTACCAGATAAGATAGCTAATCCACTAGCTATAATTAAGTCTAAGTCTCTTCCTAATTCTATAGTAATGATAATTGATTTAGATAATGAAAATGGTAATAAATTAATAGTTCCGATATCATTACAGGATAGACATCCAGAAATTGATATATTGGGAGCTACAAGACTATCTAGTATAGATATATCTAGCGTATATGGTAATGACGATGATGATAATCCAAGAGCTAATGAACTTTTAGAATATGCAATAAACAGTAAAGAAGTAATCTATATAGATAATGATTTAGATGTTTATGATGTTTTAAAGGAACTAGCACCTGATATAGTTTATTACAAACAAGCTGATTTGTATGATTTTAAAAATAATGAAGTTAAAGCCTTCTATCCACAACCCATACAAAATAAGACGTAAAAAAAAGACTTGGTCTTCCCTTTCCAAACGGACACGGCTACAATTGCCTTCACCTATGGGATACCTTTCAAGTCTTATACTTATATTATACACTATTTTAAAACAAATGTCAAGTAATGTAATAAAAAAAGACTTGGTCTTCCCTTTCCAAACGGACACAGCTTTAATTGCCTTCTCCTATGGGATGCGTTACAAGTCTATACATATATTATACACTAATTTGAACTAAATGTCAAGTAAAATAATAAAAGAAAAAATACAAAAAGGAGTAATAAAATGAGTAAAACAACTCAACAATGTTTTTCAGCTTTAGGTGGAAAACAAATAATGAAAAATGAATGTTATACAAGAGAAGCAGAAATAGAAAACTTACTTATATTTTTAGAAGATTATAATTTAAAAGATAAAATATTTTGGCTACCTTTTGACACTATTAACTCATTTGTCTATATTTATATGGTTAAATACGGATATAAAGTTAAAATAAGCAACTTGTTAGAGGATAAAGACTTCTTTAACTATGAAGAAGAAAACTACGATATTATATTGAGTAATCCACCATTTACTTCAAGAACTAAAATATTTAATAGACTAGAATCATTTAATAAACCTTATATAATGATTCAACCAGTTCAATTCTTTAATAATGTATCAATGTGTAACTTGCTAGCTTTTAGTGAAGGTAATAAATATCAATTTATACTTCCTGACCATCGTATGGGGTTTATTACTATAAAAGATAATATGCTAAAAGATAACACTAATACTACGTTATTTAATAGCTTCTGGTTATGCAAAGATATGAACTTTTGTGCAGGAAAAATTTTTATACCATTAAAAACAACAGTATCACATAAAACGGTAATTACTTATAATATAAAAAGTGATGCCACATATAAACAAGAATTAGATTTATTTAATTATGAAGAAGGAGAAATAAAATGAAAAGTAAAATAGACACTAAAAAAAGAAAAAAAATAGTAAAGATGATAATAATAGGAGCTATATTCTTAGCTTTTATATTAATACTAGTTTGTGCTGTATTAACTATAATAACAAATAATTTTAAATTTTCATTTAAAGTATTTTTTAGTTATTTATTTGACATAAAAGTATTAATTGTTATAATAGCTTTAATAGTAGGAGTAGTTGGATATCTTTCTATTGATAAATTATTAAAAGGTAATTTTAAAAAGAAAGTATTAAGAGATAATATTGATTTAGAACAATCTCATTTTCAAAGTGAAGATGAGATACTAAATAATCCTAATATTAAGGAAGTTTTGTGGAGTAAACTATCACAGGAAGAAGACGGAATGCCAATAGCTGCTGAGGTAGTTAAGAAAGATATTCGTATAAAACTATTAAAAAAAGACCATTCATTAGTAATAGGAGCAACAGGAACAGGTAAAACTAGTTCATTTGTTTTTCCAATTATTAATATACTATCTAAAACTAAAACAAAACCTATTTTAATAATAACAGACCCTAAAGGAGAACTATACAGAGATACTTACGAGAACCTTAAAAATGAAGGTTATAAAACTTTATTTTTTGATTTATCAAATCCATTTGGTTCACTAAGATACAACCCTATGAGTTATACTATCACTAAGATAAAAGAATTTATAAAGCTTCAAGCAGAACCGATTGAAAACATTGAAAATAAATACTTTTACAATAGTTTAGAATTTATGACTTTACAATTAGCTTCAAATTATAAAAAGAATATCCTTTTAAGTCTTGAATCAGTAATTACTAGAAACGTTGAAGACGTATTTTTAACACTATTTGCTAGTACTGACAAAAATGCACCTACTTGGCAAGGTGGTGCTAGAGATTTTTTATATGGTGTTATGCTTCAATTAATTGAATTATCAAAAGTTGGAGTAATAGATATATCTAAAGTAACTCTTTACAATTTAAGTGAAATAGTATCTTTATATGCTAATCCATCTCTTGAAGACCCAAATAATCCTATTAGAGAATTTTTTAAGAGTATAGAAGGTTTTAGAAAAGGAGCTGAGAAAGCAGGTACTGTGTTAGTTTCACAATCTAACACTTTAACTTCTTATTTAGGACACGTTAAAGACTTTGTTAATTTTATTAATGACGCAGGAGTTCAATCAATAACTAGTGATGACCAACTAGATGCATTTAATTTAGACGAACAACCAACAGCTGTATTTATTAAAATGAATATCGTTGAAGATACTAAGATTAACTCTTTAGCTTCAATAATGATAGGTCAAATGTATAAGATATTTAATGAGAAAGCAGCTTATAATTTTAAAATGGGTAAAACAACTGATACAAAGCTTTTAAGAAATGCTTATTTCTTACTTGATGAATTTGGTAATATTCCAGCTATAACTATAATGGAAAAAATGGCTACTTATGGAAGAAGTATTGGTATATGCTTAGTACCAATTATTCAAGATTATTCACAGCTAGAGCTTGTTTATGAAAAGAAAGGTCAAGTCATTAAAAATAACTGTAACTGTACTATTTATATAGGTTCACCAGATATTAAAACTCAAGAAGAAATATCTAAAAGATGTGGTGAGTATGCAATAGCTAGCAAGAGTTATTCTAACTCTAAAGATATTAGTGAAACTTACTCAGCTACTAAAAGACCTCTAATATTTCCAAGCGAATTAAATTCACTTAATAATCCTCCAACAGATATGGGTCACGTTATTGTTCTTCTTGGAAGTGGATATCCAATTAAAGCACGCTTTACTCCTTATTTTTATGATAATGCTATTAAGTTATATGGACATCCTAAAGCATATTATCCAGAAGCTTTAATTCAAGATTGGGATTCTAAGGAGGCTTCTTTAGATATTAGAAATATTAATTATTTTAATATTTCACTAAAAGAATTAGAAAAAGAGCCTGAAGACATTAAAGACTCTGAATATAATCGTGGACGCAAAAATGCTCCTTCTGATATTATTAAAGAAATATCAGCTAAAGATAATAAACTAATTTACTATACGAATTTGATACAAGAATTTATAAAAAGAAATTTAATCTATATTCCTTCTAGAATTCAATATAAATTCTTACACTGCGAGATTGATGATAAATTTGTGATATTGAATCAGTTAATCCAAATAGCTTTAGAAAAAGCTGATGATTTAGTAGTTAGTGAACTTGTAAGTATTAGAGAACGTCTTGCAGGTATTAAATGGGAGCTTGATACTCTAACAAATAATTTAGAGTATTCAAAAGCTGAATACTTTGAGAAAGTGAGAACAATGTTATGAAGAAATATTCACCAGCAAAAATTAAAAGATTACTTATATTTTCAGTGTTACTTGTTACACTTGGTTTACTTTTTATTTCATTATTTTCTAAAAACTTTTTGTTTTTTATGATTGTATTAGTTATCTTAATTGTAGTATTAATAGCTATTCCTTTGTCATATATTAAAAAAAGAAAGCATAAATATGAATAGTAAGGATACAGAAAGATTAAAAGATTTTTTAGAAAAAGTAGATAACACAGGAAGCAAGATTACTTCACCTGTAGTTTTTAGCATTGGATACTCAGCTCCTAAAAGATTGTATGCGAAATCAAGTCTAAGTGATGCTAAAAAAGAAAGATATTGCATTGAAAGAGACTTCTGGAGTTCTAACAATAAAGTGTCTGCTGCAGCTTCAAAGGAAGGAGGCCCTAATTCTAATAACTCTTTAGACTACCTATTAGAAGAAGAAAAAGTAAAGGAAGGACTAATAGAAGAAGATGCACTAACTTCTTTTATGGAAGAAGCTGGCTATGATGGGATTGACTACTTTACAAATACTAAAAAATTAAATGTTAAAACAGCTACCAACAGTGGAGCTTTTAGTGATAAAGGTATTATCACTAAACAAAGAATGAAGGAATTAAGAAAAGAGTTACAAACTAATGAAGGCTTTATATGGCACGGAATAATTAGCTTACAGGATTGTTATAACGCTAAATTTGAATCTCAAAAAGATGCTATAGCATTTATTAACAAATTCTTTCCAAAACTCTTTAAAGACAATAATAGAGATTTTTCTAATATTCAAATAATAGCTTCACTTCATTGTAATACTGAAAATAGACATATCCATTTTCTAGCTTATGAAAAGAATGTAGAAAGTTGGCACGCTTCTAGTCATACTCAAGGTATTTTTACTCCTGAGAGTTTAGAAGCTTTTAGGAATAATTCTAGTGATTATATTAGTGAATGGAGTAGTCACTATGCAATAGCTAGAGCTGAATTACTAAAGCAATTTAAAACTTTAACGACTGAACAAAAAAATTCTAAATTGTATAACATTATCCAGGACTTATCTAAAGAACTTCCTAAAGAAGGAAGGTTAAGCTATAATTCTAGTAATATTGGTAATGAAGGAAGAAAGAAAATAGATTTAGCTAGAGATGAAATAATAGAGTTGTTTCCTGAACTAAAAGATAAAAGACAAGAAGCTTTAGGTTTAATATTATCAAATACAAGAGAAATTGATGGCAAAAAAGTATTAGATAAAAAATATAAAGGATTATTAAAAGATTTGAATGAAAGATTAGGAAATGTGGTCATAGGAATTGTTAAAAACTTTAATTTTAATTCTAATACGAATTTATTTAAAAAAGACTATTTTAGTAATACTAATACAACTCCAAAGAGAATAACTAAATCAATTAAAGATAATCCAACTGTATTTTTAAAATCAGCAAAGCAAAAAAGAAAAGATGGAATTATTAAATTCACAAATGGAGCATTTAGTAGTGCTATCAATAATTATATTAAAGACCATTTTTCAAGAAGTTTAGAAGAAATTGAATTTGAAATATTATTGCGTGAAAGAAAAAAGAAAAATGCAGATTAATTGTTAAGGAGAAAAAGATGCTTTGTATGTTTCAAAAAATACGCCATAAAAAAAGACTTGGTCTTCTTCATTATACGGTCTCGGCTTCAATTGCCTACGCCTAGAAGATGCTTTACAAGTCTATACATATATTATACACTATTATTAATTAAATGTCAAGTGATTATAAAAGAAAAAATACAAAAAGGAGATTTAAAAAATGAAAAAAATAATTAAATATTTACTAATATTAATAGCTGTAATTAGTACTATAGCTATAACTTCATCTAATAATAAAGATAATACCTTACTAGCAGCTAGTACAGATACTTACACTGTTGGTGGTGGATTTGAGAGTAGCTATGTTTACATAGATTTGAATGTCAACAAAACACCAATAGTTTCAGTTGACGATGATGCTTACTTTGTGAATTATGGCATTAACACTATTGACGGACAATACTTCAATAGCGGAAACGCTACTACTCGTACAATTAAAACTAATAGAAGAGTTGCTTTAGTAGTAATTTCTAGCCCTAATGTATCGTTTGTACATTTTAATAGTACTACTGTGATTACTGGTGGTAACATTTTGCTTCAATTAAATGAGGGAATTAATTCATATATTGTGTATCCAGATAATGGTTCAAAATTAACTCTTAATATATATTCATATCCACTTCCTTCTTTAGTAGCTACAGGATTAACTAAAAATAATGACTATGTATCAAATGATGTTAATATAAAAGTATATTGCGAGGGAGCTGTTGTAACTGAAGAATTGGAAGGAAAACAAGTAAATATTGACTTTAATTATACTTCTGAAGGAACTTACCATTATTCTTATACTACAACACTTAGTAGCGCCGCTGCAATATATATATTTGATATTACATTCGTTATTGATAAAACTACTCCAACAGGAACACTAAGTGGAACTGTAGGAAATCCTAATTATTATAGAAGTAATGTCACATTTACTTGGATAGATGCTTTATCTACTGAAGCTCCTATTACTATAACACTAGATAG
>JAITXV010000013.1 GCA_031284605.1 Acholeplasmatales bacterium | reverse complement strand
AATAAATAACAACATAAATCTAGATAATGGTCCTTTTCTTGCAATATTTAACATTGTTATGAACATACCACTATTTGTATTAGGATGGTTTGGTGTTTCTAAAAGATTTACTATCTATTCAATTATATCTGTTGTAATAACTACTCTATTTATGGGTTTAATTCCAATTGTATCTACAGGTATATCTCAAGACCCATTTTTAAGTGCAGTAGTAGGTGGTTTGTTAATTGGTCTTGGTACGGGTATTGCTTTGAAAGCAGGTACTTCCACCGGTGGAATTGATATTATAGCTCAATATTTATCACTTAAAAAAGGTATTTCATTTGGAATAATCTCTTTAGTTATAAATTTAATTATTTGTATAAGTGGAGGATTAATAATAGGCTCTTTAGCAGTTATATCTTATACTATTATCAGGCTCATAGTAGCTACTATAATAACTGATAGAATACATACTGGTTATAACTATCAAGGTGTCAATATTGTAACTAAAAACAAAGAAGATGTAGTAAATGTAATAATTCATAAAATTAATAGAGGTGTAACTTTAATGAAAGTAGTTGGTGCTTACACAGGAGAAGAAAAAACTATGATATACGTAGTAATATCATCTTATGAAATGCATGCTCTTGTTGCAGTTATAAGAAAAGTTGATCCGGGTGCTTTTATAACTACTAGCCCAATTAAAAATGTATACGGAATGTTTAAAAGAAGGACAATTGCTTAGCAATTATCCTTCTTTTTCTTTTATTATTCTTGTTTTTCTATAAAACAAGAAGATAATCTAATCCAATCTTTGATATTTGGATCTAATTCTTTATAATTAGCACACACTTGCATAGTAGCTAAAGACAATCCGTGATTTCCCTTTTCATAAATATGCAGTTCAAACTTCTTTTTTAAAACAGCATATTTATGACATAAAACAAGAGTATTTTGGATAGGCACACTTTCATCTGTGCTAGTAGCCCATATAAATAAAGAAGGTGAATCTTCTTTAACATATTGTTCTAATGAAATATCACTATAACTATATTCTGTGCTAACTAAGTTATTAAAACTGCCCTCATGAGTTGGTACATTGTGCGATATGACAGGGTAAGCCAAAATCATATTTTTTACTTTTATATCTTCACTTACATCTAACATTTTTTTAAATTTTTCATTATTTCCTAAAAGACCCAAACTGCACGCTAAATGACCACCAGCGCTAAAACCAACTACGCTTATGTCATTTCTAGTTCCGTCATATTGAGTAGTTATTTTATTGACTAAAATAACTGCAGCCATACTTTCTAGTAACTGATAAGGAAACTTTCTTACTTCTTTTTCTTTAGTAGTATAATCTAAAACAAACACATTATATCCTAAACTAAGATAATAAAGAGCAACTGGCTCACCTTCTCTTTTACTAACTCTGTCATACCCACCACCAGGTATAACTAAAACAGTGTGTCTTTTTATGTTTCCCATTTCCGTGTTATACTCAGGAATATAAGAAGTTAAAGTAGCTTTTGTATCTTTTAAATATTGGATTTTTGTTTCTTTATAAATATTATATATTTTTGTGTCCATACATTCACCTATAAAAATTATACCATTTTTTAATTGAAATATTCCAAGAAAAGCCATCAAAAACATAAAAAAACAAAAATATGGTATACTTAATACAATAGAAATCTTAATATAGGCTAATTAGTAATTAATTATCTCTAATAAATAAGGGTTTATTTCTATTTAAAGAAAGGTAAAAATATGGATTTTAAAAAATTTAACTTAGATACTAGAATTTTACGTTCATTAGATGAACAAAAATATGAAGTACCTACATCGATTCAAAATGAATGCATACCACTAATACTAGAAGGAAAAGATGTATTAGGATGTGCTCAAACAGGAAGTGGAAAAACTTGTGCATTTAGTGTTCCAATTATAGAACATATATTAAATAAAAAGACTGCTAATAATATTAGTGCTTTAATAATAGCGCCTACTAGGGAATTAGCCATTCAAATAGCCTCTAACACTTACGCTTACTCAAAATATGTGAATGTAAAAACTTGTGTTATATACGGAGGAGTTAGCGAAGTAAAACAAATTGAAGCATTAAAAAGGAAAGTAGATATATTAATCGCTACACCAGGAAGGCTTCTTGATTTTTTAGATAGAGGTATAGTTAATCTAGAAGATTTAGACATATTAGTTTTAGATGAAGCAGACAGAATGCTTGATATGGGTTTTATTGTTGATATAAAAAAAATAATGAAATATATAAAGAAAATCCGTCAAACACTTATGTTTTCTGCTACTATGCCTAAAGAAATAGAAGATTTAGCAGCTAGTTTTTTAACTAACCCCACAAGAATAGATGTATCTCCTAACAACGCTACTGTTGATACAGTAACTCAAGATGTATATTATGTTGATAAAGAAAATAAAACTAAACTATTAATTCAATTAATTAAAAATACAAATATAACTTCTGCGCTTGTATTTTCAAGAACTAAGCACGGAGCAGATAAAATAAACAAAAACTTACAAGAAGCTAAAATAACCTCTTCGGCAATTCATGGCAATAAAAGTCAAATTGCAAGACAAAAAGCTCTTCAAGATTTTAAAGATTATAAAATTCAAGTATTAGTAGCTACTGACATAGCAGCAAGAGGAATAGACATCGATAGTTTATCTCACGTAATCAATTATGACTTGCCAGATACTCCTGAAAACTATGTTCATAGAATTGGTAGAACAGCAAGAGCAGGGAAGAATGGAACTGCAATTACATTTTGTTCAATCGATGAACTTGATATGTTAAAAGAAATTGAAAAACTGTTAAATACTAAAATTAATGTTGTTGAGAATGAAAAATATCCGATGCAAGTGTTTTATAAATCAGATAAACCACAAAATGTTAGATATGAAAGAAAAAACTTACCAAAAAACACCCATTCTAAAAAAATATAATCATTTTACTTGTAAAAAAACAAATATTATAGTATAATATTTAACGGTGCATTAAAAATCCACAGAGCCCTTTAAAGTTTCTAAAAAAAATGAAAAAGGTTAAGGAGAAAATTATTATTATGAAGACTTTTATGGCAAATAGCCAAAATGTAGAAAAAAAATGGTATGTAGTTGACGCAAGTGGCAAAACACTTGGTAGATTAGCTACAATAGTAGCAAGCGTATTAAAAGGTAAACACAAACCTACCTACACCCCACATGTAGATACTGGTGATTATGTTATCGTTATTAACGCTGAAAAAATTGTTTTAACAGGTAAAAAATGGACAGATAAATATTATTATAGCTATTCTGGCTATAATGGTGGTTTATCTAAAATTTCAGCTAGAGATTTATTAGCTAAATTCCCTACTAGATTAGTAGAAAAAGCTGTTAAAGGTATGTTACCTCACAACACTTTAGGAAAAGAACAAGGTAATAAACTATTTGCTTATGCTGGTCCAAATCACAACCAACAAGCACAACAACCAACTATTTTGGAGGTAGAATAAGATGGCTAGTAAAAAAGTATATTATTTTGGAACTGGAAGAAGAAAAAGTTCAGTAGCTAGAGTTATATTAACTCCAGGTACAGGAAATATTAAAATTAATGGAAGAGAATTTGAAGACTATATTCCTTCACCTGCTTTAAGACTTGATGTATTACAACCTTTAGCAATAGTAGCTGCTGAAACTAGATACGACATCATAGTAAATGTTAATGGTGGTGGTATTAGTGGACAATCAGGAGCCATTAGACTAGGTATCACTAGAGCACTTTTAGAAGTTAACAGTGATTTAAGAGCGAAGTTAAAACCAGCTGGATTAATCACAAGAGATTCTAGAGCTAAAGAACGTAAGAAATACGGTCTTAAAAAAGCAAGAAGAGCTCCTCAATTTAGCAAACGTTAAATATTTAACAAAAGAGCCTTTTTGGCTCTTTTTATAATATTTTTTTTACTTAAACAATAATAATATATTATTATTGACAATCTAAGTATAAAAAGTTGATAAAAATCTCAAAATAATGTATAATTATATAATATATGTTATTAATTGGAAAGGTATTTTATGGATAAAGTTAGAGTAAGATACGCACCTAGTCCTACTGGATTGTTGCATATCGGAAATGCCAGAACTGCTATATTTAATTATTTGTACGCAAAACATTATAATGGTGATTTTATTATAAGAATTGAAGATACAGATGTTAAAAGAAATGTAAAAGAAGGCGAAGCATCACAACTTAAATATTTAAAATGGCTAGGTTTATCTTGGGATGAAGGTGATGATGTAGGCGGACAATATGGTCCCTATCATCAACTCCAAAGATTAGATTTATATACTATGTATGCTAACAAACTTCTTGAAATGGGTTTAGCGTATAAAGAATATAAAGAAAATAGTCAAGAATATGGAATTAGGTTCAAAGTGCCTACTGACGTATTATATTCTTGGGATGACTTAGTTAGAGGAACTATTAAAACTAGTTCTAAAGAAGTTGAAGACTGGATAATTATGAAAGACAACGGAATTCCTACTTATAATTTTGCTGTGGTAGTAGATGACCATTTAATGAAAATAAGCCACGTTTTAAGAGGAGAAGAACATATAACTAATACTCCTAAACAAATAATGGTTTATCAGGCATTTGGTTGGGAAGTTCCTAAGTTTGGTCATATGACTATCATAGTCAATGAAAAAGGTAAGAAATTATCTAAAAGAGATGCTTCTACCATCCAATTCATTTCTCAATATCATAGCAAAGGATATTTACCAGAAGCACTATTTAATTTTATTTCACTTCTTGGATGGTCTTCCCCAATTAATCAAGAAATATTATCTAAAGATGAAATTATTAAATTATTTGATTCAAAACGTCTAACTAAAGCTCCTTCATATTTTGATAGAGAAAAATTAAAGTTTCTAAACTCAAAACATTTAAAAAAGTTAAGTTTTGAGGAATTAAAAGCACTATTAAGACCATTTCTATTACAGGCTAATATTAAAATAAAAAATGAGAAATGGTTTGATAATTTAGTAACAATATTTAAAGATAGAATCACTTATGGTGAACAAATTGTTTCATTGTATAATGAATTCTTCTCAAGTAAATTTATTATAAACGAAGAAGAAAAGAATTATATTATAGAAAACAACAGTTATCCACTAATTAAAAGGTTTTATGAACTTCTAGATGATTTACCAAAATTTGAGGTAGAAGCAATAGAAAACATCATAAAACAAATCTCAAGTGAAACTCTTATAAAAGGAAAAGAACTATATATTCCACTAAGAGTATGCACAACATCTCATCTTCACGGTCCAAGTTTACCAGTTATGATCGTACTTCTTGGTAAAACCACCGTTAAAAAGAACATTTTAAAAACTATTAAGGAAATAGGTAAACAATTATGAAAAAAATATTAATTTTAATAACAATATTATTTGCAAGTATACTATTAGTATCTTGTAAAAATGACAAAGTAAAAATTGAATGGTTTAGCAGCACAGTTGCTAATGAATCAATTGAGGTAAATTTAAAAGTAGATGATCCATCATCTTCTTTAAGAATTTCTTCTTTACTATTAATAGCTCGTTTAGATGGTAGCACCTATGAAGCTGCTAGAGATGAAGATGCTGTTTTCATAAAAGAAACAGAAACTCATCTTTTAAAAGTAACTGGTTTACTTAAAGATACTTCTTACTCTGTTGAAGTATGGGGCACTTTAGAAAATAGTAATGAATCTAAAAAATTAGATAGTAAAGTATTTACTACTACTAATAAAGGACAAAATTCTACTACTCCTATCTCAATAACTACTGTTGATGAATTTAAAGCAATTAGTGATAATTCTGATTCTTATTTCATTTTAGAAAATGATATAGACTTTGGAGGTGAAATTTTACAAGGTGAAAGTTTCTTTTCAAGCAATCAAAGTGCTAAAGCATTTAAAGGACATTTAAATGGAAATAACTTTGCAGTTAAAAATATAGTTTTATCTACAGCTACTAAACCTATCTATCACGGACTTTTTGGATATATCCAAGCCGATTCTACAAATTCTATTTATAATATCAAAGATTTAACTCTAGATAATATAACAGTTGTTGATACTACATATATTTCTACAACTCACGTTGGAATTTTAGCAGGAAGAGTAAGTGCTAATTCAATTATTGAGAATGTAGTAGTTAAAAATTCTTCTTTAGTAGGAAGATTTGATGGAAATTCTAAAACTCCTTCTAATGTTGGTGGTGTTATTGGTTATTGTGAAGGTTTAGTAACTAATTTAGTTACTCAAAATGTTACTTTATCTATTAATTTATTTGGTACTAATTCAATGAATATCGGTGGTGTTATTGGTTATACAGTTAGTTCAAGTTTACCACACGTTACAAACAAGTTAGGTAGCGATACTAGCATTGTATTTAATAGTTTAGTTACTTCAATTCAACCATTTTCTATGACTATTAATATAGCAGGTGTTGTTGGTAAATATTCTAATCAAGAAACATTGACTAATATTTATAACACTGGTGATATTACAGTTAAAAACTTTAATTTTGTAAACGCAGAAGGCACTAAAAATGATAAAGCAGTAAATAACGATGATACACTAAGGGTTGCTGGATTAGTAGGTGAATATAACGCCGCATATCCTTTAAACAATGGTTTATCTTATGGTAAAGTTACTGTAAATTCTATAGATCAATTTTCAAGAATTGAACATGTATTAGTTTCTGGTTTAGTAGCTACTGTTCCTTCTAATAGTACTACTTATAGTAATATTTATAGAATAGGTAGTTATGGTATTGATGTTACCACTAATGCTTCAAAAAGAGTATTAAATAGCGATGTAGATGCCATAAGTGCTGCATCAAATACTCAAAATGTAGGTTTATTAGTTAGTTCATTAGAAGAAGCAATTCTTCCTTCAACTTTCTTTGAAAATTTAAATAGTGAAGTTCACGGTTATATTAGAAACTCTAAAGTTTTAGGTAATTCAATATCTTTTGATGTAAAAGTAAATGATTTAAACAATACAGTTACTTCTAACACTGTTAGTGTAGTAGTAAGTGCTAGTGAATATAATTTAGAGATTTCATCTGCTTTAAGTGACCACATAGTTTTAGTTAATTTAGAATTAGACACAGAATATACTATATCTTTAGTATCTAACGGTGTAGTTTTATCTTCAAAAGTAATTAAAACAGGTGTTGTATCATTTAACATAGTATCAAGCACAACTACATATGATTCATATGAAGCTACTATTGAAATTATTGATACTGAATCTAAAATTACTGCTGCTTCTGTTAAAGCTTCCTTATTTGAAGGAAATGCTAGTAAAAATACTAATAATAACGTAGTTGATAAATTATCTTACAAAACTCTTAAAGGTGGTACTACTTATGAAGTAGTAGTAAGTGCTACAGTTAGTGGTAAAGAAAATACTGAAATATATAGATATTCATTTACTACTCTTACAGCATCTGTTACAGTATCTGAAGAAAACACTAGTGTTACTAAATCATCAATTACTTTAGAAGTACAAGAAAGTTTATTATACGATAGTGGCTTATTATATGTTGAAGTTCATACAAATGAGACTAGAATTGAACTAAATAAAGACGCAGTAACAGCTGAAGTTACATTGTCTTCTACTCCTAATGAAAGTGGGGAAACTTTAGTTGAAACCCTAACAAGTGGTAAAAACCAAACAGCCATCAAAAATAATGAAAGTTTTGAAATAGGTAATTTAGCAGAAAATACTGTATACCGTGTTAGCGTTTATTCATACTTTAGAGGGGAAACTAAAAAAGATCCAGTTGTTAAAATTTTGCTTTATCAATTTGAGATTAAAACTGTTGATGTAGTAGTAAGTATAGACAACCAAGTAGTAACAGAACATGATTATGATGCAGTTGTTAATATTATAGGTTATGATTCACTTGGAAATGAAGTCGCTATTAGTGAAGATGAAATCAAAGGTCTTAAAGTTAAAATATATCATAATAATTTAGAAATTAAAGAGTTGTCTCCTTTTGTGTTAACAGGATTATCAACTAATATTAGTTATTCAGGTTTAGATGATAATGAAGTATTTGTATTAAAAGTATATGGAATTTTAAATGGTAAAGAAGTTGAATTAAGTACTTCAACATTCTATTTTAGAACACTAAAATAAAAACTTAAAAAAGCATTAAAAAAGGTCATCATTGACCTTTTTTATAATATTTTAGAAAGGATAACGATGATTAGACTATATAACACACTAAAAAACAAAATTGAAGAATTTGTGCCACTTAATGGGAAAACTATTAATATGTATGTATGCGGTCCTACTGTTTATAATGATATTCATATAGGGAACGCTAGACCTTTAGTATTTTATGATGCTTTAAGAAGGTTTTTTGAATATGTTGGCTATAAAGTAGTTTTTGTATCTAATATAACTGATATTGATGATAGAATAATTGCAAAAAGTATTGAAAAGAAAATAAGTGAAAAAGAATTAACTGCTTACTATATCAAAAGATATACCTCTGTCTATAAAAAACTAAATTCAAAAGCTCCTACCTTTGCACCTCGTGCAACAGAATATATATTAGAAATGATTAACTATATTAAAAATTTAGTAGACACTGGATACGCTTATATTACAGATAGCGGTGTATATTTTAAAACTTCTTCTTTAGAAAATTATGGTGAATTATCTAATAGAAAGTTAAATAATAGTCTTGAAAGTGTAAGAATAGAAAACAGCAAATCTAAAGATAATGCTTATGATTTTGCATTATGGAAAATAACTGGTGAAGGTATTAAGTTTAATTCCCCATTTGGAGAAGGAAGACCTGGATGGCATACTGAATGCGTAGTTATGATTGATTCAATATTTGGTAAAGAAATAGATATTCACGGAGGAGGGATCGATTTAGTATTTCCACATCACGAAAATGAAAATGCTCAAGCTTGTGCTTCGCACAAACATTTATCATCTTTTTGGGTTCATGTTAACGCTTTAAATATGGGAGATACTAAAATGAGTAAGTCTTTAGGTAATATAATATTTGCGAAAGATTTGATTAAAGAATATAACCCATTAGCTTTAAGGATGTTGTTACTTTCAACTAATTATAGAACACCAATCTCATATAGCAAAGATTTAATTATCCAATATCAAAAAGAAATAGATAAAATTTATAAAACTTTAAGAAATAAAAAGTTACAATTAAAATATGAAAATATTAGTACTAAACAAACATTATGTTCTATTTTAGATTCATTTATCTTAGAGTTATCTAACGATTTCAATAGTGCAAATGCAATATCTATAATTATTGAGACTAACAAAAATATCAATAAAGAAAAAGATTTATTAAAAATAGCCTCTTTAGTTAATACTGAAATAGTAATGTTAAAAATATTAGGGTTATATAAAAACATTATTATCAATAAAAACATAATAAACGTATATAATAAATATATAGAGGCAAGAAATGCTCAAGATTTTGAGGCTTCTGACGTATTTAGAAATGCTCTAGGCATTGCAGGATTTTTATAAAGAAAAAAGGAAACTATTATGGCAAAAAAACAAGTTATTAATACAAACTTAAACGAAGAAGAAAAAGTATCTACAAAAGATATTTCTTTAGATAGTTCTAAAGAAGTTAAAAACAATAATAGCGCTAAGACACTTGATTCTTTACCTAATAACCAAGTTTCTTTAGAAGATACTCCAACTACTAAAAAGACAAAAAAAGATAGTTCTAGCGTTAGCGCGGTTTCTAATGATTTAATAGTTAAAGAAGAAAAGGTAGAAGAAGTAAGCGTTCCAAAAACTAAAAAGAAAAAAGAAATAAAAGAAGAATTACCTACTTTGTTTAATATAGACGAAGTCGAAGCTAAAAAGCAAGAAGAAATTAAGTTAACCCAAAACTTAAATGACGATATAGTGCAAGAAGCAACCCCAAGCTCTAAAACTAAGGATAAGAAAGTGGTGTTAAATGAACCAACTGCACTTTTTAATGATGAATTAGTAAAAACAAAACCTAATGTCACTAAAAATCCTAAACCTACTCAAAAAGATAAAAACTCCGATGTAATAGTCGCCAAACATTCAATTTTTAGTCGCTTTAAAAAAGAAAAGACTCCAATAGTTGTAAGAAGATATCAACCAGATTTACAAAAAGGATTGACTGCTGATGATGTTGAAGATAGAATAGCTCTTAAATTAAATAACAAAACAGTTACTAAAAAATCAAAGAGTTATTTTAGAATATTTTTTGATAATATATTTTCAGTATTTAATATTGCAATATTTGCAATATTTGGATGGTTAATAAGCGTATCTTTGTGGCAACAATCTATGTTTGTATTCGTATTAATAATAAATATAGCTATAGGTATAGTTCAAGAAATAAAAGCTAAAAAGATGATAGATAATTTTAGTTTAATAACTCAACCTACAGTTACTGTTATAAGAGATAGTGATACCTTATCAGTTAAACCAGAAGATATAGTTCTTGATGATATATTAGTTCTTGAAGGTGGAAAGCAGATAGTATCTGACTCAATTATTAAGTTTGGTTCAGTAGAAGTAAATGAATCTTCTTTAACAGGAGAATCAGATATTATTATTAAAAAGCCAGGAGACCAACTATATTCAGGAAGTTTTGTAGTATCTGGAAATTGTAAAGCAATTGTATCTAGCGTTGGTAAAGATAACTATATTCAAAAGTTGACTAGTCAAGCAAAAAATATTAAAAAATC